>JAKVCB010000315.1 GCA_022448345.1 Pirellulales bacterium
TCCGCAAGCCTTTGATTCGGTAGTCATTGACAAATTTAAAACTGCCGAATTCTTCGTTCTTCCAGTTGTTGCTCCGGACGACGACGTCAAGAGTGCAACTGTGGGTTGCTGTTTTAAACTCTCGAGTTTTGCCAGGCTCCAACTCGCCGGAGCGGTGCACAATTCTGAGCAATCCCTCCAGCGATTGGTTGTACAGGTCTGACGCACCTCGAAATTGCGGGTCGTACGAATTGGGGGGATCGACATGTTCGTTAGCGAATAAATACCGATAGGAATGGATCAGTGCCGTACTGTACAACTCCAATGCCTTGTCCCGATCGAAAGGATCTGCGCGCTTTGCTGCCAGATAGGCTAATTCGGCAATGGCGTATTCGTGTTCTGCGTCTGGCTCCCGTTGTTGCAACTGTTCTAGTTGGTAGAGCAAAGCACACCGATCACCGTCGACCGCATCGAGCAAATCAAATCGGCGCAGGAGTTGCCTGGTTCGGGGCGTTGGCTGCGGACCACCTGGCGATAAAAGGCCCAGCGATGCTGCCAGCGGATTTTTCGGAGTGTCGCGAACCGAGACCCAGGGATTGGAGGTTGCGCAACCAAGTGGAGCGGCGAGAGCCAGGAGAAAAGCGAAGGCGAGCCCCCGGTGCTGCCAGGGCGGACGATGGTCTAGAGGACGGCCGTTTGCAGAAAGAAGCATCGGTTTGTTTCACAGGGGGAACGTCTCTTCTGGTCAACCGGCCACCGAACGATTGCGATTGGTGGAGTTGGGGCGGAAGGGTAGGTCAACAGACACCTGGTCGTCAATTCCGATACTGCCGCTAGCTTGCCAGCTGACCATCGGTCGTGACGCGATGGGTCGGTTCCGGCCTTGCTGGGCGGAACTGCTGCATATGCCCGATGGTGGCCGAGAGTTCGAAAACTCCTGCCAGCTGTTGGACTTCGTGGCAGACCATGGCTGCCAATTGCTCGGGATCGCCAGCAACACGTGCATTGATGAGAAAATCGGCGGTCCTAACGGTGGCGCCTGTTGTCACCGAAAGTTCTGCCGGCAGCTTGCTCGACACCAGGTTTGCAATGCTGGTCGTCTCAGGGGTTTGGCCAAGGACCTTCAAATGGGCCGGTTCATAATTGGCCTCGCAAAGTGCCTCCGCAAGGCGATCCACCAGCGCGAGAACCACACCGTCAAGTTGGTAGGGATCGTCTTGGCTGGCCAATTCAACGCGACAGTTCAGCCAGCCAAGTTCCGCCTCGCCTTCGGCATATTTGTCGTAGTCGATTTCCAAACGATGGGTCAGGGTGGGACGGAGAGCTTCGATAGCCTGGATGACCTCGGAAAAGCCCTCTCCTTCTTTAGCGCTGGCGGCCAGGATGGCCTTCCCCGGAAACCGGCTGCGTACTGCCTCGGTCAGGCTGTCGACCTCGTGAGCCTGAAGTTTGTCGATCTTATTAATGACAATCACCTCGGCCTCTTCTAGCTGCTTCAGGAAGATGTAAGCGGCTTTTGGAGAAAAACCGGTTTTTCCAGCGGTGAGGATTTTTTGTCCATGCTCCGGCTTAAAAAAGACCGTCAGAGGAGCAATCTCGTACCGGTCACCGTGAAGTTGCTGGAGAGGTTCGATAACAGTTGCCACCAGGTCGGTGCAACTGCCCACCGGTTCGGAAATAAGGATATCAGGCTGTTGGTCATCGGCGAGTTGCGTGAGGGTTTCCAATAACTCGTTAAATTTGCAACAAAAGCAGGCACCAGGTACCTCGCCCACGCGAAATCCCTGGCGGCGAAGTGACGCGGTGTCGACCAGGTCATAGGCCTGATCGTTCGTCACGAGTCCGACCTGAAGGCCCTGGGCGACGTAGTGACGGGCAAGACGGGCAAGCGCAGTCGTCTTGCCTGCGCCGAGAAATCCACCGATCATAATGAAACGAACTCGGGACATGATTGGCTTTGGGTTCGAGGGTGGAGGTATCCTTTCCCTCTTAATATAAAGACTGGCCAACTGTTTGAACATATACATGTATCCAGGCTGCTTACCCTTTCCTCACAATACTCAGCTCATGGCAACCTTTGTAGTTCACGAGAAGTATTATGGATGACCAGCATTCAAGACCGCTTAAGCAAACGCTGCCTCAGTGGCCACCGGAGGACGAAGAGATTCGTGCCGTACTGGAAGATGCTCTGCAGGATGGTTCATGGGGCCGCTACCATGGGCGTCACAGCGAAGCGCTCGTAAAAACTCTCTCTGGCCAGTTTAACTCGGAGCACGTGATATTGGCCTCTTCCGGGACGATTGCAGTGGAAATGGCCCTACGGGGAGTTGGCGTGAAAACGGGTGACGAGGTTCTCCTGGCCGGGTACGATTTCCCAGGAAATTTTCGCGCGATTGAGGCGATCGGCGCTTACCCGGTGTTGGTGGATATTGATTCAGCCAACTGGTGTCTAGACCTTCAGGCACTTGAGTCTGTGGCCAAAGAGGAGGCAAAATCTTCAAGCAAAGTAAGGGCCCTGGTTATTTCCCATTTGCACGGTGGCCTGGCGCCGATGCAGGAAATTACCGAGTTGGCACGTCGTCACAATTGGGCGGTGGTTGAAGACGCCTGCCAGGCACCCGGTGCCATT
>JAKVCB010000316.1 GCA_022448345.1 Pirellulales bacterium
TATGATCTGATGCGGACGTATGAAAAATTTCAATACCGCGTTAGAATTATTTTCTGTTTGCGGATTCAACTTGAACAACAAGCGGGCCTTGCGGCAAGCGGCACCGAACTAATCCTGTTTGTAAGGCAAGGAATCCCGGTGGTTGCAATCGTTGGTGAGACGGGGAAAATAATATATTCCGGGGTAGCACAGCAGAAATATAACCTTGGCAGATGAAAAGGAATTACATTTAATGCATTCACAATTGGTCGTACTCGGTGGTGGCCCCGGTGGTTACGCCGCCGCCTTCATGGCAGCAGATCTTGGCTTCGACGTCACCATAGTGGACCGGGAGGGGAAGCTAGGCGGCGTCTGCCTGTTGCGAGGGTGTATTCCTTCCAAGGCTCTGCTTCACGTTGCCAAGGTGATCAGCGAAAGTCGCGAGATGACCGAGTGGGGTGTATCCTTGGGCGCGGCTCAGATTGATGTCGAAAAAATGCGGGCCCGCAAAGAAAAAGTGATCCAGACACTTACTGGTGGTCTGGCACAATTGGCAAAAAAACGAATAGTGCGCGTCATACAAGCAGATGGAGTATTTGAAAATTCTGACTCACTACGTCTCAGTGGTGGTGATCCTGAAACTTACAAAGAGGGTGATTTACTATCATTCGATCGCGTCATCTTGGCAACCGGATCCTCCCCGGCTATGCCGTCTGTTTTCCAAATCGACAATCCGCGGGTCATGGATTCAACTGCCGCCTTGGCGTTGACAGATATCCCTGAAAAATTGTTGGTTGTCGGTGGTGGTTACATCGGCCTGGAACTGGGCACCGTCTATGCCGAACTTGGTACGAAGGTATCGGTTGTTGAATTGACGGATCAATTATTGATGGGTGCGGACCGCGATCTTGTAAAACCCCTTCACAAACGTCTAGAAGATTGTTTTGAAAATATTCATCTCCGGACTGAGGTGACCGCCCTGATCGATCTTGGAAATCAGATTGAAGTCGTCATGGCGGGTGAGTTGGCAGCGACGGAGAAATTTGATCGAGTCCTGGTATCGGTTGGTCGAAGACCAAACAGCCATAACCTGGGATTAGAAAACACTGGTGTACAAATCGATCCGCGAGGTTTTGTGCTTACTGATCTCCGACAACAAACCGCGGATCCGAAAATTATGGCGATCGGAGACGTTGCGGGTGAGCCGATGCTAGCCCACAAGGCGGCCCATCAAGGAAAGATCGCTGTTGAGGCGATGGCCGGTGAGCCGGCCGAATTCGATAAATTGGCGATTCCAGCCGTTGTGTTCACGGACCCCGAAATTGCGTGGGCCGGATTAACTGAAGATCAGGCGAAGCAAGAGGGAATCACATACGAAGTTGCCCAGTACCCATGGGCAGCGAGTGGAAGGGCACAAGCGGTCGGGGCGACCTCGGGCATGACAAAACTCTTATTCGAACCAGAATCGGAGCGATTGCTCGGTGTCGGTTTGGTCGGCAGTGGGGCCGGTGAGTTAATTGCCGAGGGTGTCGTGGCGATCGAAATGGGAGTGACCGCCCGTGATTTGGCCGAGTCGATTCACCCTCATCCCACACTTAGTGAAACCTTGGCATTTGCAGCCGAGGTGCACCTGGGATTGGCAACCGAAGTCTATCGACCCAAGAGAAAACCTGTCGGTTAAAGGGATTCGACGGGCATGAAGCCATTCTGAGAGGGCGAAAACTGCCTCGAGATACGGCAAACCTCTCTTTACGTTTCGCCGTAACTTGGGGAAAATAAGCTAGCTATCGGTTTTTTGCTTGGCGATGTTAGGCCCCACTTCAACACAGGACGGGAAGCACGTTTTAGCTCGCCTGAGAGACAGATGATGACGATCGTTGAAGCCGTTTGGTATGTGAAACCAAGGTGCGGGTTGGCTTATTCGAGAACCCTTCAATCACTGGCAAACACCGGCAAAGACAACCGTCAAAGACGACTCCTTGTTTGCGGCATCATGACACCCCGGATTTAGAGCAATGGCCACGGATGTGAAAACTTCGAATAGCGGACAAGACGTTGATCCTGCGGAAACGGCCGAATGGCTTGAATCACTGCGATACGTGCTCGAGCAGAAAGGTCCGGAACGGGTCCGTTATTTGCTTAGTAAGCTTGAGGACCAGGCTCATCGGGAAGGGGTCGACCTACCGTTTACGGCCAACACGCCGTATGTGAACTCGATTCCAATCGACAAGCAACCCGTCTATCCCGGGAACCGCGAAATCGAGCGCCGCATCAAAAGTATCATTCGC
>JAKVCB010000317.1 GCA_022448345.1 Pirellulales bacterium
GGTCTAGGATGAAAAATCTTTGCGACCTTGGTCAATCCCAGCAGAGGCGTAAGCGTCAGGAAGACCATGCCGGGGCGACCCTGGTCTCCCGCATTGGTACGAGTAAGACCCTCTCCCCACTTATCCCACGGCGGCTCCTCGTCATACCAAATCCATGAAAGCGTATCGCCAGACCAAGCATCGGTTTCCTGGTCATACGACTTGAACTTCACGTACGAGTTTCGGCCCGATACATGCCGGATCAGTGCATAGTCAATTGCGTTTTTAATACCGCGAGACTTTTCGACTTGCACAATACAGTCGCGTGGAATGGACCCAGTACCAGGCTCGTCTGGACGACCAAACATCAGTCGTTGCGCATTATCCCGGACATGTTCCGAGTTCGGACCACCCACCCAAGCACGGTGGGCATTGGAAAACCGTCTGCCTTCCCACCAGTCAGGGTACAGACCCGTCAGATGGAAGGCTGCTTCCATCGAAGCCGAGAAGGTCTTCCCGACCTGATTCCCCGCCATCAGGCAGCGTTTCCGGTATGTCGCCCCCGCCTGGTGGAATCGTCTCTGCTTCGGATATGGCTGGTACAACCCCATACGACGCCACCGGAGCTTTTCCACTTGCTCCTGAAGTTTCGTCGCCACCTCCGGACTGATCTGCAATTTCCTCAACTGCTCGTTGGAGAGATCCACCAGGGAAGAGAGATCGGAGTTCACTGAAAGTTGCCTCCAGAATTTCTCCACCCGTACGGCTGTCTTCTTTGTTCTGATGCAGGTGGAGGTGTTGCGAACCGACCCCAATCATTCCGGAAAGTTGGGCAATATGCTTGCTGTATTTCAGTGCCCCGTCGAAATCCTGCTTTTGCAGCAAAAGTTCGCGAACGGCAAAATTCTTGCGCAGCTCGTGGTCGAGCGTTAGCTCCCATGTGTCAGACGGGAGCAGATCCGCCATTGGATCTCCGCGCTTCAAATACTCAAGACGCGCTTTGATGTGCGATTTCGACATCAAGCGCGCTTGAGCATTATTAGCCGCAGCGAGCCTATCTTTCGCTTTTGTCTGGAAACACTTCAGCCAACTTTTACCCTTGGGAGCCCCTTTGGCAACAAGCTGACAAAAGCTTTCCTCACGAGGATCTTTTAGCTCTTCGCTACCAGACGGGGAATCCATAACGCTTAGGTAAAGACCGAGGCGCTATTCTGGATAAGGGAGCTTTCCCGTGTTTCACCAGGTCCATACAGTCGCCATCCGCTCGGATTCGGAACATTGGTCCCATCCGGCGTGCCTGCAATCGGACCTGTCAGGCGAGTGATGTGTTCGTTTGTGGAGGCTGTATTGTTCCACCGACCTGCGGCAAGCGCGCTCGTCGGGCTCCCAACCGAAACGACTCCGCCTTGGTTTGTCGTCCTCGGATCACGGACCTCGATCATGTACTCATTCTGCCCAGAAGTTCCCGGCCAATCATCGCCATCATTGCCACGAATTGGCTTTCGCACAACTCGCACCTGAAGGCGCTTACCGAGTCTCAAAATGCGCTTTCGCTCTACTTCTGCCTGTGCCCATGTACGTGCCATCGTAAATCCTCCATAGATGATTCCACTGGAATCATACAAAACCCCGACCGCAGCGGTGGAACTACGGTCGGGGTCCGGGACGCATTGACCCAGAGTTCAATGCATGCGACCCTATGTCTTGGTCGAGACAAGGACAGAATACCCGAAGGAGGTGCCGTGCGCTGGTCAGCGCCCTTTGCATCGAGTTGGCGACTCTGGTTTGCCTGGAGGCCGGTTCGCGTCGAAGTCCACACAGTGTGGCTGGAATGGATCGAACGAAGACCAATTCCGGTATTTGGCCGGTTTTGGACATGGGAGTACCGATTTGAGGCAGCGACCCGTAAAAGAAGAGTTCAGTGGGGCACTCAATGGAATTCGGAGGAAGACATCGCAGATAAAATCCACCGAAAACAAACTAGAGCAGCTTCGTCACGAGAGGCTCAAGATGATCAATGCGCTCGTATCGTCCGGTTGCACCCAAGTGGCAATCGCGGAAACGATGAGGGTTTCCACTGAGTGGGTCAATCGGATTTTGAAGAGGCATCAGCGCGACCAGAAGGAAGAGCCTAAAACCGATGATGCTGCCTAACATCGGATTTAAGTATGAAGTACGGAAGACCGACTTCAATCTGCGTCCGCAGTTTTCGGAATTGCTGCGCGCAGGGCTTCATACTGCTCCACCTTTGTTTGGAGATGTCATGATCGTGACTTCTCTTTGCGATGGCCAGCATAGCCAGGACCCCATTTCTGGGCACTATCTTGGCTGCGCCGTAGATGTGCGGACTCACGGCTACCGCAAAGGCGGCATT
>JAKVCB010000318.1 GCA_022448345.1 Pirellulales bacterium
CTGTCTTCGTTTTCTTTTTCAGTAATGGTGGTTCCCCACGTCGCCGCTTGACCCGATCACCTTCCTCCGCGTCTGAAGGCCCTAGTTTTTCATTGAACGACACCCTGCGCTTTTGCAGTATTGCTGACTACGGCAGAACAGGGGATCCGCTGGTAAGCATCAAGAAAGGGCAAATCTGGAGACTGATTACGCCCATCTTGTTGCATCCTGGAGGCATCTGGCACCTGGTATTCAACATGCTTTGGCTGTGGCAGTTAGGAGGGATTATTGAATCCCGACGTAGCAAACTCACTCTGGCCTGGGTCCTTCTCCTCACAGCGGTTCTCTCTAACTTGGCACAGGCAATCATGCCTCTCGATCTTCCAGCGCCGCTAAGACCGTTCTCAGGGAACCCTATTTTCGGTGGTATGTCAGGCGTGGTTTACGGATTGTTAGGCTATCTCTGGGTAACCGGCCGCCTCGACCCGGGTAGCGGAATTTTTCTGCATCCCAATACGGTAATGCTAATGATCGGATGGGCCTGCTTGTGCCTCACCGGCTTGCTCGGACCGGTCGCCAATACCGCTCATTTTGCGGGACTTTTCGTTGGCATGGCGGTGGCCAATTTCACTTTGAACCCACGTCGACAGACCTGACCAACAACAGCGAGCGGTCAATTTTCAAGTCGAGGTGACGCCTCACTCGTTCCGGGCAGTTCTTCGGCAAGGTTCGACATATGGGGCGTCACGAATTCGACCACTCGATCCATCATCTGGGTAACGCGCACCACTTGGGTGCGCCCAGCAACACAGGCCAGTCGGCTGGCAGTGGCAAACACCAGCGTTGTCTGTTGTTCACCGTCGCGAAAGTGCAATGCCAAATTCCACACTGCTGCCTGGTCTGCCGGTGCGGTTGACCAGTCGTAGTTGCGGTCAATGATCAATGCATGGCGTGCATGCACCAATCCACGCAGACGGCTAATTTCTACCTGTTCCAGTATGGCCAGTGACTGTCCACTGACCTCTAACTGGGACCGACTTTGATCTGACTGTGGTCCCAATCGCCAAACTTCAACCTGATCAGCGTGGCGAATCAACATTGCCGTTTCCGAACCCCAGAACTCCAGGATTCGCCTTCCCTGCCGATAGTGATGCCAGACCGCGAAGCCGCCCAGCACACATCCCAGCAAAACCATCGTCAAAATCGCCCACTTTCCTCGGCTCACAAAACCCATCCTCTTTCAATTCGACCTGTTCTACAGTGGTTCCCCAGTTGCGCGGGCGTAAGTATACTTGGTGTCGGTTTACTTTTCGCCACCGGTTCAACAGATACTACACGAGCCGCCGGGCCTCAAATTGGCTGACTTGTCGATTTCACAGATCCTACCAGGAGATGCCTCAGGTGCCTGACCAGTTCGACCCTTACCGCGAATCCTTGATCGTTGAAAAGAACACGGTCTGGTCCGAAGTAGATGCGGAATTGGACTCACAAGAAAAAACGCGGATTGCCGATGCGCTACACGCAGACCCGGAACAATGCGCCCATTTGGATTATGTACGTGTGCACACAGGATTCTGTCGCCAGGTAACCGTTACCGAACACGACCTCAACCGCATCAACTATTAATTCTCGCCATGAGAGTTCGTGGCAACCGGCTCGTTACGATCTGTGGTCACTCAAGGCTGGATCGATGCGCATGTCCTGCTGGTTGGGGTTTTGACAAACACGTCTTCACGAAACTACAGCGACGACGGCGAAGCCAGGCCATTGAGGGGCGAGCAACCTGTTAGACTCGACCAGGCGATACAGCTGTCCACAGTAGAACGCGGAATCGCGGGAAACGTAGGTTTGGCTGTCACTCGCAACAGCTATCAGGCTCTTCTTTTTATATTGTGACAATCACAAACCCTGCGGCGAGGCAATAGAGCGCATGACTGCCAGCGCATCGCAAAACATCGTGCGAGTTCCACTGCATGAACGCGCTTATGACATTGATATCGGAGCCGGAAATCTCCCAGACACGGGGACATTCGCTGCCCGTCGCGCTACGTTATCTCACGCCATCGTGATCACTGATGAACACGTGCACTCACTTCACGCAACAAAAGTTGCTACCAGTCTCGAGACACATTGCCAACGTGTCGACCTGGTGACTGTTAAAGCGGGTGAAAAAAGCAAATCGATCGAACAGGCCCAATGGCTGTGGAACAAACTGCTACAGCTAAAAACGGATCGCAAGTCGATCATTGTTGCTGTGGGTGGCGGAGTCATCGGTGACCTGGCAGGGTTTGTTGCGGCAACGTTTGCTCGTGGCCTTACTTTCTTTCAGGTTCCCACTACGTTACTAGCCCAAGTCGACAGCAGCGTCGGTGGCAAAGTCGGCATCAACCTCCCAGAAGCGAAGAACATGATCGGCGCATTCTGGCAGCCGCATGGGGTCGTCATCGATGTGCAAGTTCTCGAGACACTGCCAATTCGTGAATACCGTGCGGGCCTCGCCGAGGTCGTCAAGTACGGTGTGATTCTGGATGCTGCATTCTTTCAACTACTTGAAGAAAATACCGCAGATGTAAATCGTCGCGATCCTGAGATCTTGGGTGCCATCATCACGCG
>JAKVCB010000319.1 GCA_022448345.1 Pirellulales bacterium
AATCGGGCGGTGTCCAAGGCGGCTTGCCAATACCCGCGTACCACGTGGGAATCTGTGGCATTGTCGCCAGATTGCCCAAGAGCGCCGCTCCGTAGCAGATAATCACAGACACCGCCAAGCCCATCATTTGACGCGACGGCGTCGGATAGGATTGCATGGACTGATCTCTCTCAAAGTTCATCAAGAGTTATCCGATTTTTCGGCCGGTTCCGCTTTCAATTCGCCCTCGATCACTCCGATCACGAGCGGATCGTCCGGTTTGGTCTGCGGCTCAAAACGCCGGACCACTTTGCCGTCGCGGTCGATCAAAAATTTTTCGAAATTCCAGGAAACATCACCGGCGCCCTTCGGCTTGATGTCGAGCTGCGTGAGCAGTTTATAAAGGGGGCAGGCATCCTGGCCATTAACGTCGACTTTCTCAAAAAGATCGAACGTCACTCCGTAATTGGAGCTGCAGAAATCGCGAATCTCTTCAGCACTTCCGGGTTCCTGTTGGCCAAACTGATTACAGGGAAACCCGAGCACTCGCAGTCCCTCGGGACCATACTTCTTTTGCAACGCCTGAAGCTGATCATACTGAGGCGTCAAACCACATTCGCTGGCCACATTAACCACAAGCACGACTTTACCCCGATATTTATTGAGATCGACTTCTTTCCCATCGAGCGATTTCATTTTGAAATCGAGTGCCTTACTCGCATCGGCCTTGGGTGAGTCCGCCGCCATAACATGAATCTCCAAAAAAAACAATGAAACAATTACAAACGCACAAGAATAGACGCGGCTCATCGAATCGAACTCCTTGTTGGAATGGGTTGTTAACAACACCAAGCAGGGCAGATTTGACCTCGTGCGATTCTAGGAACGACCCCGAGAGAGTCAAGACGCGGCATCAAAATCCAACGTCCGCAGAGGTACTGCAGCAAACGGAGCGAGGCCGACGGGACTCGAACCCGCAACCACCGGATCGACAGTCCGGTACTCTAACCAATTGAGCTACGGCCCCAAAATGGGGAGTTTGCCGCCTGATTATAGTGGTACACGGTGCCATCGCAAGTCCGGCCCTCGGAATGAAACTTCGCAAGGTCGTTGTCGAATCGCCCCCTGATAGGGTATCTTGGTGAGGCCAAAAAAGACGACCGTTTCGTACTGACAAAGAGGGGGGGAATCACAATGCCACTGTTTGAGGTTGAGACGGAAAACCACATTATCATCACCTGGGCAACTGACGAGTCAGCTGCCACGGGTGTTGTGCAAGAAGCTTATCCTGAAGAGGAAGTCACGCGATTGACCAAACGGCCTCGCGATACGTGGGTCATCTCTAAAAGTGCTCTGGGGATTTCTGCCGGCAAAGCCGACCCCTGTAATACGGCCAGAGACTGCTTAGCCAAGGCCTCCGGGGATAAGGTACAGGCGATCCGACTCTATATGCACGAAACTGGTGCCGACCTGGAACGTTCACGTAAGGTGATCGAATCCAATATGGTCATGGGTTGGTAATCATCGAAGAGCATTGAGCTAATTGGAAAGCAAAAAAAGAGCAACGAACATCCTTGTTCGTTGCTCTTTTGAAGAGGTACAGAATTGCTTCTGTACGGAACGCCTTCCTTGGCATTCATGTTTCTCTTGCCAAAACCTCCACGTTTTGGCCTGTGCGCGTCCCCCGCAGGTTTAGCGCTGGACGGTCGGTGGTGGGTTGTACGGTGCTTGGGGTTGCGATGGGGATTGCCCCACGGAGACGGCTGGGGGAGTTTCTGGCACGTAGCGACTGGTGCTCCCAGGTTGGAAGGGGTTGGCCTGAGTCTGGGTTGGAGTGGTTGCTGGATAAGCCGGAGCCGTTGATGGTGCTCGCGACTGAGGATACCGTGGTGGGGTACTCCCCACGTTCGGCGGTTGTGGTCGCGAGACGTTGGTGCCGCCGACTGCTGGAGGGGCAGGGCGGGCATCGAACCGCGGTCCGTTGTTGTCGGGCAAACTCGCGTATCGGGGTCCCAGCGGCCCCTTTGAGGCAGGTGCCACAGTTGCGGGACCTGCCGACTGCGGCGGAACCACGCGGTTGGTAGCTGGGGAGGGTGACCCGCTGAACGACCCGACGCTCGTATTGTATCGCGGACCGAGCGAATTTGACGGTGGCGTCGAATCAAACCCTGTGGGCGACGTTGAAGCCACTTGCTTCCCTGGCTGAGTTAAGGGGTAAGTATCCATTGACGAGATACCCTTTGTACCGCTTGATGCCACCTCGGGTCCGAACGATGTGGATGGGTAACTCGGCTGCTGTGCATTGGGATTGAGGCCTGCCACTTTGGAAGGGGATGTCGGACTGCCCTCTGCAGTGACCGCCGGTCGCTGAGGATACGGCGTACTTGGATATGTTGAATTTGAAGCGGATGTACTTGGATACGGCGTACTCGGATACGTTGGATTTGAAGCGGATGTACTCGGATACGGCGTACTCGGATACGTTGGATTTGAAGCGGATGTACTCGGATAGGGTCTACTCGGCGTACTAGCCGACGCGTCATGCGAGGCCTGGGTGGTCGTCGAAACATAAGCATCCGGCGTTGGAGTTCCCGGAGGAAGCGTT
>JAKVCB010000032.1 GCA_022448345.1 Pirellulales bacterium
TGAAAATTCAGGGTAACCAGCAGCTTGATCCCGGTGTCCTGCAGTTGGTTGGCTGCCTCCAGTCCGGTACGCGAAGCAGGTATTTTTACAACGATGTTGTCGGCGATCTGGGCAAGTTTTTTGGCGTGGGCGACAATTCTTTCCGGCTCTGTTTCGACAACTTCGGCGGAGACCGGACCCGAGACGAGCGAGGTAATCTCTTCGAGTTGTTTGAGCGGATTGCGACCCTCCGCAGAGAGTAGCGCCGGATTGGTGGTCACGCCATCGACAAGTCCCAGGTCTTGATGCCGCTTGATTTGCTCAATCGATGCGGTATCCAGGAAAAATTCCATCAGTCTGTTTTCTCCCAACGGGTAATCTGGCTGCCAGGTTGACCAGACGAACTTTACGGGGCTACTGGTCTCAAGACGGGTTGCAAGCGACTTTACGGAGTTGCGTTGCAGACGGCCGATCCTAACAACAAACCCGCAGCGGTCCCAGGGGCGGGGTCCAATATTTTTGCATCTTGATCACCGATCGCAGAAAGCAGACAATGCGTTGACTTTTAACAACGGAGACAGATTTCTTGGCGACATCCAACGAATTTAAAGACAAAACGGCACTGGTGACCGGGGGGTCCCGGGGCATTGGTCGGGCCACGACGCTCCGACTGGCAGCCGAGGGGGCACGAGTTGCAATTAATTTTGTGTCGCGCGAGCAGGAGGCGCGTCAGACGTTGGACGAGGTAGAGCAGGCAGGTGGAACGGGGGTCCTCGTGCAGGGCGATGTTTCCCAGCCGGAGTCCGCTGCGGCAATGGTCGCAGCCACGCGCGAGGCGCTGGGTCCGATCGATTTTCTCGCCCACTGTGCTGGAATGGCTGTCGTGGAGTCAGCCGACCAGACCAGTTGGGAGTCTTGGAAGCGAACTATGGAGGTTAACCTGGATGGTACCTTCAATATGATCTTTGCCGTCAAGGACGAGATGGTGGAACGGCAGTTTGGACGGATCGTGGTGGTTTCCTCCACGGCAGCACTTCGCGCACGACCGGCATTAATTGCCTACTCGGCTTCCAAGGCAGGCATGATTTCCCTGGCGCGATCGTGCGGTGAAGCCTGGGCGCACCACAACGTTCGCGTCAATTGTCTGCTGCCAGGAGTTACCGAGACCGAGATGCCGAGAAAAAGCATGACGCCTGAGAGCCTAGAAGCAATGATTGAAGCGACCCCGATGCGGCGCATCGGCCAGCCTGAAGAGATGGCATCGATCATCCGATTCCTCTTGAGCGAAGAATCGAGTTATATGACAGGGCAGTCTGTCGCGGCGAGCGGGGGGCGGGTTTTGCTTCCGGGATAGCTGTCGCATAACTTTCCAGTTTTCCATACTCATACTCCCTCTTAAACAAGTTACCGGTTTTCCAGTTGTGGCAGAAATCTTTTCAGCTGAATGTTTGCACTCGTTTTCCGCTTCCGTGCTACGACACTGTGGGCTTACGGAGGCGGATGCAGAACTGGCCGCCGATGTCCTGGTGACCGCGGATTGCCGCGGTGTTGATACCCATGGCGTTGCCCGTTTGTGGGCTTACGTACGGTTGTTCGAAAAGGGCAAAGTCAATCCGCAGCCAAAGGTTACGATCTTGCGAGAATCGGCCAGTACGGCGACAGTGGACGGTGACGGTGGGTTGGGGTTGATGGTGGGGCCTCGGGCCAACGAAATTGCTATGGAAAAAGCGGCTGCAGCCGGTATGGCATGGGTGGCAGTCCGCAATAGTTCCCACTACGGCATGGCTGGCTACTATCCCCTGCAGGCGATAACTCGTGATTTGATTGGTTGGTCGATGACCAATGCGAGTCCGACAGTCGCCCCCCTTTGGGGAGCGGAATCAACCTTGGGGACCAATCCGCTTGCGGTCGGATTTCCCGCTGGGAAGCAGCCGCCGATCGTGATCGACATGGCAACTTCAACCGTCTCGGTTGGCAAGATAGAAATAGCGCGCAGGAAAGGCGAAGCGTTGCCCGCCGGTTGCATCATTGATTCTGAGGGTCTCGCCAGCAATCGGCCAGAAGACTATTTTGAGGGAGGATCGGTACTACCGTTGGGTGGCGATCGTGAACATGGCGGTCATAAAGGCTATTGCCTGGCCTCGTTGGTTGATTTGTTCGCCGGTGTGCTCAGTGGCGCAAATTGGGGCCCCTTTGTGCCCCCGTTTCTTGCTGCCTGTGAAAACCCACCTCCGGTTGGCAAGGGGGTCGGTCATTGTTTTGCCGCCATGAAAATTGATGCATTTATGGATCTGGACGAATACCGTCAGCGGGTGGATCATTGGATTGAAACCATGCGATCCACGAAACCCGCCCCTGGAACCGATGGTCCATTGATTCCTGGAGACCCAGAGCGACAGGTTGAGCAACAGCGCCGCGAGAGTGGTATACCACTTCCAGAATCGCTTGCTCAGCAACTTCGAGAAATTGGCCAAAAGACCGGGGTGCCGTTGGCAAACCCATAATCACTGGGATTGCCTTGAGACTTTAGAAATATCAACTGGGAACTCTTTAAGATGTTGTTCAGCGGTGAAGAAATCGTTTCTGTTTTGACCGATTTGGGAATTACGCACGTCGTCTGGATTCCGGATACCTCTTTGGGGCTTTGGGAGTCTGCACTGGAGGAGTCGCCTGGTTTTGATTTGCTGCGAGTTTGTCGGGAAGGTGAGGCCTGGCCACTGGCAGCCGGCTTAATGGTCGGTGGCAAGACCCCCATCCTGATGATGCAAACGACGGGACTTTTTGAGTCGGGCGACGCGCTGCGCAATATCGTATTTGATTTAAAGTTGCCTGTAATTGCGATTATCGGCGCCAGAAACTGGATGAACCCGGATTCCCAGGATACTGCGAAAACTTTTGCAGAGCCCATACTCCAAGCCTGGGGACTTGAGTACCAGATTGTGGAAGATCCAAGTGACAAACCCAAAGTGGCTGAATGGCTTGGTCGCTGTTTGAAAATGAATAAGCCAGGTATTGTTTTGTTGGCGGAGTAACAGGTCATGGATTCCAGTAACAGTAATTCCCAAGCCGGCATGCCACTGCGCAGTGCATTAAGTGTTTTGGCCAACGCGCGTCAGGCAGAGGATGTGGTGATCACCAACCAGGGTTCGTCTCGAGTCTGGCCGTTAATAGCTCAGCATCCATTGGACTTTCATCTTAATCCGTCCACGATGGGTGGCGCAATTCCGTTTGGGGTTGGCATCGCGTTGGCACAACCCCAGCGCGAAGTCATCGTGTTAACAGGTGACGGTTCTCTGCTGATGAGCATGGGTTCCCTGGTCACGGTGATGGCCGCTGGTTGCAACAACCTGACCATCGTATTGCTTGACAATAATATCTATGACGTTACAGGTGGACAAAAAACAGCAGCCAGCGACTTGAAGAATGACTATCATGGACTGGCGCGTTCGGTCGGTTTTCCAACCGTCGATAGTTTCAATGACCTCGCTGGCTGGACTGAAGGAGTTACCCGGTTTCTTCAGTCGCAAGGTCCGCGTTTCGCCTGGCTGCAAGTCGATCCCGCGTTAGCCGACGACATGAAAACCATTCAAGAGCCCATGGACGAGCAGTTGTCGCGTATTGGTCACGAGTTGGGCTGCTAGAAAATCTGTTATTTGGCCGTATCCATGACTAGAGCTGGTCTGATTTTTGCCGCAACCCAGCTTTTGGCTCTCGTTCTACCCGCCGCGGACTTTTTTGTTGTCCCTGACGGCGATGACCGGAATCCCGGCACGGCTGACAAACCATTCGCTTCCATCCAGCGCGCACAGGCGGCAGCGAGAGTGCGAATTGCCGGCGGATTGACTCGCGATCTGGTCATTGAACTGCGGGCCGGCCGTTACACCTTGAACGCGCCCTTAATTTTTGACCATCGCGACTCGGGAACCGAGCGGCATCGTGTTATCTATGCTGGCGCCCGGGGATCTGTGCCGAGGATTAGTGGAGGCCAAAAGATCACCGGATGGAAGCTGTTGGAAAATGGCCTCCTTGAAGCGCCGGTGGGAAAATTGCGGTTTCGCGAATTGTTCGTCAATGGTCAGCGGCGCACGTGGGCGCGCCATCCAAACAAGGAATTCTTCCGCGTGCAAAAAGTCGGTAACGATCAGCGGACTGGTTTTACGGCGCAAGTCGGCGACCTTGAGTCGCTAGGAGATCTGGCTGGTGCGGAGTTGGTTTTTTTGCACGATTGGTGTATTTCGCGAACATCGATCAAGGCGTTTGACTTGCAAACCCGTTACCTCCTGACAGCGTCCAAGGTGGGGTACACGCCTCCCTTTGGTGCAATGGATAACTTCGAGGAACATCCTCGCTACAGGGTTGAAAATCATGCAGCTGCGTTGGACGAGCCAGGGGAGTGGTGGCTTGATGCCGTAGCGGGTGTGATTCGTTATTTGCCGCTGCCGGGCGAGACAGTCGCGACCTTGGATGCCATCGTTCCGGTGACCCGGCGTCTTGTAGAGGTACGAGGAGCTGCACTTCCTGCACCTCGCATCCGCAACCTTCACTTTCGAGGACTTGCTTTTGAACACTGTGCGTGGTCTCCACCGGCTGCCGGCTACGCGTCGGCACAAGCAACCTGGCACGAGCCTCGTGACGGTGTGACGGGCGGGACGATTCCGATCCCAAGTGCGATTATGGTGGACCGGGCTCAAGGATGCTCGTTCACGGCATGCCGATTCGCCCGACTGGGTGGTTCCGGTTTATGGATCCGCAGTGATTCGTGCGCGAACAGCATCGAAGGTAACCATTTTTTTGAGATTAGCGGAAACGGTTTAATGATTGGTGATGGCAGGCAATTTCCACCGGAGCAGACCTCCACGGACAACCGCGTGAAGAACAATCTGATCGAGCAGTGTGGTCGTCAGTATTTCGGTGCTGTGGCGATTTGGGTAGGCCTCGCGCAAGGGACCCGAATTGAACATAACCTCATCCGCTACCACCCCTACACTGGGGTGTCGTTGGGTTGGAGTTGGAATTCGAGTCACACCTCCGCGGGAGGGAATATTGTGGCCCATAACCACATTCATCATGTCATGGAGATTTTGTCCGATGGTGGAGGAATTTACACGCTTGGTCGGCAGCCAGACAGCTATCTGCGGGATAATCTCATCCATGATGTGCCGCTGAACCTGGGGACCGCTGAAGCGAACGGTATCTTTATGGATGAGGGGTCAACGGGCTTTACGGTGGAAAATAATCTTATCTACCGCATTGGAAAATCGCCGGTCCGTTTTCATCGCGCAGGGACCAATTTGCTGCATGGCAACATGCTCGGCACGGCACCAGCGGTGGCAATGCTGCGGTACAATAGCACCGACCCAAAAAAAATTGAAAAAAAAGAGAACCGCCAACTTCGTGACTCGTCGCTACCGTCGAGAGGGGATTTTCAGGCCGTTTCTGGCGCGGGACTTCAGCCGTCGTTTAAAGCGTTTCTCTTAAGGGGGCAGGATTGAGTTCGTTGTCTTTCTTTTGAGGTCTTTTGAGGTCTTTTGAGGTCTTTTGAGGTCTTTTGAGGAGGAGCGCAGTACATGCAGAAAAAAATAAAACTCGCGAGTCTGGCAGCTGGATTCGCTGCAATTATTCAGTTGCTAGGCGTAAATTGCTTGACGATCGTTGGATTTTTTAGTTAGACTGGGGGGAGACGTTTGATAGCGTAGCTTGGAGTTTTCTTCGGTTCGGCTTGCATGGTGCGAGGGGATTCGAACCGAACTTTGTATTTTGTGATCCGATTGGATCAGGTTTTGCTATTTTTTTGGAGGAGTTTAGACTAATGAGAGCTCGTAATTATCTTGCTGCATTTAGCCTTCTGGCAGTTGTGGCCTTGGTTGCCTTGCCAGCCGAGGCTGGCGTTGTTGTGAACGAATGGGACCTCGTCACCGACTGGACGCAAACCGGAACGGGGGCTAATAGCCCTGGAGTGTTTGGCCACGACCCGGTTAGCGGTGCTAACGACGTCTGGCAACTCAAAATAGACGATACTGCTGGCAATAAAGGTTCGTTTGCTGATTGGTCCCAAAACTATTACACACCGGATGGGCCCGATGCCGACTCGGACCCTGATGCACATTTCTTCTCCGGTTATGCCCATGCTACGCGAGCATATGGTAAGTTCTATGGCACTCCTGGTGCTGGTGGTGTCAATGGTGGAATTTTGCCCGTTCATCCCGCCGATCTAGTCGCATTGCCTGCCAATCGTAATGGTAGCCCCGGCGGTTCTGGACCAGTGGACAAAGGCGATCTCTTTGCGATTTCCGGTATGCATGGCGGAGCCGCACATGCTTGGTTTAAAGCGCCACGCCAAATGAGGATCCGAGTGAATTTGGACACTTACAGTGTCGACACGAATGGCAACAAGAACCTGCCTATTGATTTCGTCATCCGCAGTGGTCCCGGCATGCCTGCTCTACCTAAACCCGAGTTTAATGGTCAGCTTAATTTTGGCGCTCCGACCCCCTTCTACAAACCTGACGTCGGTCGTGAGTTCAATAACATGGCTATGCCAGAATTCACGCTTGAAGCGGGCGAGCACGTCATGCTCCGCATCATGGGTGGGGCCCCTCAGGTCGCGAACAGTGGCATTGGCATCTCGAGTTTCCGGGTTCAAGAGATCGGCATTCCCGAACCGGCAAGTGCCTGCTTGGCCTTATTTGCCAGCTTGGCCCTGATTGGTATCCGGCGCAAGTAGAGCGCAAGTAGAGCGTAAGTAGAGTGCAAGTAGAGTAAGATTGAGTTGAAGGGTTTTATTCAAGGGCACGGGGTTCCTTAAGCCCCGTGCCCTTTTTTTAACACGATAAAACTGGATTTTAAGGGGATTGTTGATGTTTAGGTTGCTTACCTTTGTCGGGATAACTTCTGTCTTTGGGCTAACGACTTTGTCTGCACAAGATGTCTGGAACCTCAATGACGATTGGCAGCTACAGGGTTATCGGCATGGTGTCGGTCGCGCTTTTGGACCCGATGATGCGTGGACCATACGCGCAAACGATGCGAGCACGCATTTGCAGCCGGCCCTTGCTTTTACGGATCTTACGGAAAACTATTTCACGCCTACAGGTTGTTTGGGGGGGCAATGTGCCCAGCGGTGGATCGCCGGTTATGCCCCTGGCAATGCATCGGCAGTCTTTAAGGTCTACGCAAACCGAGATCCTTGGTATGACTTTCCCATCAGCGAAAGAGAGAAACCGGCAGATCACAATATGGATCCTTTGTCCGGGATTCTGGATGTTGGCGATGTTGGTGCGATACCAGGTGGGGGTGGCGGAACCGGACAGATTGTCTGGAGAGCGCCTCGGGACATGACCATTACTGCCTCGTTTGAGGCCTATAGCGTCGGCACGAATCTGCCTGTTGGTCAAACGCCCAATCCTAACGCGACCCCGAATCAAACCCGGATCCACTTTCTGGTTCGCGATACGCCGGGTACAGGTCCGATTAATCCAGAGGGGGAGCCAGCGTATCTCCTTAACGGTTTTGTTCCCGAGTCTTTAGGGGGCGATGGTCGAGAGTACGTTTCAGGCGCAATTGCTCCCTTCGAGGTTACGGCCGGACAGGAGGTTTATGTCAAGGTAAATCCCTTGTTCAGTTTTGGGGGCAGCAGCCGCAATATCGTCGGTTTCTCAG
This sequence comes from Pirellulales bacterium, assembly GCA_022448345.1. Taxonomy (GTDB): domain Bacteria; phylum Planctomycetota; class Planctomycetia; order Pirellulales; family Lacipirellulaceae; genus JAKVCB01. The sequence continues at coordinate 7,639 of JAKVCB010000032.1, forward strand.
AACTCGAAGTGAGAGAATTCCTGGGGACTCCCGGCGATTTTAATGGTGATGGTGTGGTGGATGCAGCTGACTACACCGTGTGGAGCGACAGTCAGGGTAGCCAGGCTGATTACGACGTTTGGAAGTCGAATTTCCAGTCTTACCAGGGTGCTGTTGGAAGTGCCGCGGCCGTTCCAGAACCTTCGACCATGCTGCTGGTTGGTTTTGCAGTTTCCTTAATGGCATTAAAAAGACGCAAGAGCTGAAGCCAGGATAACTTCTTACCATTCTCTTTTGGTGGTTGACCTGCCGGTGCTCGTCTTGTGCAAGGCGAAACGGAATAGGTGGCAAGGGAATCGGAATTTCCGTTTTTTCGGTCGTCTGTTGGTTCGGATAGTTGCGATCGTAAGTCCGTGCTATATTGTAACCATACGTGCAACGTTTGATTAAAAGCTCGGCGCAACGGTTGACTCCCCCTTGAGGGGGCGATTAGCAGGACCAAGCGGGCGATTTACTAGGACTGATTGATGAGAATGAAGCGGGTTTGGTTTTTTTGTAAGAAAAGAAAGTCGCACCTCGGTTTCACGCTGGTCGAACTTCTCGTGGTGATTGCCATTATTGGCATCTTGATCGCCTTGCTGTTGCCGGCCGTCCAGGCGGCACGCGAATCTGCCCGTCGTATGCAGTGCACGAATCGGCTCAAGCAGATCGGCGTTGCAATGCACAATTTCCATTCGCAGCAGGGTTCGTTTCCGCCGGGGATTGCAGCCGATTCGCGCGGTTCCTATAGCTACCTGAACGGAGGCTTTGAGTGGACCTACTTTTTGCATTATTTGTTGCCACAGCTTGAAGAAGTCGCATACTACGACGCGCTCGATGGGCCACGGTTTAACATTCCAAATCCCTGGAGTTCTCCAACCACCTGGCCACTTACCGTGGAAGGCCAGGGGCTTCGCAATCTGATTTGTCCAAGTGATTACCTGGGAGGTGAGGTTACGAGTTATCCCCCTGGAAGATCAGACGTTCCCGTGCCAAAGTCCAGCTATCTGGGTATTTTTTCTGGTTTGAGGGACCTTGACGGATTTGCACCCATCCAGCAGATCAATCCCCTGCAGCAGGCCGTCTTTCAAAACGGAAGGGGAACTGCAATTAAAGACATCATCGATGGGACGAGCAAAACAATCGCCGTAGCCGAGTATCTCAAGGGGAACGATGCCACCAGTTCACGAGGCGTAATCTACACAAATCGGGCTGGCTGTCAGGCGCTGTATGTGCGGTGGACACCGAATACTCCGATTCCCGACAACCTTGCCGTTTGGCCAGATTTTTGTCCTGGCAATAATAGTCGCAATCTTCCAGAACTCAATCTTCCTTGTATCGGGGGCCCTGACACCGAAAACTTTGCCAGTGCTCGTAGCCGCCATCCGGGCGGCGTAAACGCTTTGCTGTGCGATGGCAGTGTGCATTTCTATCCTGACAGTATCGAATGTGAAATATGGCGCGGCTTGGGATGGATGGCAGACGAAGGTGATGTGGAGGCTCTTCGATGCAACTGACCCAGGTGACGGCTGCCAGCTTTGGTTTGCGAGGTAGCCGCTTTGCGACACTAATTTTACTGGTCTCGATGTTCTGCGCTGCTGGATGTGGCAACAAGGACCGTGGAGTCGTCGCTGGTCAGGTTGCCCTCGATGGTGAGCCGATTGCCACCGGGTCGATCATTTTCATACCGACCCGGCAGGGTCAGGCAAAAGCAACAGGTGGGACAATCACCGATGGTCGGTATCGCCTGGCCGGAGACGCCGCTCCGGTCATTGGCAACTACCGTGTCGAAATCCGGTCCAATCGCAAAACGGGCCGGATGGTGCAAAAACCGATGGCCCCGCGGGGAGAAATGGTGGAAGCAATCGAAGAAGCGGTGGCGACCAGGTACAACGATCGATCGGAGCTTACGTTTGAAGTGAAGCCAGGGAAGAACACGGCCAATTGGGAAGTGGTATCGCGGTGAAACAAGGCGTCCGCGTCACTGGCTGAATCAACCCCGGTACTTTGCAGGTTGGCGAGCCCGGCGCGGATTATTTAGCCCGGCTTTCCGATAGTCGGTTACGGCAAACGATTTTGGACATCCTTCCGCGGGAAAGAATATATTGGTTGATGGGGAGTAGTTTCCCCATTTTTCACCGAGACTCGGCCAGTCATCAGGGATTTTTTATGATGAATTTTTGTCTCCAAATGTGCCGGTTGGCTGTTCATGTTCCAGTCCTGCTGTCGGTATGTGTCTTGCTTTCGGTCTCTACATCGATGGCGGTTTCCCCTTTGCCGGTTGAAACCGAACAGCTCCGCCGTTTTGTCGGCGCGAAATTTCATGGACTGCCAGAGTCCGAAGTCATCGGCCTGCAGGTATTGGCCAACCTCGATCGGGTGCAACTCAACCAGCGCAACGGCAAACCACTACAGATTGCCGGCGAGCAATTTAATCGCGGGCTCTACTGCCACGCCCACAGCCGAATCGTGGTGCGCCTACCGTCTCCCGGAAAATCGTTTCACGCCAAGGTGGGTGTGGATAGTAACGACCAGACGCGTCCCGGCCTGGGGTCGGTTGTGTTTAATGTGGTCGTGGGTGGCCAATACGTCTTTAGATCCGGCTTGATGCGGGAAGGCATGACAGCCGAGACAGTCGAAGCGAACCTGGACGGTGCAAAACAATTTTTGCTGGAGGTAGGCGACGGCGACAGCGCGGTCAGTTGCGATCAGGCTGACTGGGCCGACGCCAGGGTGGTGTTGGAGAACGGAGAAACTGTCTGGCTGGCCGATCTGGCGTTGTCCGAAAACAAGAAAAAGCAAATCGTCTACGGCGATGGACCGTTATTTTCGTTTCACTATGGCGGTGTGTCATCAAGCGAGTTTATCGCCTCATGGAACCGGGAAGAATCGCAACGCCAGCTGGATGACGAACGCACCCAGCACACAGTGACATGGTTGGATCCTGAAACGGGCCTCAGGGTGACATGTGTTGGAATTGAGTACCACGATTTCCCTGCCGTGGAGTGGATTGTCACCTATAAGAACACGAGTGACCGAAATACTCCCATCCTGGAAAACCTCAGCGGCATCGACACCCAGATCGTGTGCGTGGGCGGCACAGATTGCCAGGTGCATCATGCCAAGGGGAGCGATGCAACATTTGAGGACTTTGCACCCAGAACCGATACGCTGCGCGACGGCAGTCAGCTCGAACTGCATTCTCATGGTGGGCCGACCAGCTGGCCCGGCGTGCCCAGCGGAAGCCCTTCGGTCGAATCATTGCCGATGTTCAACGTTGAGTGGCACGAACAGGGCTTTATCACCGCACTTGGCTGGACCGGTCCGTGGTTTGCCAATTTCACACGAAGCGGCGGAAACGGTCTGCAGGTGTCGTCGCGCATGGACGGAATTCATTTGTCGCTTCGCCCGGATGAAGAAATTCGTGGCCAGCGCGTCTTGATGCTTTTCTGGAATGGCGATCGGGTCCGCGCACACAACCTTTGGCGAAGACTGATGCTCAAACACTACGCGCCCCGCCCGGGAGGCAAGCCGTTTGAAGGTTTGCTCACCGATAGCAGTTGGAGCTCGTGGATGGATGCCGATACGCACATTAAACAAATCAACTGGTGGGCCGATCACGACCTGCCCATGGAATGCTACTGGATGGATGCCGGTTGGACCGATGGAAGCGAAGGTTGGGTTGCGCACCAGTCCCGTCAGGATCCTGACAAAAAGCTGTTTCCGAAAGGATTGCGTCCGATTTCTGACGCGGCTCACAGGCGGGGAATGAAATACCTCTTGTGGTTTGTGCCTGATAGTCTTTGGCCCGGTGTGGGAATTGCTGCCGAACACCCTGAGTGGTTGTCAAAACCGCTTAGAGACCCCAAGCGATTTGGAGACTGGGTGTTCTATGGATTGGATTTTGGCAATTCGCAAGTCATGGATTACCTGATTAAATACTATTCGAAGATCATTGAAGACTACGGCATCGACGTGTTCCGCCAGGATGGAACCGGACTGTGGTGGGAAGATACCGAATCAGACCGCGTTGGCATCAACCAGATTCGATACACCGAAGGTCTGTATAAGTTCTGGGATGGCCTGGTGGAAAACCATCCCGATCTTTTGATTGACAACTGCGGCACCGGTGGGCGCAAGTTGGACCTGGAGACAATCCGTCGCAGTGTGATTCTGTGGAGAAGCGATAGCCAGGGTTCCGGCGATTTCGATCCGATCAGCTGCCAGGCCTTTAATCAGGGATTGTTTCCCTGGATTCCACTCAATGGCGGAGCCGTGCCACTGGTCCGGCTAAGCAAGTACACGTTCCGTAGCGCGTATGCACCAGCACTGGAAGTCTGCTGGCGGTCTGGCGGGGTGAAAGACCTTGCCAAAGATCGTTGGTCGTATGTCGACATGAACTTGATGCGCGAACTGCTCAAAGAGTACCTTTCCGTTCGCCCTTACACATTCGGCGACTACTATCCGCTGGTGCCATACAACATGGATCAATCGATTTGGACTGCCTGGCAGTTCGACCGACCGGATCTGGGTGAGGGGATGATCCAGGCGTTTCGCCGACCAGACAGCATTTACGAGTCGATACGCGTTCGACCCCGTGGTTTAGAGCCTGATGCGGTCTACGAAATTGCAAATCTAGATCGCAACGGGTCAGAAAAGAAGTCTGGCCGCGATCTGATGGAAGCCGGCCTGGTGGTCGAAATTGCCAGCCAACCCGGTTCAGCCGTGGTTACCTACAAGAAGACGGGCGAGTGACCTGTACCGCGTCGAGAATCAAACTCTCCTCACCCCTCAACCTTCAACTCTCAACCCAATGAACACCTTCCGCCTTGCCGTCACGGTTGCTGCTGCACTAACCGCTCCCCAACTTTTGGCCGTCAGTCCCAGTGCGCAGGAGATGGAAGAACGTGATATCTGGGTTGCCGCCAAGTTCGAGAAGGTACTCCGCGACGCGGCATGGAATCCGGGAATTGCCGTGTTGAACCAACACGACCCCATTCAAAGAAACACTCACGCCGAGTCACCACTGCAAATTAAAGAGACTGTTTTTGAGCGCGGTGTGTTCTGCCACGCGCCGAGCAAGATCGTCGTGCAACTTGACTCGCCGGGGAAAAGCTTTTCCGCCCAGGCCGGTATTCTCGTCGCCTCGGGTAGAGCCGGTAGCGTTGAATTCTCCGTTACGATAGGCGACCAGCGCGTGTTTCAATCCGATGTCAGGCGCGGCGGATGGCCCGCATTGCCTGTGAAAGTCGACTTGAATGGCGCCAGATCGTTTACGCTTGAAATTTCCGATGGTGGCGACAACATCGGTGCCGATCAATCTGCCTGGTGCGATGCGAAGATCACACTGGAGAATGGCGAAGTCCTTTGGCTCGACGAACTGGAAAAGATTGCACTAGGACCCCGGTACGATCTCCGGCCCTTCTTTTCGTTCAACTACGACGGAAAACCTTCTTCGGAGTTTCTTGAAAACTGGAAGGTTGAGCGCTCGTCACGCGATATCGATGCACACCGCACAGAGTACACACTGACTTACACCGACCCTTCATCGCAGCTCGTGGTTCGCTGTGAAGGGGTGGCGTGGAAGAACTACCCCACCGTGGAATGGACTCTTTACTTTAAAAATGAGGGCGACTCGGATTCGCCGCTCATCGAGTCGATTCAAGCTCTGGATACAACCTTTAGTCGTACCCCGGCTGGCGAGTTCCTGTTACATCATCACGTCGGCGACAAAGCACATATTGAGAGTTTTGCGCCCAGGCAGACAACGCTTGGCCCAAATACTTCTTTGGAATTTGCACCCAGAGGTGGTCGACCAACCAACTTCGAGTGGCCTTATTACGCACTGGAGCGTCCCTTGGAAGAGAAAGGGACCATTATTGCCATCGGGTGGCCGGGCCAGTGGGCCAGCCGGTTTATTCGCGACGAAGAAACCGGGATTCGTGTCGTGGGCGGACAAGAGCTTACGCGACTGAAACTTCATCCGGGCGAGGAAATCCGCACGCCGCTCATCGCGATGCAGTTTTTTGGGGGCGATCGCTATCGGGCCCAGAACATCTGGCGACGCTGGATGTTCCAGCACAACTTTCCCAAGGATCATGGCAAACCACTTTCGGTGAAACATGGTGCGGCTTGCGTCTGGAATTACGGGTTCCAGTGCACGCAGGAGGGTGATATCGAGTTCATCAACACGTTTGCCGACAAGGGAATCGATCTCAGCTACTGGTGGATGGACGCGGGCTGGTACCCGGGGGATGGCAACTGGGGAAAAACCGGAACGTGGAAGCCCGATCCAACGCGTTTCCCCGATGGCATTAAGGCAGTGACCGATGCTGCACATTCGAAAGGTTTTGAGGTCGTCGTTTGGTTCGAGGTGGAACGGGTTGCAGCAGACACCTGGATCACGCAAAACCATCCTGAATGGGTGCATGGTGGTGCCGGAGGTGGCCTGTTGAAGCTCGATGAGCCGGAGGTCGCAGAGTGGGTTACCAACCACGTCGACAAAATGATTACCGAGGAAGGGATCGATCTGTTCCGAGTCGACTTCAATATCGACCCGTTATCGTATTGGAGGAAAAACGACGCGGAGGATCGCCAGGGTATCACCGAGATCCGCTACATCGATGGATTCCTCGGATTCTGGGATGAACTTCGCCGTCGGCATCCGGGCATGCTAATCGACTCGTGTGCCAGTGGCGGTCGACGTGACGACCTGGAGACGATGCGAAGATCGGTGCCCCTGTTGCGCACCGATCTGGAGAATAACCCGGAGGCCTATCAGTGCGCCACGTACGGCTTTTGCCCGTGGCTGCCTTACAGCAACTGCCCAAACTGGGAAAAATTCGATACGTATCATTTCCGCAGCAGCATCGCACCCTTCCTGCAGTGCAACTGGGATGTCCGCAAAGACGACTTCCCGCTGGAACTTGCCCAAAGCCGTATCAAGGAATGGCGGAGTGTTGCCGACTATTACTTTGGTGACTTCTGGCCACTTACCGATTACAGCACGCACAATCGCTCCTGGATGGCCTGGCAGCTCGATTACCCGGAAAAATCGGGCGGCCTGGTTCAAGCATTTCGGCGAGCGGACTGCCCCTTTGTTTCCGCACAATTCCAACTCGAGGAACTGGATCCCGAGGCGCGCTACCAGGTAAAAGACTACGATGCGGAAGCGGGCATCGAAAAAACGGGCCGCGAACTGATGGAGAAGGGCCTCATTGTTACGATTCCTGAGAAACCAGGCGCGGCGCTGATTACTTACGAGAAAATCAGTGAATAGAAGGCAGGCAGTGGCTGTCGAGGCATGGCCGCGGTCGGGAAAAACAACTGAAGAGTTGTGGTTAGCCTGCAACCTTTTGATGAAATCCTGCAACCTTTTAATGAAATATTGAGGCGACCCCTGTGGGAGTAGCCCACAGGAGTGCAGCTGTGAGAATCCAGAAGCAGGCGATCTATTTCTTGGCAAAGGAGTGAGTCATCATCTTCATGACTAAAATCTCATCGCCCTTAGTTGCTCCTTGAAATCCGCTGGCAACTCGGCCACCGGCTGATCGGTTCGCTGGGCAGCGTGGTTGAGCATATTGCGGAACAAGCGCTCTGCGACCGGGTCGCTTCCTAATTGGTCGTGGAGCCGCAAGGTGTTCAAGGTGAACCTGCCAGCACCCAAATCGTACACGGCCACGGTCAATCCGCTACTGTAGCCGAGGCCGGCGTTGATCGAACCGGCAACTGCTTCGGCGGGAGGGTCCTGCCCGGACCAGACCGCACCGGAATTAAGAACTTCGCGGTAATACGTGTGATCGAGAACGCAACCGGAGGGGAGTCCTGCGAAGATAGGGTGGTTTTTGCCCCAATCATCTTTGTGATACAACCAAATTGGCAGGTTTGTCAGGGCCCCTTTGTTGGAAAGGGGCATCCAACGCGTTTGATTTTGGCCTTCCGTGAGAACGTCGGGCATCAGGTAGATCACGTGCGAACCGTGTGCGATGTGTCGGGCCAATTCGCGCATCGCACAAGCATACGCCCCTGAATAGACCGAATGGGAGGTGTCCTGAGAGTTGACATCCAGTGTTTCCAGGTCGGCCAGCCAGATCTCTCGTCCGTCAACCAGTGTGATCTTTGCATCGGCCCAGCAAGCCTGATCGGCAGCAATCCCATCACCCCCGTCGGTGATTTCGAGCGTGAAGAGCGATTGGCCCTCCAGGTCGACGTCGATATCAAGTTCTTTCATCCCCTCGCGCTGCACTCCCGAGCGGAACAGTTCGTTTTCACCCAGTGAAACGGAGAACACAACACTTCCCTGGCCTCCCGCTGCCGCGTGATCGCTAAGGATGCCCGCTTTGCTGGTAAACGATTTTCCAGGGCCAGGAAGTTGTACTACGATTCGACTATGTGCATGGGCGAAGATGCCGTGAGGGTACAACTTGCCGTTGAGGTTCAGTGGTTTTCCTTCGTGGCCGTTACGCTGGATCGGATCAAAGTTCTTCAGGATCACCAATCCGGGATCGTGCTCGGGCAAAGGCGCATTGGGGTCAGGTTCGATATCGGACTTCCAATAGTCATCTTTTGCTGCATCATCTACATTCGGCCGCTTGCCCACGAGAATCACTTCCCGTGACGTCGGTCGGCCTGGTTTGAATGGCCGCGTCCGGATGCCTTGTTCTGCAAGCCAGTCGGCCAGCACAGAATCGTTGCCCCACAGAACGACCTCGTGATCGACTGAGGGCATTTCCTCAGCGTCCGCAACATGGAACTCGATATCGCCACCATCGGCTGCCGCACCCTTCTGGAAGTTGGCCAGAAAACGGTACCTGCCCGGCGGGCCATCGATCTTGATTTCTTCATCGAGTACGGGGATGGAAAAACTGGGTTCTGGCTTGCCGGCTGGTTCGGGAATGCTGACCGTGAGCGTGCGGTCGAAGAGGCTCACGTTGTTCGGTCCCACCACCTGAAAACGGACCGGGTAGTCGCCCGCTGGGAGCACATCTTCATTGGCCAGCACGGCTTCAAGGCGTGCCGTGTCTCCCCGGTAGATCTGCACGGGCTGGACAAACAGGCACCAGCGGAGTGGCGACAAGGCGTCGAACATCGCGTCGACAACGCCCGGTTTAAGCTCGCGGAATGTGCTGGCAAGCATCCCTTCGCCTGTTGTGCTCGGATCGACCAACCCGGTAATGTTGTAGGCTACCAGGTTGGGATTTGCACGAAGCGCATTCGCGCCAATTTTACGGACGTTAGCCATCCAGGCAACGCACTGGTAAAAATAATCTTCGGGATTGGCAAACGTATCGTCCAGGTTCCACTGCTGCCAGTCGGCCAGAAAACGATCAAGATGGTTACGACCAATCCGGGCGTCCTCACAGTCGGTGGCATCCAAACGCTCGTAATGACGTGCCAGCCTCACGAGATTGATCGCACTGCCGATGCCTCCTTCAGAATGGAAAACAGGCAAATCCCCATCGCCTAAATTTCGCATCGCTTCGATTTGATCGATGCGATGCGGCACGGAGGCATACTGGTGCGTATCAACAAAGGTATTTTCCCATTCGGTCAACTCTCGGTTAGCGATTACCTTGCCGGTTTTCGTGAACTCGGCATCGCCACTGCTGAGCAATACTGCCCGCGAAGTATCCATTTCCCGGACCCAAGGTAACGAACGCAGGCCTTCCTGGTAGACGGGACCGCCTGTTTCATTCAAGATTCCCCAAATCACAACGCTTGGATGGTTGCGATCGCGTTTGATCATTGACCGAACGGAGCGCTCGAACCGCTCACCAATTTTGGGAGAATTGCCCATCCGCCAGGCACCGGCGTGCTCCTGGTAGACCAGCAGGCCAATCTCGTCGCACATGTCAATCTGGTACCGTGGGATTTGTCCGCCGAAGGAGCGAATCATGTTATGGCGGGTTGCCTTACAATTGACCAGGTCTCGTCGTACCAGGTCGGGGTCAAGAGGAACCAGGTGACCAACCGGCGCGCGCGCGTCAGTTTGGGTGCTCTTGATAAAGAGTCGTCGACCGTTAAGTCGAAAAAAACCATCCTCAAAGCGAAAATCGCGGAAACCACATCGCGCGGTTTGCTCGGCGGGCGCCGACGTGTTGTCTGTTTCCACGCTTACGGTAACGCGGTAGAGATAGGGATCGTTAAGCTCCCACAGGCGGTGCGTTGGGACCTTGAGCACCTCTTCGATGAGCGTGTCGCCAACCGGAAGCTTGCGCCTAGTGCGCGATTGATCGACTGCTTCACCATGAGTCGCAGGGGAGACGGCTAAATCAATTTGTGCCGACAGGGCCTTGCTGCTGGCATTGCGCAAGTTCGCCTGGACCTTAATCTCTCCGGTGTGCCAATCGGGCTGAAGGTACAGGTCTTCTACGCGGACCGCGGGCGCGACAATCAGTTCCACCGAATCGACCAGGCCACCGTAGTTTAGGGCGAGTCCCGGTTTACAGGGGATGCCTCGAGCCCACATGGTTGTTTGGTTCAGAACATATCCATCGATGGGTGAGTCCGTCGGATTGAGTACCCGCACGGAGACCCGGTTTTTGGCCTGCGGCTTGATGGCGTCGGTAACATCCAACACAAACGGATCGCCGGTACCTTCGTGCTCGCCAACATGCACCCCGTTGACCCAAACGTCGGCCAGGTAGTCGACCTGCCAAAACCGGAGCAAATACCTTCCTTCAGCATTTGGGTTTTCTGGGGCGTCGAAATCGTGCCAATACCAAACCACGCCATGGTAACGAGGGAAGGTCTCCTGAAGGATTCCGGGAACTCGCGTTTGCCTGGCGTCGTCCCTTGGTGCGCGAAACCACTGTTCGTCTCGTCCAACGTTATCCGGGTCGGTAGCGAGCAACCAGTTGTTACCATCGAGGCTCAACGTGGCGGCTATTGACAAATGTGAATTGGCTAGTAAAAAAATCCAGGTTGCCCCAAGAATGACAAAGCTGCGTTTCTTCATTTCGTTTCTCTAATGGTTTTGTCCGGTGTCCCATAGCACGCTTGAAGGTAATTGTACTACAATGCTGCTGCCAGAACAAAAGTGTGGCGGCACAGAAAAATTTTCAGACCATGGAGAATGTAAACAACCAGTTTTCGGTTGAAAATGTGGGCTGCAAAGCAAAGGCGTATGGAAGACGTATGGATAGGGACTTCCGTAATAAAACGACGTTGAAGGGGCTAGCCGATACAACCTTTTTATCGAGGGCAAGTGGGTTCGTTCAGCGTCGAATGAGTGCTTGCCGAAAAAATAATGAACAACATTAAAAATCAATAACCATACTCAAGGTCACTGGTCCTGGATCAATGGCCACAAACTTTCAAAGGAGAACTGCATGTTTTCAATTTTTGTAACGATCAATGTACAAGCCGACAAAGTCGACGATTTTATTCAGGCCTGCCATGGCGATGCACAGGGAGCTACCCGTGACGAACCTGGTTGCTTTCGTTTTGACCTGCATCAGGATCCAGAGGTTCCCAGCCGTTTTTACCTGTATGAAGTTTATCGGGATGAGGCAGCTTTTCAGGCTCACCTTGAGGCGCCTCACTTTCTTGCCTGGCGCGAAGTTGCCCGCCCATTGTTTGATGGGGATCCGCAAAAGGTGGTGATGAACACCGTATGGCCATCGGATGAAGGTTGGGAAAAGCAAAAGCCGGCACTTTTGCATTGGTAATGTGATTGTTCCCGGATCAGTCAGCGGGGTGTAGCACTTCATCGGTCGAGATGCCCAGAGACGCAGCAGACTCGACCAGGCTATTCCAGGTGCGATCGTCCAGCTCAATTCCATCTTCAATTCGTTTTGCCCTGGTGCGGGCTTCGATTTCACCTGGGAAGAGAATTTCCCCGTCGGGATCAAGCGTTCGAGACGATTTCACAAAGTCGATAAGTCGCTTGACATCGTCCGCAAAACCGGTGTCTGTGGAAAACTTCTCTGGGTCAAGGAGAATGGTCAACATTCCATTGACCAGGTGGGGAGCATCGGGGTTACTGCAGCCACTGCCGGTCAGTGCTCCTGCCAGCACTTCTGTAATCACGGAGAGTCCGTATCCCTTGTGGCCCCCAAAAGTCAGCAGGCTCCCCGGGGGATCGGCATAAAAGTCTTCCGGGTTTACCGTAGCTTTTCCGCTGGAATCGACCACGCAACCGGGCGGGAGTTGTTCACCTTTATTCATCGCGACCCGGACTTTCCCTTCAGCAATTGCGGCAGTCGAAATGTCCAGGACGATTGGATCCTGTCCCTCTACGGGGACTCCAGCGGTAATAGGATTGGCAGAAAGCCGTCGGTCGATGCCACCAAAAGGGGCGACTAAAATTGCAAATCCGTTGGTGTTTACCCAGTGCAATGAGACCAGGCCTGCCTCGGCACCCATCGTGGCCCATTGGCCAATCCGTCCTAAATGTCCTGCATTGCGCAGCGACATAACTGAGACGCCGTGACGTGCAACCTTATCAATGGCATACTTCATTGCTTGTTCGCCTACCGATTGGCCAAATCCCAAGTCGGCATCGAGCACACTAATGACTTCGGATTCAAATACCACCTTCACCTGACGGTTGGCGCGCACCATCCCCTCGCGGAGAAAATAAAGATACCGAGGTATGCGTATCACCCCGTGTGAATCGTGGCCTACCAGGTTCGATTCGACCAGATGGTGAGCCATCTGCTGATCTTCCGGTGGCTGACAACCGGCTTTTGCGAAGATGGTTTGAACAAGTTGTTTGAGTTGTTGATGCTTGATATTCATGGCCTTCTTATACTGTATTCATCCCATATTTAACTAGAGGGTGTGAGTCAATCGCATAGGCCTCGTGTGTTGCAATTGAACACCCTTCGCAGTAGATAGGTTGCCCGTTAAAATATGCCCATGAATCTTCGTGATAAAGGTGTGTTGATTACCGGTGGCGGTACGGGAGCGGGCAGGGCCATTGCCCTGGCGCTGGCAGCAGAAGGTTGTCAAGTTGGTATTACGGGACGGCGAGAGGAGAAACTTCAGGAAACCGCAGGGCTAAACTCCCATGAACCGGCCATCCAATTCTTGCCGGCTGATGTTTCAGATCGTGATGAAGTTCAGCGTCTCTTTGATTGGGCCGCCGAAAAGATTGGCCCAATCAACATCCTCGTAAATAGCGCGGGAATTAATGTCAAAAAGCGGGCGACCAAAGATTTAAGTCCCGAGGACTTTGATCGTTTGATCAGGATTAATTGTACGGGTGCGTATAACACGATTACCTCGGTGCTTCCACAAATGCGCAACCGCCAGGATGGCTTGATCATCAATATCAATTCGATTGCTGGCTTAAGAGCTTCCCTATTGGCAGGGGTAGGCTACAGCGCTGCAAAATTTGCGATGACAGCACTTGCACGCGGTTTTGCCAATGAGGAGGGAGACAACGGGATTCGCCTTACGACAATTTTTCCCGGCGAGATCAATACGCCTATTCTTGACGAACGGCCAGAGCCGGTTAGTGATCAACGAAAGGCTTCGCTGCTCCAGCCTGAAGAGATAGGCACAACCGTTGTCTATCTGGCAAAACTCCCGCCCAATGCCCACGTAGCCGAACTGGTTATCAAGCCAGTTCGACAAAGGTTCTCTTAGTAGATGCTATTTTCCAGAGCAAACAGCAGTAAAGAAAGTCAGGCTGTGTGAACTCTGAGGTTATGATTTTGGCTGACTGTCGTTGTGGAAAGGAACATTCCAGTGTGAGAACGAGTCGGCTTCGGGGGCATAGCCTAAAAGTCGCTTGGTGTCTGACAAATCGAGCCTTTTAAAGCGGTTGTTTGAAATGCCGTGAGCGATCACGAAAGGCTCGGCGGTTAAATCCGCCTCAATACAGTTTATAAGTAAAGAACAAAGATCTTCAGGGTTTGCCCAGGCACTCAGGTCACGCGAGTCTAGGTGAGTCCATGCATCGGGATCGTAAAAGGCTCCTATGCGAACTGCGATAGCCTCAATATTTTTTTGATAAGCGTAATAAGCTGCCACTGCCTCACCATAGGCTTTGCTCACTCCATAAATGTTTTTTGGACGAACGGGCATATCGGTGTTTACCTGCGTATCCAGTGGATATCCCTCTACCACCTGAGCGCTGCTGGCATAGACAACACGACGAACCTTCGTCTGAAAGGCGGCTTCGAAAATATTGTAGGTTCCTACAATATTCGTATGCAGGGTCTCTTCGAAAGTTGAATCTGGACAGGCGATACCCGCCAGGTGAATCACGGTATCAATACCTTGGCATGCTTCTCTGCAGGAAGAGAGATCTGTAACATCAATTTGAATCCCTTGTTGATTTGAGATTTGAAGATCAGCCAGGCGAAGATCGTATTTTTGTTCCAGGGTGTTTGTGTAATTCACGAGTGCAGAGCCGATGCGACCGCTGGCTCCAGTGATGAGTATCGTTTTAAGCATGAATAGCTCTCTGCCTGGTATAAGATATGTCGAACAGAATGTGATGGATGTCTGTGACCGGTTCTGCCGTTCGTCCCTGTGGTTTAAGTTAGTATTAGCCCGGCCTTCGGGCCAGCCCCGTTGGCTCGCTTTGGCAACATGGTGTGCTAAAGAGGCGTCGTTTGCTAAAGAGGCTTCCTGCGAAGATGCGCTTTGATGGTCCCGCCGTTGGATAAGTTCATCACAGCCAACCAAAAGACCGCGTAAAAAGCGACTCACCTCAAAGTGGGGTCACATCACCCCTGCAGGTCAATCGCCGGGGTTGGTATCGATTCAGCGGCTGGAAGAATGTTCTGGATGCCTGGGTGGTTGTATGCGTGAGAGTATCCAGCTCAAACCAACTCCCGTAACTATTATCACCAACAGGGCCGCTGGGCCAATCCATTGAAAGCTGATGGGGTCGGGGGCAAGCAGCGAAATCTCTCCCGTCGCCTCGTCAAGTTTCTCCTGCAAAGAAACACCAAATGTCTCCGACCGGATGCCCCAATGGAGGTGCAGCCAGGTGACCAGTGGGCCTGAAAATGCGATGACCACCGCGGTTATAATACCCAGGAAGGTGGCAAGCCAAACGGCAACCGGTTTTACAAAGGGGACGAACAGGGCAAAGAAGAACAGTCCAAATATGGGAGAGGTGAGCAGGCTGACGGTCTTGTTGGTCACCGCGGTAATATTGCCGGGGATCGCTCCCATGAACGAACTGCCAACCACCACGATGGTTCCTATAAGGAAGGCGAGGAGTTTTGCTGCGAGTATGTGACCGCGCTCGGTAGCAGGCTGCTTTCCAAAACGGTCAAGGAAGTCGGTCATCACGACTGCGGTAATGGAGTTCACACCCGAGTCAATACTCGACATCGCCGCGGCAAACATTGCCGAAACGACCAGTCCAGCGATCCCCACCGGTAATCGATGTGCGATGTACCACGGGAAAATATCATCCGCGTCTTTGTACAAATTCATGTCCTTTGGCAGTTGGTCGGGATGCGCTTCGAAAAAACCAAGCAGCGCAAATCCCACCAGGCCAAGGACGATAGTAACGAACGCCGAGGCAATCAACTGGATAGCGTATGCATGACGGGCACTGGTCGCGTTGCGGGTTGCCATAAACCTTTGCACTGAAGTCTGATCACCACCTGCGGTACAAACGATCCAGGTGACCATCATGAACAGCATTCCGACGACAGAAAGGCGTGTGCGGGGATCGAAACTAATGATGGGTTGAGTATCCCACTGCGGGTGCCACTCTGTCGGAAACCAACTGAAGCCGTCCATCTGGAAGGTGATCATCGCGAGGACCAACAGTGCCCCACCCAGTAGCAGGAGAAACTGCAGGGTGTCGGTGACGACGACCGCCTGTAAACCGCCAACGGACGTGTAAATCACTGCGACAAATCCAGTGATCAATACAACCAAGGGAATCCACTGCTCGTCGATACCCATCATGACGATCATCGCTTTGGCGGCCAGGTAGACCAAAAGGGACATCCAGACCAGTCGCAACGCAATGAACATCGCTGCGCCTAGCAACCGGATCCCCAGGCCCAGGCGAGATTCCAGCAATTCGTAGGCGCTGGTGAC
Organism: Pirellulales bacterium; assembly: GCA_022448345.1. GTDB lineage: Bacteria > Planctomycetota > Planctomycetia > Pirellulales > Lacipirellulaceae > JAKVCB01. Next base: position 23,677 of record JAKVCB010000032.1, read on the forward strand.
GCGGTGCCGCATGTAGACCGGCAGCAGCACATAGCCCACGATCCAGTAAGCGAATGGAAGCGCCAGCAGGCCGGTCAGCAGCACCGGCCCTTTTCCCAAAGCTTCACCCGGCTTGGACAAGTACGAAATCGTACTCAGCAGTGTCACGAACAGGGAAATTCCGATCAGTAACGGGTTCATATTGCCCCGGCCAACGAAATATTCTTTCGTGGAACGTTGCCGGCGGCCAAAATACCAACCAATCCCGATCGTCACGCATGCGTAGATGCCTATACAAATCCAATCGACGGTCTGCAGACCTTGCAAGTGGTCAACTTTGTCGGGCCAATGGTCACTCATGTGGGATATCTGCGCGGGGTGGAAGGGAGGGTTCTGTTTCGTGGAGTAAGGTCTCTTGTTGCAAAAATCTACCACCAACTGTCCTAAGTATGCCAGCCGACTATACTGGTGCAACTCCTCGCGGGTGCAACCTCTGGCGAATGTGGCAGAGCACCGGCTGGGTGAGGATACTGATCCACCGTTGGCGGGCAACACGGTACCAAACAGAAAAAAATTGTACCAAACAGGAAACTTTCAATGTCGAGCTGGAAAACTTTGCTGAAACTCAATGCACAGCGCAAGGCTGAATCGGGCGATGCAGCCCAATTGGCCAGTGCTATTCGTGCCGGGGCCGACCTGCGGGTCGGGACCGGATTCCGGCACAACGAGCATATCGATCCTACCTCCGAGAATCAGGACCTGGTCCGCGAGGTGATGGATATGCGGATTACCTACCTGATTGAGGATCACTGGGTCGCTGGGATTGAGAATCTGCGGGTCCCGATCCAGTTGCCCGATGGGTTTGGCCCGCGGGAGTCGATGTCATTTTTCCTGTACAACCAGGATGGGCACCAGGCGATCGCGCGCCCTTTCCTGGATAGCCGCCCTGCCACGGGCGAACCGGGTGTTTCACCACTGGACGATCACAGCGCGACACCCAAGTACCACGAGCTGGAAAATTTTGATGCCCGGACCGACGCCCCCAGCAGCAATTTTATTTATGACTTTGAATATTTCCGTTACATGACCCGCTCAAACTGGACCGAGGTTTTCGCGCACGATGCCAAGGGAGACGTAACGTTCGGTCAACTTGACGATCTGGTCGACGCCTTCGAATCAGGTGCCGAAGTCAAGATTGCAGTTCGAGGCTTGTGTGATGACCTGGCAAGTGGCTCGACCCGACCGGTGGACCATGAAGTCTTTATTCACCTGGGAGCTTGTTACTACTACACCGAAGGGCGGCTATTGATGGGATCGGCCAACCCGGTGATCCGTACCACCCCGTCGATCCCGCTGGGTTATTCGACGCAAGGCTGGGATTTCGGCTGGTTGATGCCGCGGACCGACGGCCACGTGGCTCGCTGGTTGTGCGATCCCTATACACTAAAGTTTCGGCGGGACGCCAGCCGGTACGCCATGCGTTGGTTTATTAGCGACTGACCACGGTAGTTTTGCAGGTCGCGCAGGGGGCCCCGTGGTTCGACGGGTGGCCAGCGGTAGGAAAGATTACGGCGACTCCAGGTCAAAGTCGAGGACATTCTTCCCCTTTTTGACCTCGCGGGTGAGCGTTGTTTGGGAGTTGTATTTCGCCGGGACTCGCTCGATGGGATCCAGCTCGGTGCGCACCGAGATGATGACCGTGTGGTTGCCGATTTTTGCTCCACGGTTGCCTGGCGAATAAAGCAGATCGTAATGACCTTCGCCATCGGTCCGCCCGCGCGACGCACGGTTTTTGGCCGGACGAAAGGTGACCAAAGCCTGCTTTAATGGCTTGCCATCCAAGGTAACGGTTCCCGAGACGGGAGCCAACGAGGGCAGGTCTGATCGGGAGCACCCCCCCGCCAGGAGCAGAATGAAACCGGGCGCGATTGCCAAACAGTAAAGCACGGCCGAGGAGTAAAGCGTACGCATGGGGCTCACCTTAGTGTCATTGTCCAATTCTGGCAACTAGCAACCTGCTCTGAAATTGCCGATGGCTTCGCTCGTTCGAAGATAACGATTGTAGAGTCGCACCTGGAGAACTTCGTCCCCTGCCGGTACGGATAACTTGCCGGTCCCCGTGACATCGCCAATTTCCACAGCCCTCTCGCAGCGATTGTCGTAATTGTCAAAATAGCGGGTTTGTCCGAAGCGCCCGTATCCATACAGTCTTTGGTCGCTGTCCCCTCCATCACAAAGTCGACCATCGACGATGACCGATGCGCACTTGGGCCCGCCATCGACGACAAACGCAACGTGGTGCTTTGATTGCTGGCCCACAGATCCCGGATCACTGGCCCACGAGAAACCGATTTTTCCGTCATGAAAGTCGATTTGCAGCGAACCGTCCGGCCCGGTTGTCACGCGAATTCCCTGCTGAAGGCCGCCCGTACTGTCAAGCAGAACCTGTCCAGGCCGAAGCTCATTGAGCTGGACCCACAAAGCGATGGTGAAGGCACCTGGTTGGTCCAATCGTGGTAGCGATCCAAAGTGCCAGGTCTGCCCGGCTGCGCATTGCTGGTGGTCGAGTTCCAGTAGTAATCCCTCGCGGGTTACCGTGTGGAGTTTGTCCTGGTTCCACATCTCCTCCAGCAGCTCCTTGTCGATCAACTGACACCGGGCGGCCACCTTTTGGGTCGAGCTTAGGTAATAGTCACCTTGATCTTCGATCAAATCGGGATAGCTGGAGCCGCGCCAGGTATTGTCTTCGTAGTTGATCAGTTCCGGCTGGGACCAGTGGATTTTACCTTCCCGCTCGACGCCGCCACTGAGCCAAACGAGATTGCGGCTGATAGGCGGTTCGCTGTGCTGATAGTATGGGTAGCCGTTGCAGTGAAACCAGAAAAGATATTTGCCGTTCTGGCATTTCCAAACCGTGGGACAGGCTCGAGGGGTCCGCATGATCGGGCCGCCCGGGTCATACCGTAACGGCTCGGGGGGTGTCCATTTTTTGCCACGGTCGTAACTGTACGAGCAGGCAGGAAACCCCATTTCGGTGCGGTAGATGCAAAACAGGCTTTTGTTGCCATCGAGCGGTACCACGTTATGTTCTTCCTGAACTGAGCCGAACTGGGGGTTTCGAATTCCCGTGTCGCCCTCCGGGAGCATTTGCCAGCGAATTTTTGCGGGGTCTTGTTCCGAGAGGATATTGTCGCTGGACATCAGCCACCCCTCGCCTTCTTGTTGGAAGTGCCGACCCATCTTGGTAAACGGGATCAACACGTTGCCGTTGGTGACGACCGGGCGGGCAATTCCCCAGAACAATTGCACCAGGCTGTTGGTGTCGGCCGTTCGATTCTGATCACAAGCCGTTTGCCGCATGGGAAGCCGATATCGGTCTGGTGACCAGGTTTGGCCCCCATCGTCAGAGAATTTGTAGACGTACCAGCCATGTGTGTCATTGCGTTCCCGGATGATTTTTACCGGAGGGGTGTTTTGCCAGAAGTGCCATTTTTCGTCTTCGCCTTCCCCGGCGTGAACCGGGTCGCCGTTATAGGTATAGAAGGCATAGATTCGGCCGGAGGGTGTAAGTAACGGCACGGCCCAACTGGCAGCAGGACCCGTTGGAGACTCGATGGGGACCAACTCCGACCAGGTTTTTCCTTGATCGGTGCTTCGTGTTGCGGCAACAAATTGACCAGACTCACCCTCACGGTCCTGGCCAGTCGTTAAGAGACAGACCCACGTCCCGTCGGGCATCACAACCGTGTACGGCTGGTCGACGTAAAAAACCGAAGGCAACTCCTGGCCGGTGGCAAAGTTTCGCGGATCAGCCGGTAGGGACGGATCGATGGGCATGGAATTGATCAATCGGTTTTGCTGGGGGGCGGTGCTTGGTGAGGATTCGGGGGTTAACGCTACCGCCCGGACAGGATTCCTTCAAGAGGGCCGGCTTGGGAGCCAGGAGTCATCCGGCAAATACTCGAAAATATTCCCAACCGCATCGACAGACCTTGGAAATTCGGGCCTCCGGGGTCTGGAAACCGGCAGCGCAAATTCAAAACACTGGTCTTGAAGCGACAACCAGCGGACCGCCAGTTTGGCCCTGACAGCACCTGCTTTTGGTAGAAAAATAATTAAACTCCATAAATATAAACATTTCATAGTGGTGGGTCGGATTGTAATTAAATAGAGCTAAATTCTGCTAAAAAAGTAGCCTCGATGGAACAATTTGGTGTGAGAGGTACGGGGAAATTACTCGCATAATTGGGGTGAGTTAGTTGACAAACCTTATATTTGGGACCACACTGGGTAAGGTTTGGATTACCCCGGTAATGCCATGGTCCGTGTGTCTACTGTTAAAATGGCCAATTGCATAAAGAACTGAAGCTTGGGGTGTTGGTCCGATTGGGGGAACCGAACTGTGGGTTGGTTGGGTTGCGCTTGTGTGTGGGCATAAAACGGCAAGGAGACAGTGATCTCTTAAGTTCTTACCAGGGCGACCGCAAAGGGTGTCAGGTCTCGCTTTATTCATGTTCGTCACCAGACGCATAGGCGGGGTTATCTGATTTGCCAGTATTCCAAACGTGAGACAACTTTTCCGATTTGTATAACAGGAGAACAAACTGGTGATAAATTCAAAAATATGGCTGGCTTTTCTGTTGGCTGGGCTTGTATTGACCGCGACTGGCTACGTGGATGCGGCTCCCCAGTTTTCAAACGAAAACGAAAGTGTCGACTACTTTAGTTACTTTACGGTATCCGATACGGACATTGGTGACGCGTTGCAAGGGGCAATAACCGCCTATCAAGGCGGCGGGCTCGGTGGCAACCACGTTGCCATGAACGATGGTCTTTTAGCGGAGTGTTGCTCGACCGGCGACGCCTTACTTCCTGCCGATGGTGGCGTGCTGGAAATTTTTCTGGATACAAGTGTGAACACCGGTGGCTACAACATTACCTCCCTGGTCAACACGAGCGGTTGGAATGGTTCGAGTCGTACCAACCATCAATATGTCGTTGCATTGCGCACTGTTGGAGGCGACTACGTTGACCTGATCGATGTTCAGTATCCTCACGCCACAGATCCCGGGTATCCGAACTCCATGCCGGTTGCTGTTGAACACCCCGGAGTGCAGATTACTATCGACGACACGATGGGTGGGTCGCTGGGATCGGGCATTGACGCGGTTCGCTACACGTTCAACAACATCAACGGCGGCACGAGCCCTGAAGCGTTTCACGAGTTTGACGTCTTCGGAACTCCCGGGGAAGCACTGCCGCCGGCCACGACCTACGCCTGGAACTTGCCTGGGCTGGGCAACTGGCATGATGGGGCCAGTTGGGCTGCGGTCGATGGCCCAGGATCGCTCCCCAATGGCGCCGGACACACGGCTCAATTTGGGGATGGTACTAACGGTGGTACCGCGGTCGTGGATGCACCGGTCCTTTTAAACAAAATCGAGTTCGATAGTGCCAACAAGTATGCCATTGCCGGGCTTGGCGGTGTAACGCTGGCTACCGACCCCACCGGCCCAACAGACCCTTCAATTGCCGTACAACTGGGGGACCATACCTTTCAGACCCACGTCAGTGTAGATAGTGATGCAACCGTCACGGTTGCTGACGGTGCCGAACTGAGTTTTGACAACAAGGTATACCTGAACGGTAACACGCTGAGCCTCTCGGGCGACGCGATGCTCAATCACAGCGTTGTCGGTTCGGGGACGGTGGCTGCCTCTGGCACGCTTGGCACCGAGGGTGACACGACCATTGTTGCCAACCTATCGCTGGCCAGTGCGACGGTTGACCTGGATCTGCGGGACAGCAGCAGCGGGGCGACTTCGGATCGGTTTGATGTGGAAGGTTCAGCCACGCTCACCGGAAACATTACCGTGAACGTCGACCTGGTCGATGGCTACAGCCCTAGCAGCGACGTAGCCATCCTGACGACCACCGGTGGAATTGTCGACAACAGCCTCAGCATTTCGCTCACAGGCCCGGGGCAAGGCGCGTTTACCGGGGTTGGCGTGGTTGGAAATAACCTTGTGCTCCAGGTGGGGGGTGGGGGCACCCTCGATGGCGATTACAACAGCGATGGCGTGGTCAACGCGGCCGACTACACCCTCTGGGCCGACAACCTGGGAACGAACAATCCACTGGCCAACGATACCATTGGTGGCCTGATCACTGAGGCTCACTATCTCCAGTGGAAAAATAATTTTGGAAATGCGCAGTCATCGGGTTCGGGCGCAGCGGTGCCCGAACCGGTTTCGCTGGTTCTGTTACTTTTGGGAGTCTTGTTTTGTTCCGCTTCAGGTCGGCAGCGATTGCCGCGTTGAAGCCGGTTTTATGTTGAGTGTTAACCGATTTTATTGTTCGTGGTTTTGTTCTTTTTTTTAAGGGAGGACTAATGATGTTGGAGTTCAAAAGTTCACGTTTCATGGTTGCTTTGTTTGCAACTACGGCTTTGGCCCTGTTTGCCGGCCAGGCGACCGCAGGTGCAATCGTCTCGGACATTATCGACGAAATAGACGACTTTGTGGGTGTTCTGGGGCCGATGGTCTCCAGTTCCGACCTTGCAGATGCGTCCAATGGTGGGTCAACGGCTTT
>JAKVCB010000320.1 GCA_022448345.1 Pirellulales bacterium
CCGTACATCCCTTGGGAACTTGAACCTTCGTCGGCTGAAAATATCCAGGCAATGGTCCACCCCGCTGTAGCTGCCATTGCCCAATCGCTCCCGGTGGCATATCGCCGGCATGGCGATAGTGCACCTTCTGGGCCTCGACCGAGAGGCAGAGGACCAGACTTACCAGGGCTAGAATGAGTCCAGTGGTCGTGAAAAACCAACGGACTCTTTTGAAAACGGCGACAGAGCGGAGCGTATGGACCATTGTCTTGGATGTGTTGATTCGATGGTTGGCCCCCTCTTTTATTCAGCAGATCGCAGAAAAGTCTTACCTCACGCTACCAAGGGCACATATTGCCGATCCACTGATAGCGATCTTTCGCCGGCTGACGGAACGCGTGTTTGTGATCTCGGGATGCCTGTTCCACGATGCGAACGCGACTGGCAGGCTTTGGGTAGCTGTATCCTGGTTTTTGTTCGACGTTGATGCGTACTCTCTTGGTGGGTTCAGGCATGTGTACCCGAGTCCAGTTTTTTATCGAGTGCGATTGTAATCCTGCGGGAATGCCGAGCGGGACGTGAGGCGGTCCCGGAAGGCCGATAGGTGTTCCGGTAATTGGCATGCCGTACTGCGGAGCTGTAACTCCAGCGAGGTGTGGAGGTGTCATCCCCAACCCCCCCTGAGCGATTGGGAAGTTGCGCTCCGGTACAGGGAAACCTTGCGGTCCGCCGATCATTTCAACACCACCACCTATGGGCTCTTGGTATTGCACCTGCTGAATGACGCTATTGGTGCCGATCGGGCAGTTGGGATCGAATCCGCCGGGCCCCATCATTCCGGGGCCCTCTAGGATTTTATTTCCAAGTCGAACGATGGCGAGGATCGAGCCACGTCGATCTGCTTCTTGAATCGGATCAACACCAGGATCGAGTCGTGTACTGACTAACGTTTCGATTGCGGCAAGTGCCAATTGCTGATATTCGGGATCAGGGAGATAAATGACCTTTGTCACAAAATTTCCACCTTTGACTTGGTCAAAATCTTGTGCCGTAAATTCGACAGGGACCGCGTTGTGAGCCAAATAAGCTTCTGTGCGCGCGGTGGTCGGTCCAACCTCAAGCGTAGGGTAGTATTCTTCACCCGGTCGCCCTGGAACGTCGGTTAGCTTGAGCCGATAGATAGCACCTTGGGGAAAGTTTTCTCTTGCTGGGACAATTAAGGGATTGGATGCAAAAAGCCCTTGTCCCGTGGTATCGTGGACGACGTGCATCCCATCCGGTCCCGAAAATGCTACCTGAGAAATATTGAAGGGGACTGGTGTCGGCAGGTTGCCGAGCATCACTCCTGGCCCAGGGCCTCCCACGCCAGGCCCCGGCTCCATCAGCATTTGTGATGGCGGTAGATTATTGACGTGATGGCGACCGCATCCACCGGCAGCCACTACCAAGATCAGAATCAAAGTGTACGTATGCATACGGCAAAGTTTCATGCGTGTGTTTCCTCTTAGCGGCTTCAGGTTGTTTTTTCGTCCTGTTACAAACTAAAGCGGTGGCATCGATGACTATTCTGAACTGACGTGGACCGGGTGCCCCGGTGTGCATAAAATGTGGTCGTGTGAGAGCGGTGGATTGCGTTCCAAACACCCTCGATGACTTTCTTCGGTGCAAAACAATCGATTTCTTTGATGAAATCGGCAAGAATTCCCCATGAGTCAAAGATTTTCTATTTTCTCTATTATGGCTTTGGCCCTCGGTCTCGCAGTTTTCGCGTGGGGTGGGGAAGAACCGAGGCCGACTGAATCGGGAAAGAAGAAAAAATCTGCTGCAACCGCAGGCGATGCTAGCGGTGACGTGTTGCTCGACTCGGCACTGGCTGCCTTTGAAAACTACGCATCGATCATGGCCACGACTCGGTTGCAGGTTCACCTTCGAGGCCATCATCTTTTCGGTCCAGGAAGCTACATGCAGAAGGGATCGGGCGATCGTCGTCGTGTCCGGTCGGAGATGGTCCTACGGGGCAGGGCGGGGAAGTTCACTTTCACCCAGGTCAATGACAGCAATCGTCTCTGGCTACTGGAAGAATCACCCGAAAACTCGAGATTGCGATTAATTGACTTGCAAAGGCTCCGTGACTCAGGAATGTTTCATGAGGGGGTGTTGGGCGGTCCAGCAAGTTTCGATGCGCTGCAGGTTGCAGGCCTCGCCGGTTTGATGAAGAGCATCCAAAATAGTTTTCGCTTCGGTCGGGCAGTCCAGATCGAGTGGAACGGTAAGTCAGTTTGGGCTATGCGAGGGGTTTGGCGACAAGAGATGCTCCAGCAGGTCACTGGTACCACTGCCAAGGTATCGGAATCGACCGAATGGCGAGATCAGCTTCCAGACTGGGCTCCTACAGAAGTCGGGATGCTGCTGGATGCAAAGACACTCTTTCCCTATCGATTTGAGTTCTTGACACACATTGGAAACAACCCACAGGGCCAGTCCCAACTCGAACCGGTTGCCATACTGGAACTGTTAGAGATTCGTCTTGAGGTTGAAATCGATGAATCGCAGTTTGATCGTCCCAGTGACATTCGGCCCACAGATATTACCAAAGAG
>JAKVCB010000321.1 GCA_022448345.1 Pirellulales bacterium
ATGGTTGGACGGCGTCGCCTGATCACAACAGCCATAGTCGGGTTCGCTGTTTTTTCGGCTCTTTGCGGCCTGTCATGGAGCATTGAAGTCATGGTTGCCTGCCGTCTGGGTCAGGGCATCTTTGGTGCATTCTTGATTCCACTATCTCAGTCGATTCTTTTCGATAGTTTTCCAAAAGAGAAACGCGGGCAGGCCATGGCATTATTTGGGCTTGGTATTGTTGTAGCGCCTGTTTTTGGACCAACGCTTGGAGCTCTCCTGACGGAGTATTTATCCTGGCGCGCTGTTTTTTACGTAAATATTCCTATTGCGGCCTTCGCTCTTATCATGATTTCCGGGGAGTTGAAAAAAGAGGATACCCGCCGGATCAAGGTTGACTGGGTTGGGCTTGCTTTGATGGTAGGCGCTATTGGTAGTCTCCAAATCATGCTCGACCTAGGTGAAACACGCGACTGGTTTGCCTCAAAATTTATTCAGGTTGCCGCACTAACCATGTTGGTTTGTGGCACAGCCTTCGTTGTACGGGGCTACGGAAAAGCCGATAACATCATTAATTTTTCGCTTTTTTCAGATCGTAGTTTTGCAGGTGCCAACGTCGCGATTGTAGGGTTTGGCGTAGCAATGTATGGCTCAATTGCCATCCTGCCTCTTTTTGTGCAGGTGCTTTTAGGATACCCAGTCTTGGACGCGGGTTTTCTTTTTGTTCCTCGTGGGATTGCAGCCGGCGTATCAATGGTCCTGACTGGCGCGGTTCTGATAAATTACTTTGATCCACGCAAATTGCTTGTGATCGGCCTGATCCTGGTCGGATCTGGAAATGTTATGCTTGGCCTTCTTAATCTAGACGCAGGGTTTTGGAATTTAGCGTGGCCAGGTGTTGTGTCTGGACTGGGCATGGGCCTGTTTTTTGTTCCGATGTCAACGATCGCGTTTCAAAACATCGGTCAAGACAAGCAGGATGAGGCGTCGGGTATCTATGGCGTCACACGTTCCATTGGTTCGTCGGTAGGGATTGCTCTGGTCGGCTGGCAAGTTGCGAACAGGACACAGTTCCATTACGCAACGCTATCATCAGGGATCACACCGTTTAATCAAGCGGTTGGTGAGTATCTCGCTCCTTTGGGTCTTACACCACAATCCCCTGCAGGTGCTGTCCAGATTGCAGCACAAATACAATCACAAGCCACTTTGTTGGCCTTTCAGGATGTGTTCTTTCTCACCGGACTGGCGGCCTTCTTGATGCTACCGGTCGTATTAGTTCTACAAAGACCCGCAAACGATCGTGCGCAACAAGTTGCGCATTAGGTGAACTTGTTGAGGCTGGGGCCCGTAAGTTCAATTTTGTTATAATTTGCTGTCCCAAACTACGAGGTTAAGAAGTATCCGCCTAATGGTGCCAAAATGGTCCAAAATCCAGACGTAGACCCAAAAGCCCGCCTGTAGAGCCCTCGAAGATCGATGGTCTCGCAACCTACACCGCAGTAAGAGTTGAACACACTCACAAAATCGACCAACATCTCTACAACACAACGTTATTTGGGAAACTTTGGTGAATGGTAGATGCCAGAATAGCCTCGATAGAAAAGCGTTTGGTGCGGCTAGTCGAAAGCCCAGTCTTTCGGATCGCCGTTCCTTTGATTGTCGTGGCGATATCGGTATTCGTGCTTCATCACCTCGCATCTGAAACGAAACTGAGTGATATAAAGAAGGATGTTTCTAACAGTTCGTGGACCTTGCTTGGCACCGCGTTGATTTGGACAGCGACGAGTTTCCTTGCAATCGCCTCTTATGACATTCTGGCCGTGAGGAGCGTGGCCAAGAAGGAAATTCCCGGTTGGGTCGCCGGTTTGGCAGGCAGTAGCGGCACAGCGATTTCCAACCTGCTGGGGTTCTCATACGTGACCGGGGTCGCGGTGCGTTATAATATCTATTCGTCTTTGGGACTGGACCTTGGTCGAGTGGCTGGCGTCATCGCTACATCCTGGGTTGGTTTGTGGATGGGGCTGACCTTGCTTGTTGGCGTGCTGTTGGCCTTGCATCCGGCCCATTTGTCCACGATCGTGCCGTTGGACAACACCACGGAGACTTTGATCGGGGCAGGTCTTCTGATTGGTCTGGCGGCGGTAATCATCTGGTTGTCACGCGGGTCGCGGCATCTTTCGATGGGCCGTTTCGAGCTTAACCTACCAAATGGCCGGTTAGCGGGGTGGTTAACTGTTGCCGGGGTAATAGATCTCGGCGCATCGGCAATGACGCTCTATGTGTTGATGCCTGCCGACCTTGTTCAAAGTTTTCCCTTCTTCTTTGTAATCTATATTGCCGCAGTTGCCTTTGGTATCGTCAGCCATGCACCTGGAGGCTTGGGTGTTTTCGAAGCGACTATTATTGCCGGCCTTGGGGCAGCCGGGCGCTCAGATGTTCTGGCAGCACTGGTGCTCTATCGGACAATCTACACTCTTTTGCCCTTCTTGATTGCCGCCGCCGGACTTGGCGCTGCCTGGATCTTTACCCAGAGGGCAAGTGTCACCAAATCTGCGGCGCTGATTTTCAATCTGACCCAGTCGATTGTCCCTTTT
>JAKVCB010000322.1 GCA_022448345.1 Pirellulales bacterium
GCTGGCTTGCCGTCGAGTTGCGTGGGGCCAGACCCGCACTTACGGCGCTTTGGCGAGTGAATGTGGTTCGCCAAAGGCGGCCAGAGCCGTAGGCCAAGTAATGGCCTCCAATCGGTTTCCACTCGTGGTGCCGTGCCATCGCATTTTAGCAGCTGGGGGCGGAGTTGGCGGGTTTTCGGCTCCAGGCGGAGTGCGGCTGAAGCGTCGACTGCTCGAAATGGAGCGGGTGCCAGAAAAGGCTGGCGGAGGGGTTCTTTGCCCCTTGGGAGAGGGGGGTTTGCGCTAGCGGTTGGGCCACTCGCACTCCGTTGCCGAAGATGCCAAAATGAAGATTCCAGGGATAATTTGCTCATTGTGCGGACTTTAACGGGTCGATGGTTTAGAACGGTGCTACCGTTTACGGACGCGGTATGCCGTTACCGGGCTACCGGTCGCGAGTGGTACAGTAGCTGCGTCGCTGAACTTTTCGTCAAACCTACGGATACCTATCCGTCATGACCCAGACGGTTCTCCGAAACCCCTATCTTGTGATTGTGGCCGCCTTGGCAATTGCCGTGTTGGGAGTCTACACCTACCCCAAGATTCCGGCGGACCTGCTTCCAATCTTTGAGACGCCAGCAGTTCAAATTGTGACCTTTTATCCCGGAATGCCTCCGGAGGTCATGGAAAAGGACATCATGAGCCGCATGCAGCGGTGGACTGGCCAGAGTGTGGGGATTGAGCACCAGGAGGCGAAAGCTATGACTGGTGTTTGTATCGTGAAGGACTTTTTTCAAGAAGGGATCTCGCTCGACACGGCCATGGCTCAAACAACGAGCTATGCAATGAGCGACATGTTCTATTTGCCACCCGGAACCATTCCGCCGATGCTGATGCCGGTTGATCCGACCGCTTCTTTGCCGTTGTGTTTGGTGGTGGTGTCGAGTCCCGGGATGGATGAACAGCAGCTTTACGACATAGCCTACTATGAGTTGCGAAATAAGTTGCAGGCGATTCAGGGTGTCATTGCGCCTGCCGTTTTTGGAGGCAAGCTTCGCCGCATTTATGCCTACATGGATCCGCGCAAGCTCGAAGCGTACGGGCTGGCATTGATGGATGTGCAGCGGGCACTGGCAAAGTATAACGTGCTCATTCCTGCCGGGAATATGAAGGTGGGCAAGGAAGATTTTCAACTCTTTACCAATGCGATTCCGGAAACGATCAGTGAGTTAAATCAAACAGTCGTCAAAGTGGTCGACGGCATCCCTGTAAAGATCAGCGATGTAGGACGCGTTGAAAATACCTCCCAGATTCAAACAAACATTGTTCGTATCAATGGAGCCAGGCAAGCCTACATTCCGATTTACCGGCAGCCTGGTGCCAACTCGATCAAGATCGTTGACACGATCAAAGACAAGCTTGGAAATATTCTGGAGCGATTGAAAGCGGAGCGGGCCGGTGATGTCGGGATTGACGAACTTGTCCTGAGTGTCGCGGTGGATCAGTCGGGACCGGTTCGCCAGAGTATTGCTGGATTGCAGTTTGCTGCTGGTTTAGGGGCGGTGTTTGCGGGGCTTGTAGTGTTGCTCTTCGTGCGGAACCTGCGGTCAACCTTGATAGTGATGCTTGCCATTCCGTTGGCGATCCTTGCTGCGATTGTTGGACTTTACTTCACGGGGGACACGATCAATGCCATGACATTAGGTGGATTGGCGTTGGCGATTGGTATCCTGGTGGATCAGTCGATTGTGGTTTTGGAGAACATCGTGCGGCATGTACGGATGGGAAAGCAACCGTCTGTAGCTGCTCTCGATGGAACCCGCGAGGTTGCCATTCCCATTCTCATTTCGACGATCACGTTTATTGTGGTTTTCTTTCCGGTGGCGTTCCTGAGTGGGCTGGCGTCGTACTTGTTCACGCCTCTGGCAGTGGCGGCAACCATTGCCATTGTGGCATCCTACATTCTCTCGGTGACACTGGTGCCGGCTTATTGCGCCAAATTTCTTACTGCCGAGGTCGTAGCGTCTGAGTCTCGCGCCGTCGAGGTGGCCGCAACCCGCGATGGAATCTATGGCCGAATTTTGGGCGTGTGTTTGCGTTGCCGCTATGTGGTCATAATTGTTGCGATTGGGCTTTGTGGTTTGTCTATCTATGGGTTGATGCGGCTCGGGCGTGAGCTCATTCCATCAATCGACGCCGGTCAGTTCACGATCTATGTCCGCATGCCATCCGGCACCAATATTGACGTTACGAACGAACGTATCGAGGAGATCGAGGCAGCGGTTACCGAAATTATCGGCCCCCCAGATCCGCAATACGCCTACGGTAATGAAAATCACCCTGCCTCCGATATGCAGGTGTTGATTTCCAATATCGGGGTACTCAATGACTGGCCAGCCGCCTATACGCCAAATATTGGTCCCGGTGATGCATTTATGTTGGTTCAGCTAAAAGGGAAAAATGGTCGGCCAGGTGCTTTCGATTACGTTGAAAATCTTCGTGCTGTATTTCAAGAACAGTTTCCTGAAGTGGAGTTTGCTTACGACACAGGCGGGATGTTGACTTCGGCACTGAATATGGGGGAACCATCGCCCA
>JAKVCB010000323.1 GCA_022448345.1 Pirellulales bacterium
ACGACCACGGTGAAGGCCATGGAGACGACCACGGTGAAGGCCATGGAGACGACCACGGTGAAGGCCATGGAGACGACCACGGTGCAGATAAAAAGGAAGAGGCTGGCGGCCACTAGGCCCAAGTAGCCCAGGGAAATTCACGTGAACAAACCAGCAGGACCAGATCAAGGGTCGCCCGTACGCAGAGAGCCATTGCTTCCCAATGCTGTTCTGGCCATGCTCATTTTCATTGTGGTCGAGGTCATGACCTTTGCCGGTTTTATCAGTGCGTTTATTATCGCAAAAGCACAGTACAACGTCTGGCCGCCCCCTAATCAACCCAGACTGCCCATCGAAGCGACCGGTCTAAACACCTTGGCGCTCATCGCTAGTGGGGTCCTGATTTATATCGCAGGTCGCAAATTCGCACAGTCTCCCAAATCCGCAAGGCTTTGGATGTTGCTTTCCATACTACTCGGAACATTCTTCGTCCTCGCCCAAGGATATGAATGGGTTCAGTTGCTCAATGAAGGACTGACACTGCTTTCCAACCAGTACGGTAGCTTTTTCTACATGATTGTGGGCGCTCACGCAATCCACGCCATCGCGGCCATTCTCACTTTGGTATACCTGTATATCCAGGGTCTGCGAGACAATCTGACGGCTAACGGTCTTTGGGCCGGCCAGATCTTCTGGTATTTTGTAGTCGGCATCTGGCCGTTGCTGTATATTTTGGTTTACGACCCCTTCTCCGGGTGACAAATCGTGTGAGGCATTCGCATCACATCAGAACAGGGTACACAGATGAGAAAAGCGTTGGTTCTCATAAGTTCGTTGGTCCTCACAGCTCTTCCGGGCTGGGCGTGGGCTTGTGCCGTTTGTGGCTCCCAAGATGAAAAATCTGCCGGTGCCTATCTGGCAATGACGATATTTCTTTCCCTGCTTCCGCTATCTCTCATCGGCGGTGTAGGCTACTGGCTGTGGCGTCGGTACCATACATTAGAAGGGGCACAGAGTCAGCGTGTCCACGATGGCGCCAATAACGACTGGAAAGACCTCGTGTTGCCACCTCCCTCGTCAACTGACGCAGTCTCGGTGCATCACCCGGATGCCACCACTTATGCACCCTGATGCGCCATTAGGGGACGTTCAGTACAATCTTATATCGTAGGCCAGTCAGGCACAATGGTCTCGCAAAGCCCAAGCCATTGAAAAGCACGTGTTTACCACTACTGAGAACCATCGGATCCCAGTTACACCCGATAGCGTCGTTTTCCCTGCAACACCTAGCTGCACGAAGTGGGCCCATTGGCAGACATGCTATAGGAAGTTCACGGAAGACACTTTCATCGAAGGACGGACACATGTCCCACAAATTCGTATCCGCAATCTCACTTCTTTCTTTTCTGACAGCCTGTGGCCTGCCTTACGAGCAAGACATTGCCGAAGTGGGTGAACGCTACAGTTTTCGCTACAATGGAGAGTGCTCTTCATGGCTGTACAGTGCCCAGACAGGCTTCATGTATTGTGCGTCGCCCGCAATCGACTTGCCAACTGGCGACGGCGGTGGCTCTGGATATGATGGCATGGAAGATGGCCCAACGGATCTGGCTTCTTTAAGCGAGCGCGGTGAAGTCATTTACAATCAGGTTTGCAAGACTTGCCACCAGGCCGACGGTGCCGGTACACCTGGGGCATTCCCCCCGTTGGCTGGCTCGGGTGAGTACTACGGCGATGCCCAAAATCATGCCCGCATCATCATCCATGGCTTAAGTGGCCCTATCGTTGTTCAAGGTCAGGATTACAATGGTGTAATGACCCCGCATGACTATCTCACAGACTACGACGTAGCCGCAGTTGCCACATACGAGAGAAACAGTTGGGGCAATGCTGATGGCATCGTACTCCCATCCGATGCTGCAGCTGCACGTTAAGGCAGTGCTATGAAAATCAAGCTACTCCCCACGCTGTTCGCACTTGTGGGTGTGCCCGTCACGTTTGGCTTAGGGATCTGGCAGGTACAGCGGCATCTGGAAAAGATGGCTGCGCATGAAATCGTCTCAACGCGTATGGAAGAGCCCTTGCTTACGGGAGAGGCACTTCTTACCCCGAAAGATTCCGACCATTGGAAAATGATCGAGTTGGAGGGCCGGTTTGAATCGAAAACCGCATTGATTGGCGGCAAGATGGAGCAGAACCAGCCCGGGTACAATTTACTTCAGCTCTTCACGACAAAACAAGGGGCCTCGATCATCGTCGAGCGAGGATGGATGCCTCGTGAGCATTTGGATGCAAACTACGAAAGGGCAATGACAGGTATTGATGCCGTTACGCTTCAAGGGCAACTGCGTCCCATCCGCTTCCTATATGAAATGGAGCCTGTAGCGGCACCGGACTTTCCGACTTCTGTCTGGCGTCCAGCTTCTCAAGGCGAAATACATAGACGCTGGCTGCCAGATACGCCGGCCATTTACGTCATCGCCGGACCCGCACTCCGCGAACACCAATCCAAAGACCTGACACAGATGCCATATGCTGGATTTGTGCCTACACCGGCCGAATACAACAGCTTGCTTTA
>JAKVCB010000324.1 GCA_022448345.1 Pirellulales bacterium
ACCATCATGGGTTATGAAGTAGTGCCGGCTCCTTATAACTTCTTCTACTCGCATGCCTACACCATGGCATACGGCGAACCGTTCACGCATACCGGTATCCTCGCCGAGTATTCGTATTCGGATCAGCTCAGCCTTTATGGTGGTTGGACCAATGGTTGGGATCAAGGTTTCCACTTCAACACTGGAGCGAGTACCTTCCTCGGCGGCGTGATGTGGAACAGTGCCGATGAGCGCACTGCCGTATCCTGGACCGTAAACGCAGGAAAATGGGGAAAAGGTGCTAATATTCACCCGAACCAGGACTCTGGCCCCACCACGTTGAGCGAGGGTAACCTTTACTCCCAGAGCCTCGTGGTTCAGCAGCAGATCCAAGATAATTGGACCTACGTGTTCCAAACCGACTACGGTTACAACACGTCCACCAACGGTGGCACGGATACGCAGTGGTATGGTGTGAACAACTATCTGTTCTACAACTTCAACTGTGCATGGGCCGCTGGACTGCGTGCCGAGTGGTTCTCTGATCCCAATGGTGCTCGCGTCGATCGCGCCGGATTGAATGCCGGAAATGAAGCGTTGGACCGAGCCAACTACTTTGAAATTACGGTTGGTGCCAACTGGCGGCCGACGAATAATTTCCGACTGCGACCGGAAGTACGGTACGACTGGGCCAACGGCATGGGCACTGGCGGACCACGTTTCGATCCAGTTGCTGGAAGTTATACCCAGGCCGATCTCTGGACCTTTGGCCTCGACGCCATCTGGATGTTCTAATCCGGGTATCGTCAGCCCAAACCTGAATGAGATTTGACACACCGCCCGCACACCTGTGCGGGCGGTGTTTTTTTTGGCCGATAATTCGCACATTGCTCTGGGAATTCCACTCGAAATGCCCATTCTATCGCGTCGATATAACAAACTAGTTTTCCAAAAATAACCTCTCACATCGACAGGCACCGGACCCATGGCATCGCACCGCAAATCACTGCTTGCGATTGCCGTCTATAAAAAAACGCGCCGAGTTTTGGCTGCCACGTTTCTTTTGCTCTTCAATCTATTGGAGATGGGTTTCGGGCAAGGTCCACCTATTCCTCAACCTGTTCTCAACTGGGAGTTTGAAAACACCACGGCCGACGAGATCAGTCGAGGTGATGTCTGGACGTTGCAAGATCGTACAACCGGCTCGCAGATCCATTACGGAGGTTGGTTTTCCGGCGGGATTACGTTGAACAACTGGGGTAATCAGACCATGCTCGGGAATTCTCAGCTACCGTTCAATAATGACCCCAATCTCAATGTGAATCAGGCGTGGCTCTGGTTCGCCAAAGAGGCAGACACAGAGAATGACGGCGCTTACTGGGGGTTCCACATCGATCTGATCGCAGGATGCGATGGGCCCGACACAGAGGCTTTCGGCGGCCCCGGTTGGGACAGCACATGGCAATGGGGTTCCGGACAATATGGTGCGGCAGTGCCTCAGGCCTATCTTCAATTGGCCATCAATCGCTTGTCGATCATCGCGGGTCGATTTTATACGATCTTAGGATATGAACAGGTTCCCTCGCCATACAACTTTTTCTATTCCCACGACTACACCATGGCTTATGGCGAGCCCTTCACGCACACCGGCATCTTGTGTGAGTACCCGTTCACCGAAACAATCACCGTGCTTGGTGGCTGGACCAACGGCTGGGATCAGGGATTCCAGTTCGGTGCTAATGGTTCGAGCACGTTTCTCGGTGGCATCCAGTACCAGACGCCCGACGAGAGAACGAGCTTGATGTGGACAGTCTCAGCCGGTTACTGGGGCAGCGGTTCCACGATCCATTCAGGCGGAGTGGGCGGAGGTCCGACCACCATGAGTGATGGAAATATTTATGATCAGAGCTTCGTTTGGCAGCAAATGCTCGGAAAGAATTGGACCTATATTTTTCAAACCGATTTCGGGCTAAATCAGGATACCAATCAAGCGCAGGGAATCAATCAGACGCAGTGGTACAGTGTTATTCATTATTTGTTTTATAATTTTAGTCATCGCTGGGCGGCTGGGATCCGCTGTGAGTGGTTTTCCGATCCACAGGGGGTGCGAGTCGATCGCGCTGACCTGAACCAAGTCAATGCGAGTGGTCAATCGATTCCGGCACTCAACCGGGCAAATTATTGGGGGATCACGCTGGGACTCAATTATCGTCCGAACAACAATTTCCGACTTCGACCAGAAATTCGACATGATTGGGCCAATGGAATGGGCACCAATCCCGGCCTGCGATATGACCCCCTCGGCGGTGCCTACCGCCACGCCGATCTCTGGACATTTGGGGTGGATGCGATCTGGCTCTACTGATGGTATTGCATTCCGGCAGGTACGCGCCCTTCTTACGCAACGGCTGCCCGTTTGCCTAGCACTGGTCGCACACGGTGAAAACTCACCAATTGCCCAGTCAACAAATCAGATCCAGATATGAGGGATTTTCGGCAACTACTGCACAAAAAGCTCATAGTGCTAGCATCTTGGCACGGCGTTTGCATCCCCTCGGCGTTGACCCTGGTGGGT
>JAKVCB010000325.1 GCA_022448345.1 Pirellulales bacterium
TTATCTAACAACGTCTTGCCGTTCGGCTCTTGAACAGATCGTAGTTTCTGTAAGAAGCGAGCCAGTTGCTGTGTATGAAACTGTTCGATCACCGAAAGTTCGGTAATGTACTCTGGAACTTTGCCATGATGGGTGAGCTGGTGATACCCGCGGCTAATCTTAAACCCTCCATAATTATTCCCGATATCAGCCAGGGCTAGTGTAACGATGCGGGTTGAATCCGTCTCCAACGCTAACGCCATCAAGTCATAATACAGAGGTACACGATCTACGAAATCAAGTTGGTTAGCGGCAGCGGGAAGCTCGTAATCGACCACTGGCTTCGGCTTATCCAGCCACCGGCTCGATTGAATCAAACGCCTTTCCACCTGCCGAACTGAATCAAAATAGCGATCCAGTTTCTCTCGGTCTCGCGAGCCGACTCGCCGCTTCAGGTAATCCGCATCGGTTTTAACCAGGTCCAGGATGCTGCTACGCGCAGCGTAGGCAGCCTTAGTCTTGTCGCGTAGACGAGGATCGATCTTTTGAAACAGTAACTTGTAAATCGCTTCTACGTTCGTGACAGGAGGCAGAGCGACGCCTGACGCGCTCCAAGAAATCATGTGGTTAGGGTCATTCCCGCTGGCCAATTGCAAGGACGGATAACGGGTTTGCGTACCAACTAATTGAGCTGCCTTTTGGTCAAGACTGATGTTTGCCTCAGGCATACCCGCTGAATTCTTCGAAAGAACGCCCGACAGGTAGGCATGAACTCCCCCATGTCCCCCTTGGGCATTGACACCATGATCGAGGCCGGAAAAGACAGTGAATTCACTACGCAGTTTTTCCAACGGCGCCAACCGCTCACTCAACTTGTACTCCGCTCCCGTAGCTTTCGGAAAAAAAAGCTGCGGCACGAATCCGAAGTTCAGCCCAACACAAGCCATACGCATCGGAACGGCAGGATTTTGCTCCGCGGATGCCATGGCATCCAAGTAAGGCAAGGCCATTACAGCCCCACCCGCTCCGCGCAACCAGGATCGGCGAGTGAGAGTATGTTTCATAATCATCCTCAAGAGAAATCACGTCTCATGTACTTTAACGGCAGTTTCTTACGTGAACACTCATCTTCATCAGGATGAGTGCTTCCTGCAAGACCTATACCATTATGCAGTATAAACGCTACCCGACGCCCTTTAATTGGTTTTCGTTACAGCTTTCCGTTAGTCACAGGTGTGGAAACAATCGACACCTTTCTATAGATCCACAACACCCGCAAACGTTTACAATGATTCCTCCCGACGACGAGAACGAATCACGAGAGGCTCGCAGAACAATGCTACCAGACGAACTCGATCCGTCCGCCTCTAATAGCAACACCGAGCAGAGCCAGGTCAACGGAAACGAATCGCCGATTACTGAAGTTCCAGATTTCACCAGGGATCAAGCAAAGAGCCAAGTCTCAAAGTTAAAGAAGACAAATGGAAACGACTTGGCCGTGATTGCCCTGATTTTGACTGTCTCCACATTTTTCCCACTTGCTTTTTTTAGCCTGCCGCCATTCAGCACAATTCTTCACCTCGCGTCACTTATGATGGTGATTCGCATGCAAACTGGAAAATTGACTCCCACCCCAGGCTGGGTCACGGTCGGAATCCTCGCAGGCCTAATCAATATCGGCATGCTCATAGCCCAATTAAAATATTTGCTTTTCGGATAGCTATCACCCATTTCCTCGAAAGCGGCTACTAACAACGTCACCACACTGCTGCCGCGGCATGAAACCAGCCCAACGGTCAGGAACCGACTTGTATCGGTGTTCGATACCAGGCGTTATAAAGATACCCCTTCATGTTCCATTCAACCGTCTCTGGTTGCACAGCCCCCGATGAATCGATCGCCCGAATGATCAATTGATCTGTCTGAGAGGTGACGGCCAGGTTTGCTTCCCACAAAGCCCAGCAGAATTCACGGGCCGGTGAGGTAATTTTTGCTCGTTGCCAGCTCTTACCACCATCGGCGGAGATTTCTACGCGGGCGATTGTGCGGCCAGGTTCTCCTGGCGGCAACGCATAGCCCGCGACCTTAATCTTGCCACTTGGGACCTTCGCACCGGCCGCAGGATTGCAAATTGCCGAGTTGACCGGAAACTTGTAGATCGGTTTCGCTGCGGCCCATTCCTGTTCATCTCCTTTGGTCACCAGCTTGTACGCATTGGCCACGTAATGGTTAAGTGACGGACGATCACTCACCACGATCCGGCCCAGCCATTTCACGCTACGGGCACCCACGTATCCGGGCACCACGGTTCGCACCGGATAACCATGATCGGCGGGTAACGGGCCACCATTCATCGTGGTCGCCAGCAAGGCTCCATTTCCCTGACCAGTCTTCTCCAGGCTTTTGGCAATTGGGATCGATCCACCGAAAGGAAACGTGCGTCCACTTTTTTCAACCTGGTCGATACTTTCAAACCAGACATGTTTTGCATTAGCCTTCAAACCGGCAAATTTCAGCACGTCTGCCAAGCGAACACCGCCCCAACGTGCATTGCCGATAGGCCCTGCTG
>JAKVCB010000326.1 GCA_022448345.1 Pirellulales bacterium
TGCCGAAGGAAAAATCCCTCCCCTGGATGCGCGGCAAGAAGAGCAGTGGCTTCGCTATCGACATTTTGTGCCGCGACCCGATGACTGGCACTATTTGGGGCGCAAGAAGCCGGTACTCCCTCCGGGCATGTATTTCATGAAGCAGGATCCCTCGGATGCGCGCCGCGCGGACCAGCTGAGGGTTGGCTATCAGGTGCCAGAGCTTGGAGAGTTTGCCCGCACACTGGCAGGGCGTCTCAAACAGGAGGGATTTCTGGTTGCGGTCGATTCCGGTCCCCGTTCCATCCAGGCCCGGCAAGAGGAAGCCCAATACGCAGAAGTCCCGTTTCTGGTTGACATCATCGCCAGTACATCTGGTGAACCCAATGTTGTGCTTTACAACATGTTTGCGGGTGGCGAGTCGATTCTCTGGGAGGACGGCGTGGAACCCCTCGTCGAGCTGTTGCATCGATGGATCTTGCCTCAGCGACGTTACGGTGCGCTAGTCTCCGATTTCTATGCGTACAACGCGTATCACTTGCACCTTCCTCGCCAGTCTGGTTTTGGGGCCGGCTTTACTGACGTTCGCAAGTACTCTGGGTATCACTGGGTCGGAGACCTGGTCGTCGAATGCAAAGTCAAGGTGACCGGATCGGGAACACTGAAGTTGATGCTGGTGGAGGGTGGGGTCCGCTACGGTTGTGATATCGATATTGCCAGACAGGTTGCCACACTTTCGATCGATCAAGGCGAGGGCACTTTTGGGGACCCACCTGACCAGGATGCGAGGAAGTTTTGCCGGGCTGAGATTTCCTTGGCCACGGGTCGTTTCCAGCACCTGCGGTTCGCCAATGTGGATAATCAACTGTTGTTATGGATCAATGGCAAGCCGGTCCGTTTTGATGCGCCTGCGGTGTATCATCGCAGCGATTCGGTCGAACCACGCTGGAGCGAGCAGGACCCGGGAGATGCCGCACCGGTAGCTGTCGGAGCTGATGGTCTGCAGCTTCAGTTTGAGCAGTTACGGCTTTTGCGCGATGTTTACTACGTCGCACAAGATCAGACTTTTTTTCCGAACACACAACATGAATATCGTTTTCGTGGCGTCGGCTTTCCGGTGCTTGATGCCGAACAGATTTCTCTCCTGCTGACGCGGCCGCCTGAATGGTCAGAAACGCACCTGTTTCGAGCCCGTGACGAAGTGATGTTTCCGTTGGCACAGGATCAGTTTTTCCCGATGGGAGACAACAGTCCGGAGAGCCTGGACGGACGCCTCTGGGAAGCGTGCCCTAAATTTGTGGATCGTGAGCTGTTGCTAGGCAAGGCCTTGCTGATCTACTGGCCGCACAACTGGCGCAGCTCGTTTGCCATTGGCTCATTTCATTTTCCCGTTCCCAACCTGCGGCGGATGGGCTTGATTCGTTAGGGGGAAATACTCGGAGTTTACTGGTGTGTTGCGGCCGGGGTGTGTGGGAGTAGTCGAGCCGCAGGCACTGTGGCGGTGAAATTCACCCGGCAACGTGACAGGTTGGAAAATTGCTCTTTCCGAAAAGTCGGCTTTGAGCGACCGTATAGGTAACGGAATACCGTATATTACGCGCACCTCAGGGGAAAACTGGTGCCCATTCTGGAAGCACAGGGGCTCGTCAAGTCCTACCGTCGCCGCCGTGTTGTCAATGGTGTCGATCTGTTGGTCGAACGTGGTGAGATCGTCGGTTTGCTGGGGCCCAATGGCGCCGGTAAGACGACTTCTTTCCGCATGATTTGTGGCATGATCGACCCGGATGAGGGAAGCGTGCGCCTCAACGGCCAGGATGTGACGAGTTGGCCGATGCACCGTCGTGCAGCGGACGGCGGAATGGGATATCTGGCCCAGGAGTCGAGCGTTTTTCGCAAGTTGACGGTCGAACAAAACCTGCTGGCGATGATGGAATTGCTGGGCGTTGGTCGCAAGGAACGAAAACGCCGGTGCACGCAACTGCTGGAACAATTTGAAATTGCCTCGTTGCGGCATCGTAAAGCGGACAAATTATCCGGTGGGGAACGCCGGCGGTTGGAAATTGCCCGTTGCCTGGTGTCCGATCCTGAGATCATCATGCTTGATGAACCCTTTGCCGGCATTGATCCGGTCACGGTGCAGAATATTCAGGCGATCATTCGCAAGTTGCGGAACCAGGACATTGCGTTTTTGATCACCGACCATGCGGCCCGTGAAATCCTGCAAATTGTGGATTGCTGTTACGTCATTGATGGCGGGCAGGTTTTTTGTCAGGGAAATCCTGACAAAGTCAAGAACGACCCTGAGGTCCAGCGGCGCTATTTGGGTGAACTGGATCCCCCCCAGGAGCCCCCCGTTTCGCTGGGGAACGAGGAAGATCCAGATGCACCAACCCGTTTACTGGCTTCATGATCCATGGTTGGCATTAGTTCACTTGGCATTAGTTCACTTGGCGCTGTGCGTCAGGGGGCCTGGCGGCGGGCCAGTTGGGTGCCCAGGTCGTAGTGCCCAGGTCGTAGTGACAGAGCGCGTTACGCCAGATTGTGCTGTACGCGATTATCC
>JAKVCB010000327.1 GCA_022448345.1 Pirellulales bacterium
GCCGTGCGCTACCAGAACTGTTCCAAATTCGGTTGGATCGCCTTCCAGATCCTCGACCGCTGCCCGGTATAGCTTCAACACCACTCCATCAAACAGGTCGGTGAGACGGGCACACAACTGGACACCTGGCGACCCACGCTGATGCTGCCTGCGCAGCTTCTCCCGCCCCTCTGCCAGCTCTTCACGAGCAGCCAATACCGCGGGCCGTAAGCGTAATCCTGTAGACATGCGCGCGTCCGTCGAGCAATCCGCAGACACCGCCACGAACCCAACTGGATGGGGGCAATCTGGCGACGCTGCGAGATGCCCGGTTAAAGGCTAACCAAAATAATGATACCTGAAGTCATTTGCCGTGCCCCGACGGACCTCGCTGAATCCAGCGAGGCCCTGTCAGCAAGTCAGCCCGCTCGGTCGATCCTGCCACCACGCAAATGGCCACAGCCTGAACAGGACAGACAGCCATCTCAAAAAACATTCCTTACCCAGCACACCCAGAGACAAAACTTGCCAGTTTCTCGCGGCCATCAATCAGGGCCTATCGGGAAAAACCGCAGGCCCTGACGCGCATTGCCCCACATAGGAGAAACGCAAATCAGCAAGCCTGCAAGGCAATCACAACGATGGGTGTTGCTGCGTTCATTGCAGGGGCCGCCGCTGGCCCCTGACCGTGCCCAGCGTGCATTCCACACGAGTCTGGTAAACTAGACGTCGCAAACCACCTTCTGCGAGCCCTGGTCAGAGCGCTTCCTCGCCTGTTTCACCGGTACGGATGCGGATCGCTTCGTGAAGGTCTGCAACGAAGATTTTGCCGTCACCAATTTGCCCTGTCTGAGCAGTCCGCAAAATCGTATCGATCACCGACTGCAAAGCGGTGTCCGAACACGTTACTTCAATCTTCACCTTGGGAACAAAATCGACCGCATATTCGGTCCCGCGATACATCTCCGTGTGGCCCTTTTGTCGACCAAATCCTCGGACCTCAGTCACCGTCATGCCATGAATGCCTTGATCGTTCAATGCGTTCTTGACATCTTCCAGCTTGAAATGCCTGACAATGGCTTCGACTTTCTTCATCTAGCAATTCCTTCGCCATATTGGCCGTGGTCGCATATTCCTTCGTCCAATACCGAGACAACGAGTTCGACCCGACAACCGCGCAGGTGAGATTCGCCATGCGCAACCTGATGGCTACGACGCATATTGGGAAAAGTTACCTATCCCTTGACCGGAAGTAAAGCTCGATCGTGCTACCATCAGCGTCGCGTTTCTGTCGGCTTGACCCAACCGACATCCTCACGGCCCTCAGCGTAAGTAACCGCCCGCGCCAAAACAAACAGTAAATCACTCAATCGGTTCACATACCGCAGCAAAACAGCTGAAACCGGGGACTGGGCGTTACTGGCCAAAGTCACCAGCCGGCGCTCACCGCGACGGCAAACAGCGCGAGCCAAATGCAGCAGGCTCACCCCCCGACTACCCGCAGGCAGAATGAATTGCTGCAGCGGAGGCAAATCTTGCGAGGCCTGGTCAATTGCCTGTTCCAGAGACTCAACTTGAGCATCGCCCACCAGGGCAGTGTTGTGGGCTGTGGGATCCGGTGTGGCAAGTTCAGCCCCCAGCGAAAATAGATCATGCTGTATTTGACCAAGCAAATCGCTCCAGTCCGCTGGCAGCTCGTGGCGGGCACATCCGACCACCGCGTTCAACTCATCGATCGTACCGTATGCCTCGATTCGGACATCGTCTTTCAGCACACGAGGCCCCCCAAACAAACCTGTTTCGCCCTTATCCCCGGTACGCGTGTAGATTTTCATGCTAAATGCTTGTCTCCTGAGGCACCCTTGCCGTGCATTACCAGACCATATAATAAAGGAAAAACAAAAAAGGAAAATAAAGGCGTCATGAACTGAAGATCCGCACCTGCACGACACGCGTCGTGCGGACTACCTGGGGCCCTTCTCGTTCGGCACACCGATCAAGTAGACCGGGATCGAGTAGACAGGCCACGGCTGCCAGCCGAGCCACGAAGCTCGACACACTTTCCCACCTCTTTTGTTTGACAGGCACCACCACAGCCAATCCTGATATGTCTCAAGTCAAATCGTGTGGATTCCTGATTGTGCGCGGCCAGCCTGTCTCAGACTTCCTGCTCATGCGGCACACAGATCGCTGGGACCTCCCCAAAGGCCATGTTGACCCAGGTGAAACCGAACTCCAATGCGCATTGCGTGAACTCGAAGAAGAGACCTCAATTACCTCCAACGACATCGAAATCGATCATGCCTTTCGATTCACTACTCAATACCCGGTCGTCAGCAAGAAAAAAGGAAAAGTCCGTCAAAAAACGCTGGTTATTTTCCTGGCCTACCTGGTGCGCGATGTGAATATCAAAGTGACCGAACACCCGGACTATCAATGGTTTGACTGGATTCCGTCCCGGCAAATTCAAGCCGAAACGATCGATCCGCTGCTAGTTGAGCTGGAGGCCTATCTGGCGTCTGAGCCTAAGGGGTAACAGGAC
>JAKVCB010000328.1 GCA_022448345.1 Pirellulales bacterium
GTATTTCTTTTGGCCTACGGCAACAAACAGAGGAGACCTATGCCTCAAAAGAACCTCAGCAGAACGGACTTTTTTCGCCCTTGGGCGTTGCGGACTCGTGTTGTACTTGAGATTTTGTAGGCCGGCAGTTACCTTAAGCCAGTTCTGGAAATGTTTCGGCCTCTCCTGCATGCAGGATCAGGTAAGGGTGTACCCCGGCGGAGGTTTTGTGGATGCCTGAGAACCTTGATCAACCCGAACAATGCGCAGCGGAAAACGGGGCCTGTTGGCAGGTATCACGCCTGCAGACCTGGATTCAGCATGGACTTTTTATTGCCGCTGCCGCTGCGACCGGCTGCGTGGCGTGGTTTTTCTGGTTTGCTGAAGAAACCGGCAACGACTGGTTTGGACAGCTCTGTAAAATTCCTTATCCTACCGACGGAGTGTGGTTTCTTCCCCCGTCGGTGACCCACGCGGTATTTCCCATGGTGGTGATTACCCTTGGGATGCTGGTCATTCTCCAACTCCGAATTCGCTATTTCCCCGGCACCGAAGGGACCGGAATTCCTCAAGCGATCGCTGCCCTGAAAACAGAGGATGGCCCCATAAGGACGCAAATGCTCTCGTGGCGGATTGCGATAGGCAAAACGGTGTTATTGGTATTAGGTCTGTTTACCGGGATGACGATTGGTCGCGAGGGACCAAGTGTGCATGTGGGCGCCTGCATGATGTATCTGATTACCAAGATGACACGTTTCCCGCAGAATCTGGTCCAGCGCGGCTTAATCCTGGGGGGCGGTGGTGCAGGTATTGCTGCTGCTTTTAATGCTCCGGTCGCAGGCGCGATTTTTGCCCTCGAAGAAATTGGCCGTTCCTTTGAGAAGAACAACATCGGCACGATCATAAGAACAGTTCTGCTGGCCTGCCTGGTTGTGGTCCTTGGCAGGGGTAAGGACTATTTGTTTTATGGAGAGGTCAATCTTAATGTTGAGACCTGGCCCGTGGGACAGTGGATTTCGATCACCTTCATTGGTGTGATTGGTGGCCTATTGGGTGGGCTCTTTGCGCGTGCCGTGGTGGCGACCACGCGGGTGATCAATCCTTTGTTGAAGCGACACCGCGTGCTGGTGCCATTGGGATTAGGGGGAACGCTGGCGGTGGTGGGACTGATCTCCGGCGGCGAATCGTACGGTGGTGGTTTTCCTCAAGCCCAATCGATCCTCATGGACGGAGCAGAGTATCCCTGGCATTATGCGCCGCTGAAGGCGGTGTCCAATTTTGTTTGCCTGATCAGCGGTATTCCCGGCGGGCTCTTTGATCCGAGCCTTTCAGTAGGAGCAGGGTTGGGGCAGACTTTAACGCCTGCGTTTTTAACTTTCTTCCCTCATTTGGAGCCCACCTCCATTGTGATGCTCTTTATGGTGGCTTATTTCACCGGCGTGGTGCAGAGCCCGATCACTTGCGCGGTGATCATGGTGGAGATGACCGGAGCCCGATTCATGACGATTCCGCTTCTGGCGACGGCTATCATTGCCTATGAATGCTCGCACCGTGTTTGTCCAAAAGCTATTTATGAGGCTTTGGCCGATATATTTCTCCTGGGTGTTCAGAAGCGCCAAGCAGAGTCAGGTGGAGATTCATGCTGATGCTACATCGCCAAAGGGCGCACCTGACGTACGTATTGTGGAAACTGCCCGCCGGTCCCAAACTTTCCCATCGAAGGCCAAGGCAGCCTACCCGAGTTGGTCCTCCCGTTCAGACGTTTGCCTACAAACGGGTCATTTGAATTGCGAAACCACGGCGAACCTCACCGGGTCAGCACGGAGGTTGGATCGAGGGGTAAACAGAAGGAAGTTGGCCGGACCGGTCGTCCCACACTGCAAACGGCCGTATGCCCTGCCCCGCCGGTGGTGCTCACCAGGGAAGGTCGTCTATAGTTTGAGCTATAGATTAGGTTCGAAGTCTTCGGTCCCACAAACAGGCCGCCTGCCATGACCCAAAATGCGCAAGAGCACACGTACACCTGTCCGATGCACCCGGAGATTCGCCAATGCCATGCGGGCCCGTGTCCGAAATGCGGGATGGCGCTGGAGCCTGTGGATTCCGCAGAGGCGGCGGCATCTTCTGATCCGGAGGAAGTCCTCCACGAACACGGGGCCGATTGTTCAAAAAAAGGCGACGTGCCGGAGCCACTTGTGCCATCATCGCCAGCCCCCGTAAATTTGTCTTCCAGCGAATACACCTGCCCAATGCACCCGGAGGTGCGTCAGTGTCATGCGGGTGCGTGTCCGAAATGTGGGATGGCGCTAGAGCCGATGGTGGCAATAGCAGAACCATTCACAGGTGCTGGCTCAGCCGAATGGACCTGTCCAATGCATCCAGAGGTTCACGAGGACCATGCGGGCACATGTCCAAAGTGTGGCATGGCGCTCGAGCCGAATGCACCGTTGAGCGAGGCGGCGGAGGAAGATTCTGAACTCAACGAGATGCGTCGGCGGTTCTGGATTGCAGCCGCTTTGGCAATCCCCTTGCTGTTG
>JAKVCB010000329.1 GCA_022448345.1 Pirellulales bacterium
AGCAGCTTCGATTTCTCTGGCGCTTGTTCAGCAGCCCAACCGACCACTTGAAGCAGTGGCATGACACTGATAGCCAGTGCAATCAGGCAAAAGCGAGGATTAAATTTCCAGCTCAACATAAAACGACTTTCAAACCATCAAGACAATCTGTTGATCCCCATTCCACTCTCGTGGCAGGCATTATTATGATCCCACAAACCATTAGGCCGGTAAAGTTGAACCTCTCGAAAAACCTTTTCAGGCAGACGTAAACCACAAATCTCGAAACGATTCTAAGGGTTAATTTGAGGCGACCACCGTAGGACAAGGGGCTACTACCTCCGCACTTCACAAAAGTCACCTTTTCCAGCATCCTGTTTGCTTTCAACCGGTGCCAACTGGCCGTAGAATGAGCGAACCTATGGCACCACTGGTATTCACCAAGCCAGGAAAGATCACACATGAACCCCAGTTCGCTCGCCAACCTTGGACTGGCAACGACAATGCTGTTTTTGTCATCTCTCTGCCCCGCGCAGGATCGCCTGCAATTGGGCCAAGACGAAGTTGTCGTCCTGATGGGCGGGACCAACATGGTTCGCCTGCAACAGACCGGCCACTTCGAGAGCATTCTGACCCATGCCTTTGCCGCCCAGCGACCTAAGTTCCGTGACTTAGCCTGGGAAGCCGACACCGTCTTCCGCCAAGGGAGTGTCATTGAACGCTGGCGCAAAGATGGTTTTGGTTCACGCAATGATCAACTCAAACGAGTCGACGCCAGCATCATCATTGCTCAGTTCGGCCAGTTGGAATCCATGGCAGGGCCAACCGGACTGGATCGATTTACCAAGGCTTACGAAGAACTGATTGATAGCTTTCTCAAACAGACACGGCGGATCGTGCTGGTCACGCCGACCCCATTTGAAAAACCAGCGAATCCACTCGCTCCAGACCTCTCTCTCCATAACGCCAACCTGGCCCTTTATATCAAGTCTATCAAAACCATCGCCGCCGACCGCAAACTGATCCTGGTCGACCTGTTTTCCAACTCCAAGCAGGGATTAACTGACAACGGCATGCACATCAAGCCATCAGCTCAGCCAGCGATCGCACGCGAGTTTGCTCGACAACTAGGAATCCGCATCACTGAGGAAAAACAATTAGCAAGACTACTCCCAGCTGTTATCGAAAAACATCGTCTGTGGTACGACTACTGGCGTCCGGCCAACTGGAAATTACTCTACGGTGATGATGCACGCCGACAATTTACTCGCGGTGGCGACAACTATATCCCGTTCAAAGAAGAGTGGAAGAAGCTGCTTCCCTTGATCGAGCAGGCAGAAGAACGTGCCTGGCAGATCGCCCGTGGCGGTGACGATCCGGGGGCCGAGCGCCCTGCACCCGAAGTTCTGCACGGGGACAAGCAGGCCAACGTGAAGGAGGAACTGGCTGCCTTTACCGTCCCCGATGGTTTTCAGGTCAACCTATTTGCTTCTGAAAAAGAAGGCCTCACCTCGCCTCTGGCCATCCGCTGGGATCCAGCCGGCCGGATGTACGTGACCGTCACAACCACCTATCCACATGTCTTCCCTGGCGACCTGCCGAACGACAAGATTATCTGCCTCGAAGATACCGACCATGACGGCCGGGCGGACAAGTCGCATGTTTTTGCCGACGGTCTCAACATCCCCACTGGGCTGGAGTGGGGTGAAGGCGGTCTTTATGTCGGACAGAACACTGAGCTCCTGTTCCTTGAAGATACCGACGGCGATGGCCGAGCCGACCAGCGCCGCGTCCTGTTGGGCGGCTTTGGAAACGGTGACTCGCACCAAACCATTAACTCCTTTATTTGGAGTCCCGGCGGCGAACTTTACTTTGGCCAGGGTGATGGCTGTGAATCACGCGTGGAAACCCCTTGGGGAGCGAGCAATCTATTCCAGGCAGGTTTTTATCGCTACCGTCCCGGGCGCCAACAATTGCACCCCTTGCTAAACGACTTCATGGGACCTGGAAATCCCTGGGGAGTCGCTTTCGATCGCTGGGGGCAAATCTTTTCCATCGACGGAGCAGGTGGCGTCACTTACCTTTCCCCCGGTCAAATTCCCAGCACCCACCGGTTACGACTGCGAACCATTGGCAGGCCCGGTGGCTACTGCGGTATCAGTTACCTCGATGGGCGTCACTTCCCCAAATCGATGCACGGAGATTTCGTGATTGGCGATTTCAAATCCAATCGCATCAAGCGATTTTCGGTTAGCAACGACGGAGCCGGGTTTAGCTTGCAGTGGAAAGACCACCTGTTGCAATCTCGCCATCGCAACTTCCGACCTGTCGATGTAAAAATGGGACCGGACGGAGCCATCTACGTAGTTGACTGGTACAACCCGATCACCTGCCACCAGGATGATGCCTACCGCCACCCGACTCGCGACAAAGCCCACGGACGCATCTGGCGGATTTCGACCACTGCCCCCTCGATCAAACCAGCCAACCTTTCCCAAGCCAGGCTGCCAGACCTGCTAGACGCCCTC
>JAKVCB010000033.1 GCA_022448345.1 Pirellulales bacterium
GCTCTACGTAGGCGATTCTTCTGGCAGCAACAAGCCCATAGAAACGCAAACCATCGAGCGCACGCACCGTATTGTCCGCCTGAAAGATACCGACGGTGATGGACGCTTTGATGAATCGCGAGTTTTTGCCAGAGACCTGATGTTGCCCGAAGGCACGATGTTTTATGACGGATCACTTTACGTCGCCGCGCCCCCGAGCATCTGGAAGCTGACCGACACCAACGATGACGGGGTAGCTGACCAGCGAGAAGAATGGTTCGAGGGAAAAACGGTGACCCACTGCGCCAATGACCTCCATGGCCCCTACCTGGGACCCGACGGGTTTATCTACTGGTGCAAAGGAGCTTTTGCTGAACAAACTCACGTTGTCCACGGACGCGAATGGAAGACACAGGCCGCCCACATCTTTCGCGCACGACCCGATGGATCCAACTTTGAACCGGTAACCACCGGTGGCATGGACAACCCGGTCGACATTGCGTTCACACCAACGGGCGACCGTTTTTTTACTTCCACTTTCCTGGTACATCCGGGAGATGGAAAACGGGATGGAATAGCCCGCGCCATCTACGGCGGAGTTCACGGCAAGGACCATCACGCCCTGGAAGATCATGCCCGTACCGGCAACCTGCTCCCGGTGCTGGTCCACATGGGTGCTGCAGCACCCTGCGGCCTGGAACGGTACGATTTTACAACCTGGGGAGACGACTACCGAGACAACCTGTTTGCCTGCCAGTTTAACCTCCGCAGAGTATCGCGCCACGTACTGCACGCAGAGGGTGCCTCACTGCGCACAACCAACCACAACTTCGTGACTTCGCATGACGTTGATTTTCACCCAACCGACATCCTGACTGACGCCGACGGGAGCCTACTCGTCGTCGATACGGGAGGCTGGTACAAAATCTGCTGCCCCACATCGCAACTCGAAAAAGCAGCTGCCCTCGGCGGGATCTACCGTGTGCGAAAACCCGGATCGCAAATCCCGAAAGACCCCCGCGGCAAACGCATTTCCTGGGACAACGCCGAACTAGAACAGCTTTGGCGACTCCTTGCTGACAAGCGACCCTATGTGCGGGAACGTGCCAAGCGGGCCTTTGTGGCCCGCCAAACGTCCAGTGCAATGGGGCCCTTCCTGGATCGTCTCGAAAAAGAAACGGATACCGGTTTGGGCGAAGATCCACCCGGGGCACTCGTCCGCGTATGGGCCCTTGGGCAGATAAGAGATGCAAAAGCGCAGGAGTTGATCCGCGGTTTACTACAACATTCAGACGAGAAGGTTCGCAAGACCGCTGCGCAGGCCGTCAGCTTGCATCGTGATCTCGCGGCATTTCATTCAATGATTGAAATGCTGCGCGACGACACGCCTGCCAATCGTCGCATTGCGGCCGAGGCACTGGGAAGGATTGGCAATCAGGACGCGGTACCCGATCTACTCGCAGCAGCTGCCGACGCCGGCGACCGTGACCTCAGGCACTCGATCACCTATGCATTGATTGAATTGGCCGATGCCGAAAGCCTGCAGGCCGGTATCGCCAGCAGCCACCCAGGAACCCAGGCTGCGGCACTGATTGCTCTGGACCAGATCCCAGGTAACCTGTTACAGCCTGGCCGTGTGGTGCCACTGCTGGAATCACCAAATGCCGCATTGAAAGAAGCCGCAGATTGGCTCATTCGACGTCACCCCGACTGGAGCCCAGAACTGGCAGACTGGCTTGAAACCCAACTGGCAAGCGGGCCTTTGCTGGAAACGGACGACAGTCAACCTGGCAGCACGCCACCACTGGAGATACTCCTGGCCCAATTTGCCGCGCACCCGACAATTCAATCGCTCATGGCCAGTAACGTTGCGCAAAACAAGGTCCCGTTAGCAAGCCGCAAACTGATCTTGCAGGCGATGGCCCGTGCCAGGCCGACGAAACCTCCTTCCATCTGGCTAAATGTCCTCGCGCAACTCACCCAAAAACGCGATCCTGACTTATTGCCGTTGGCCATCGCAACGGTGCGAGAATTACCCACACCGGAAGAACGCGATCAAGATCTGGATCGCGCGTTATTGGCCGCCGCCAACGACAATCAGTTGCCCAGGGAAACGCGAGTTCAAGCCCTATCCGTAATCTCGGGACAGTTACCTCAGCTTAGCTCGGCCCAATTCAACATGTTGTCTGCAGGTTTTTCGGACGCGTCACCAGCAAGCCTTCGGCAGGCAGCAGCTGTGGCAATCTCCGGCAGCCGGCTGTCATCCCAACAGCTTCGCCAGGTATGCGGACTGATCGAAAGGACCGGCCCACTGGAGCTAAACCAACTACTCGATCCTTTTATCCACGGGAACAACGATCCCATGGGCCTGCAACTCATTTCGTCACTCCAACAGTCTCCGGCATTGCCAGCTCTGCGGATTGACAGGCTTCGTGAGGTTCTTGCCAAGTATGGGCCATCCGTCCAGGAGGGTATCGAGCAGTTGCACGCGCTGGTCAATATCGACCTTGAATCGCAAAGAGAGCGGATTGCCGATTTGTTACCACAGATCGCCGGCGGTGACATCCACCGAGGCCACGCTGTATTTCACAGTTCCAAGGCACTCTGCTCGGCCTGCCACCGCCTCGGCCATGCGGGAGGAACCACGGGACCCGATTTAAGCCGCATCGGTACCATTCGCACCAGGCAGGACTTGTTGGAGTCGGTTGTCTTTCCAAGCCTGAGCTTTGTCCGCAACTACGAACCGGTGATCGTGGTCACCACCAGCGGCCAGGCGGTCAACGGGTTGATTCGTGATGATTCGGCGACCGGGCTCCTGCTCGCTACGGGCCCTGACCAGGAAGTCCGCCTGCCCAAAGAAGACATCGACGAGATCCATCCCAGTCGCGTTTCCATTATGCCTGCAGGACTGGACAAACAGCTGACCCTCCAGGAACTTGCGGACTTGATTGCATTCCTCAAGAACCGAGGACAGTAACTTCTTTTTACTGAACTGCGTTACCGAACCGCTGGGGCCAACAAGTGGACTGCGGGCCCAGAAAAAATACGACCGTTACCCGGCCACGATGTCCGTAAGGACATGCCCATGCACGTCGGTCAACCGTCGATTAAGACCGTTGTGGTACCACACCAATTTTTCGTGATCGAACCCGAGTAAATGGAGGACCGTGGCATAGAAATCCCAGACCGTAGTGGGATGGACTTCTGCCCGACGTCCAAACTCGTCCGTCGCGCCATAACTGACTCCTCCCTGCACGCCTGCGCCCATCATCCAGCACGTAAATCCATCGGGATTATGATCACGCCCGGCAGTTCCAGCTTGATGGGTTGGCATGCGGCCAAACTCGGTGGTCCACAAGACCAAAGTCTCGTCGAGAAGCCCCGACTGCTTCAGGTCTGTAAGTAGCGCTGCGGTAGGCTGATCGAAAATCGGACAGTGACGCTCGTAGTCCGCCTTAAGCGTCGCGTGGGCATCCCAATTGAGAAGTCCGTCGACACCAGACGCCCGCGAACCGCAGTAAAGGTTGACATAACGAACATTCCGCTCAAGCAACCGTCGTGCCAGCAGGCAATTGCGGGCATAGGCAGCCTTCAGCGGATTTCTATCTTCTGTACCGTAGAGGTTGTGGGTCTCGATGGTCTCGCGTGACAGGTCGGAGACTTCCGGAGCGGACAACTGCATGCGGGCAGCCAACTCGTAAGCAGCGATACGTGCCTTTAGGTCACTTTCACCGGGGTTAGCATCCGAAAAACTATGATTAAGCTCCCCAAGCAGCTTGCTCGATGCCATCTCCTGCGATTCCGACACGGAGTTGGGGCGTGCCAGATTACGAATCCGTTGATGGTCACTCATCATCACCGCCTGGTGATGAGCCGACAAAAACCCGTTGGACCAGTTGGCCTTGCCGTTGGGAGGTTCACCACGGATATCGGAAATAGCCACATAGGTTGGCAGGTTTTCGTTTTCACTGCCCAGCGCATAACTGGCCCATGCCCCAGCGGCCGGAAATCCTTCAACCGGATGTCCGGTACTCACGAATACACAGCCTGGACCGTGCGTGTTGGTAGGACTCTGCATCGAATGGACAAATGCAATGTCATCGACGTGCCGGGCCATGCATGGCAGTAGAGAACTAATTCGCTTGCCACTTTCCCCGGATGGAACCAGGGGCCACGGACTTTTCATCAAACTCCCATTCTTGCCCTGAAACGACACCAAATCCTCTTCACCCGGCAAAGGCTTTCCGTGGTACTTTTCAAGCGCTGGCTTGTAATCCCACAAGTCCATGTGTGAAGCAGCACCAGGACAGAATATTTGCAGCACACGTTTTGCCGGCGCCGCGTAATGGGTTTTCCCACAACCAGATTGCCACCCTTCCTGTCCGCCCGCTACCCCGCTCGAAAGAAGATGCATCGCGCCTATGCCCGACATACCGGTATAGACGTTTCCGAGAAAACATCTGCGCGTCATCTGGTAAAGCTTTAAAGCCTGGCTATCGGACATAAATCATCTCATTGGTATTCAGCAGCACACGGCACAACATCACAAGCCCCTGCGCATCGACAAACTCTCGACAAATCCCAACCTCTCTATCTGTAGGAACCCGGCCATAGCACAACTGAAAAAGACGGGCGAGCTGCCCTCCCAAATCGTCACCGGCATCCTTACCGAGTCGCTTGGCCAGCGCGGTGGCCATGTCGAGTGTAAAACTATGATTCAACAAAGTCAGCGCCTGCAGCGGCGAAGTCGTCGCAACCCGTTTTGGCACTGCAAAAGCACAATCGGGCTGATCAAAATCGGTCATCAGGTCAACCACTGCAGCGCGAGCATTCTGATGATAAACAGCTCGTCGATAAGTTTCCGGCCCATGCTTGTCAAGCGGTACGTAGGTACTGACATTGTCCCGCATATAGTGGTACATCCGAAAACCGGGGCCACCGTCCCGAGAAGCTCCACATGATTCACCAGGCGAGGACCCCACTTCCCTCTCTCCTGACTGGCGAAAAACAACACGATCGAGTTTTCCACTCACCTGAAGCATCGTGTCACGAATTTCCTCTGCCGATAGTCGGCGCGGAGGGAATCGCCACAAGAATCGTGCATCGCCGTCTACCTGTGCGGCGTCGGTACGAAACACAGAAGACTGCCGATAGGCTTCGGAAGTCATGATCTGCCGATGCATTTCTTTGATGCACCATCCGTTTTTTTGCAATTCGGCTGCCAGAAAGTCCAGCAATTCTGGATGCACAGGATTTCCTCCCATGTAACCGAAGTCGCTGGGAGTATCGACGATCCCCGTTCCGAAGTGATAGTGCCACAAACGATTGGCAAGAACCCGCAGCGTGAGTGGACTTGCAGAACCCACAAGCCAGTTGGCCAGCGCAGTCCGACGTTCTCCTTCATCAGCATCGCTCGAGAGCCTGTAGGGGGCACCTTTGCCCGCCGGACCCCTGCTCGCCGATTTTTCGTCCCCATTCCCAAACACCGCCAGACTCGCCGGTAAAACCTGTGCACCTTTTCTCTGGGGATTACCCCCCAAGAACACATGAAACGGGCCCTCTGCATCGGCGGCTACGCGTCGGCCAATCCAAACCAATGGCAACTCGGGAAGCTCGGCAATTTCCCGATCCACCACTCCAAGCTCCTCCTTCAAGCGGGCCTGCTCCCCCTGCTCCTGGGCAGTGCTTTCCATTTGAAGCAACCGTTGCTCAACATACCCCTCTCGATCGATTGGTTTTCTGTCTCGTCCGTTGGCCACTTCGCGCCAAGTCTGACCATCTACCGACACTTCGATGCAATACTCGGCAACAAATACAAACTTGATTTGCTTGGAGGCTTCCTGGGGCTTGACGTTGGAAAAGACTACTCGGTCAATCAGGGTTGGCCGGGCCAACTCGATCGTAAGATCGGTTCCTGCAGCAATAAATCGGGCATCCCGCTTGCCATCAATGGCAAGATGAGGGCCATAGGCTTCAGGAAAATCTTCAATCTTGCGTGCATCACCTGTTGCCCTTCCACCATTGGCCGCGAGTGCCACATTCTGGGCCAAACCAGCCTGCGGCCGTTGCACTTTGGCGTTACCACCATGCTCTGTCCTCTGGTCAACCGACCACACCTCAAATTCGTCTATAGAAAACCCTGCCGCCTCCTGAATCGTTACATTTTGCGATTCACAGACAAGCCGAACGTACTTTGCCACGACTGGATCAAAATGCTCCTCGGTTCCAGTAGGATCTACTGCAGGTCGCACCCACTGCAATTCGTACTTTGCCCGCTGTTTCTCGGCGCGTTGTAAAATCTCTTTCCGAAGCACGGACTGCATCTTCAGCAGCGTCCGACGACGCTCCTGAAGAGGTTCCATTTTTTTTGCCCGCTCAGCCCGTACTTCAGAAGTCGCCAGCTGTACGGAATCATGCCGTACTCCAGCAAATGTAGCGTAGAGACCGTAATAATCTTGTTGTGTAACAGGGTCGAACTTGTGATCGTGACACCGCGCACAACCAAGTGTCATCCCCAGAAAAGCCTCGCCTGTTGCCCGAATCATCTCATCAATGGTGTTGGCCCGAATCTGTGCTTGCTGTACCGGATCTTGATTATCAACACTGTCATACGGCCCCGCCACGAGAAAAGCTGACCCCACCGCAACATCGGGATCGTCCTTACCAAGAAGGTCCCCTGCAATATGTTCGCGAATCAATTGATTAAAAGGCTTGTCCTCGTTGATCGACTGGATTATGTAATCCCGAAATGGCCACAAATTGTCAATGATGGCGTTGACCTCGTAACCGGCACTTTCTCCAAACCGGACCACGTCCAGCCAGTGACGTCCCCAACGTTCACCATAGTGGGGTGATGCAAGCAACTGGTCAATTAGTTTTTCGTAGGCATGGGGATCCGTATCCTTCACGAAATCCTCTACCTCCTCGGGAGTTGGCGGAACCCCAAGCAGATCATAAGTAGCGCGCCGAATCAAAGTTGGGCGGTCAGCCTGCGGATTAAAGTCCAAACCGTGCTCTACCAGCTTGAACCGCAGAAAATCGTCGATCGTCTTTTCACGGTCTGCGACAGCCAGCGGTTGTAGTGACCACCACGACTCGTCTGCCTTCGATTTGTTCTTTATAACGACTTCTTCCGGCCATTCTGCTCCCGCGGCCACCCACCTCCGCAGCATCTTTATCTCATCCTCCGAGAGCGGCTCACTTTGCTTGGGCATTTTTGGTGGCGCCCCATCTGAAGAAGCGGTTACCAATTCCAACAGGTAACTCCCCTCGGGATCACCAGCAATGACAAACCCATTTTCCTCAAGGTCCTCGATCGTTGCCAGAGACACATCTCCCTTCTTGTTGTCTGCTCCATGGCATTTCACACAGTGCTGTTCGAAAATTGGGGCGATCTGCAGAGCAAAATTGACCGGTTCTTCAGCACGAGCTGACACAAAAAACGATAGCAGCAATTCACTGAGGCACAGCGACCAGACAAGACGTTTTTCAAACAGCAATTTCATAGGGATTAATTTTGCCCTGGGGTGCAAGTCCTGCCGCCGGCAGCAACAAACCAGCTTTGCAGGATCTGCCCCGCAATTTTACGCCATTACGCATTATATCTGTAAAGTTCTTCCTAAGTATTCACCGCCTGGAGTACAAGTCTGCCTGGTTACCGCCGTCGACGAATTCGTCGCTACCAGCAATTACCGACGAATTCGTCGGTAATTGCCATAACATCGGTGCCCCCCATTACGGCCAGCCATTGATTCGCTATCCTCAGATGTATGGACCGCAATTTCAGTTTAACCGCCAACCTCGTCGACATCGACGGCAAGCAGTTTCAACCGGCCACCCTCAGGATCGAAAATGGTCGGATCCGGGCCATTGAACCCAGTCCCAACCAGACTTCCGGTTCCTTCATCCTACCCGGTTTTATCGATGCGCATGTGCACATCGAAAGTTCAATGCTGGTTCCCACCGAATTTGCTCGCGAGGCCGTACTCCACGGCACGGTGGCCACAGTAAGCGATCCCCACGAGATTGCTAACGTACTGGGTGTTGAGGGCGTGCAGTACATGCTGAAAAACGCAGAGCAGTCCCCCTTGAAAATTTTCTTTGGCGCGCCATCCTGCGTACCCGCAACACCGTTTGAAACAGCTGGTGCCGAAATCAACGTGGCTGAAGTTGAAGCATTACTCGACGATCCGCGAATTGGTTACCTGAGCGAAATGATGAACTACCCTGGGGTTTTGCAGGACGACCCCACTTGCCTGGCCAAGTTACGGGCAGCTCACCAACGGGGAAAACCGATCGATGGTCACGCCCCTGGTCTCCGTGGTGACGAAGCGCGGCGATACATCGAAGCTGGCATCTCTACCGACCACGAATGTGTCTCCAAAGAGGAAGCACTGGAAAAACTGGCGGCCGGCTGCAAAATTGCCATTCGCGAAGGGTCGGCAGCCCGGAACTTTGATGCCCTCTATACGCTACTTGGTGAATATCCAGACAACACGATGCTCTGTAGTGACGACTTGCATCCGGACAAACTCCTTGCAGGACATATCAATCTTCTGGTGGCCAAGGCCGTCCGGCGTGGGATCGACGTTTACGACGCCTTGCGGGCAGCTTGCATTACTCCCATTGAGCACTATCAACTGGAAGTTGGACAACTTCGCGTGGGAGACCCAGCCGATTTCATCGAGGTCGACTCGCTTACCCGCTTCAAAGTGTTGCGTACATGGATCGACGGAGAACTGGTTGCAGAACAAGGCCAGACAACAATCCCGCGAACCACGCCCCAAGTTGTCAATCAGTTCGCATCGCGAGAAATTTCACCGGAATCGCTGGGCGTACCGGCAACGGGTGAGCAAACCCAACTCATCGAAGCGATCGATGGGCAACTAATAACCGGCCGCAAGGAAATTCCCGCAACAGTTACTAACGGTTATGTCCGTAGCGACACCAAACGAGACCTTTTAAAACTGGTGGTGATCAATCGCTACCAAACGGCGACTGCGGGAGTCGCCTTTGTACGGGGATTCGGACTCCACCGTGGAGCGATCGCCTCGAGCGTGGCCCACGACTCCCACAACATCGTTGCCGTGGGGGCTGGCGATGACGATATTGCGACGGCAGTTAACCGTGTCATGCGTGAACGTGGCGGGCTTTCGGTCGCCTCGCAAAGGGATCACCTGAATAAAGTTTTACCACTACCCATTGCCGGGCTAATGGCAACCGGAACCTGTCGTGAAGTGGGAACCGCCTACTCCAACCTGGAAGCCCAGGTAAAACAACTGGGTTCGCAGTTAAGAGCACCCTACATGACCCTGGCTTTCATGGCTCTTTTGGTCATCCCGGAACTGAAGCTGAGCGACCTGGGATTGTTCGACGGAGTGCGATTTGAGCTAATCCCGCTGATGGCATAACCCCATACCAGGCCGTTCGGTTTCCAGCCATCTGCGGAATACCCACCAAGACTTTTCGAAAGTCTCTCCGAGAGATTCTTGGGCAACGAAAGGTGGCCATCGGATCCTGTCATCTTCCGGTTACACAAAGCACCCTCACACATCAATCCTGGAACATTTACGGCTTGCCCCAATCCCCTTCGATAACATAAGCTTACCCGCGGAAGAGGACCTCTTCCCCAAAACAGTCTTCCGAAAATATCACGTGCCCTACTTTAATCGCCAGCCCACAACGTCAACCAACTGACAGCCGCGACTCAGGTAAACTTTTCAGGCCCTTCGATACT
This sequence comes from Pirellulales bacterium, assembly GCA_022448345.1. Taxonomy (GTDB): domain Bacteria; phylum Planctomycetota; class Planctomycetia; order Pirellulales; family Lacipirellulaceae; genus JAKVCB01. The sequence goes on from JAKVCB010000033.1 coordinate 9,716, forward strand.
TAACCGGCAGCATACGCAACTTAACCGGCAGCATACGCAACTTAACCGGCAGCATACGCAACTTAACCGGCGGCACACACACCACACTCTCCCAAATTGAACACGGCCAACTCTCCAGGAGAAAAGGAGCCCACCGATGGCTACAGTCACCGAACGAATTGCCCCTCCCCAAGTACGTCAAACCAGCTGCTTTATCGGTGGCAAGTGGATCCCTGCGGTAAGCGGAAAAACCTTTGAAACCATTCACCCAGCCACCGAGGAAGTGATTTGCGAAGTGGCCGAAGGTGACAAGGAGGATGTTGACCTGGCCGTAGAGGCGGCTCGCGAGGCTTTTGACACAGGCCCCTGGTCCAAGATTGATGCCCGCGACCGTGGCCATTTCTTGAATCGACTGGCCGACCTGATCGAAGAGGAATCCGAAGAACTTGCAGCACTTGAAACGCTTGACAATGGCAAGCCGATCGGGGATGCACGGGCAGCCGACATTCCGCTCGTGATTGATTGTCTTCGTTACTATGCCGGCTGGGCGGACAAGATCCATGGAAAAACAATCCCAATTCGCGGTGACTATTTTTGTTACACGCGACGCGAACCGGTAGGAGTGGTCGGCCAAATCATCCCCTGGAATTTCCCTGCCTTGATGGCTGCCTGGAAATGGGGCCCTGCCCTGGCCGCAGGCTGTACGATCGTAATGAAACCGGCCGAACAAACCCCCCTTTCTTGCCTACGAATGGCACGACTGGCCCAAAAAGCAGGAATTCCCGATGGCGTGATTAACGTGGTCCCGGGCTACGGCCCCACGGCAGGAGCTGCGATCGTAAAACACCCGGGTGTTGACAAGGTCGCCTTCACCGGCGAGTTGGCAACGGCAAAGATCATCCAGCGGGACGCCGCCGAGACCATGAAGCGACTCACGTTCGAACTGGGTGGCAAAAGTCCAAATATTGTATTCGCCGATGCCGATCTCGAAGCCGCGGTCGAGGGTGCCCATTTCGGGCTGTACTTCAACCAGGGGCAGTGCTGCTGCGCGGGTAGCCGCGTGTTTGTGGAAGAACCTATTTACGACGAGTTCATCCATCGACTGGCAGCAAAGAACTCGCAGCGTCGTCTCGGCGATCCGTTCGATCCAGCCACTGAACAAGGCCCTCAAATTGACCAGGCACAGTTCGACAAAATCCTCAAGTACGTCGAGTACGGCAAAGAAGATGGAGCCGAGTGCCTGACCGGCGGCAAACGGTTTGGGGACCAGGGATTTTTTGTCGAACCCACCCTTTTTGCAGGCGTAACGGATGACATGCGCATTGCCCAGGACGAAATCTTTGGCCCAGTCATGAGCACGCTTAAGTTCTCGGGCATGGATGAGATCGTCAGTCGTGCCAACAACACAAATTTTGGCCTGGCTGCCGCGGTCTGGAGCCGGGACGTTGGTAAAGCGCACCACCTGGCGAGTAAAGTGCGAGCCGGCACGGTCTGGGTCAACTGCTACGACGTCTTTGATGCAGCGGCTCCTTTTGGTGGCTTCAAACAGTCGGGACTCGGCCGCGAACTGGGTGAAGCGGGCCTTGAGGCCTACACAGAAAACAAGACTGTGACGATGGCAATCGGTTGACCAACCGTCGCGCCAACCCCATACCGACAGTCGGCTTGCCGGCAGCAAGCACGACCAAAGGGATTTCGACGCACAGACTGGTTGCATTAGTGGTCCAACTCTGCCTAGAATTGAGGGTCTCCTCTTTCCGGCAAAACTCTTTTTCACAAAAAAGCATGCGCTACGCCCTCTTTTCCCTCAGCGCCATTGGCCTGGTTCTACTTGGCACTCGTCCGCTCTGCGGCGAACTGACCGAAGCAGAGCAACTCTATCGGCGCCTCCAGAAAACGGGAAATCACAAGATGGAGTTGTATGCAAAACGTTGGCTGGCACTCGTTGAACTTCAGGACTGGACCGACACCACCGGAAAACATCGCGTAAAAGCCAAGTACGTCTCGCACGAAGAAAACCTCGAATCGGTGACCCTCCAAGCGGTAAAGGGAAAAGGCAAAGACCGCGTACAGCGAGAAATTACTGTTCCGGTTGCCAGGCTAAGCCAACAGTCGCAATCGCGTCTGCAACGCATTGCCCGTTTTAAACCCAAGTTGCTGGAGGAACTTGAGGCAGCCGAACAAGCGGCTCTTGAAAAAGAAGAGGCAGGAGAATTTGGATTTGTACCAAATCAAAACTTCCCCGAGGAAAATCGTCCACCCCGGCCACCAGTGCCTGACCCAAGAACTGACAATGGCCGCAACCCCACACCGAGTCCCCCCGCAACCGGAGTTCCTCCTCGACCGGGGGTCCCACCAGAACCTGGCGTTGTGCAGGGAGCTGAAAATCCGTACGGCGGCACCCAGTGGATTGGACGGGACCAGTTGGTCACAGACCCCCGTTTTCGCAACGACCAACAGCTTCAATCCAACACCCCGGGCCAACCTGGGCAGGGTGGAACGCAAGCCCCTCCTCCAGCAGAGCCAAACCTTGTGGATGGCAGCCCCTGGCGAACAAGCTATCCGGAATTGCTAAGACGGATCAAAGTCCTCGAAAGTGCTGGCCAATTGCCAGAGATCGATTTAAAGGAACTTGGCTTATTCGGACAGCAAATCGAACTTACCTGGACGCTCATAGAGTCGATGGCGAATGGAGATTTTCGAACGATGCTCGCAAGGACCAGGGAAGGATTCCCTGAAGGAGTCGTAGGTGAGGCCATTTGGGAAGCCTCGCTTATTGAACCGCCCAAGCATCCTGGCGACGTCGTCTTGCTCGATCTCCCTTCGCCCCCCGAACCAGTCCGGTTGCAGTTTTTCGCAGATGACCAACTCGAAACGGACAATTGGGAACTCCTCAAATCGGGAGATCGTGTGCGATTTATCGCCCGTCTGGGCACCCCGGCCCAAAGACCAACCATCAACTTCCGTATTCGGTTGGCCAACCAGGTTCAAGCCTCGCATCCAGGCCCCCCGGGACAACAACCGCCCAGGTCGGGTAGATTCACAGAATGAGTCAGGAATTCGAAGCTGAATTTGTGCGTTGGCTGAGCGAGCGGTTGCCGCAGAGCAAAAATCTCACCTTACCGATGGGTGACGATGGGGCCCTGCTTGCCCCGACTGCCACCGACATCAACCCTGCGCAAATTGTCGCCACCACTGACCTGCTCTCCGACGGGATTGATTTCCGCTTGGGGGAAGTCGACCCGCAACGAATTGGCCGCAAAGCACTGGCGGTAAACCTCAGTGACCTGGCCGCCATGGCTGCCCGGCCGCTGGCGGTGGTAATGGCGATCGCCCTGCCGTCCCAGTCCTCCGCTGGGTGGCTGCCAGCCAAATACCATTCTCAATCTGACCGGCCGCAAGGATTGCTGGAACTGGCAAAATCTCTGTACGAAGGAATGCTCCCCCTGGCCGAACAGTTCAACGTGCCAGTTGCAGGTGGCGATACCAACCTGCACGATGGCCCGCTGGTCCTCTCAGGCACTGCCCTGGGAACAGTAACCCGAGAAGGGCCCCTGACCCGATCGGGCGGCCAACCGGGTGACCGACTGCTGGTGACAGGCACAGTCGGGGGAAGCCTTGCAGCACACCAGTTCGATTTCACTCCCCGAATCGAAGAGGCCCTCCAACTGAACGCGGCCTACGAATTGCACGCCGGCCTCGACATCAGCGATGGACTGGCCATCGACGCCGCGCGGCTGGCCACTTCAAGTGGCTGCGGGGCAGCGATTGACCTCGACCGGCTACCCATCTCCGCCGCAGCCCGCCTGCTGGAGAATCCTGTTGAACACGCACTGGCGGACGGCGAAGATTTTGAGCTACTGCTGGCCGTCCCCCCCCAGGAAGCTGCCCACCTGCTCGCCGAGGGCCCGTTGGGATGCGGATTGACCGACATTGGCGAACTGGTTTCGCAAACTGGCTTGTGGCAGCGGTCTGCCGATGGCAAGCTGGCTCCACTTGCGCCAACCGGATGGCTACACGGTCAACCTCATCGCGGAAGTCGTTAAACCACTAGTCTCAGCGCAGAACGCGCTAAATCACGAAAGCCGAATACCTGCTGTGCAATCTTTTTCCTTGACTGTCGAAAACGAACAGGCCACTTGCCATCTGGGAAGATCGCTCGCCAAAGCCCTGGAGCCCGGCTCAGTCGTAGCACTAGTGGGACCGCTGGGGGCTGGTAAAACAAGATTCGTCCAGGCAACTGCCGAAGGGCTAGGCGTGCCAGCCGACGTGGTCACCAGCCCCACCTTCGTGTTGGTGAACGAATACCTGGAAGGTCGCCTGCCGGTTTACCACTTCGACACCTACCGGCTTCCCAACGCCGATGAATTTTGCGACCTCGGTCCGGATGAGTATTTCTTCGGCAGCGGAGTCTGCCTGATCGAATGGGCTGACCGGGTGACGCCCGTATTACCCCGCCAACGGCTGGAAATTGCTATCGAGATTCTCGACGAGACATCGCGCCAGTTTACCTTCACAGCATACGGCGCGACCATGCAACCGGTGGTCGAACGGGTTGCCCGCGAAATGCAAACCACTTAACCCTTGCACTGCAACAGGTCCGCACATCACAAGATGAACTTGCTGAGATCTTCATCTGTGGCGACCGAATCGAGTCGTTCACGCACATAGGTCGCGTTCACTTTCACAACGCCCTGGCCCATGTCGGGCGCTTCAAACGAAAGTTCGTCGAGCATTCGCTCCATAATCGTGTAGAGCCGTCGGGCGCCTATATTCTGTGTCGACTGGTTCACCGCAAAAGCATAACTTGCCAGTTCCTCAATGGCATCGGGCAGAAACTCCAGTTCCACCTGCTCGGTCTTCATCAACGCCGCATATTGCCTGGTAAGAGATCCTTTCGGTTCGGTGAGAATCCGGATAAAGTCATCCTTGGTCAGATCACTCAGTTCAACCCGAATCGGAAACCGGCCTTGCAACTCTGGCATTAGATCGCTGGGACTGACTTTGTGGAACGCCCCCGCGGCAACAAACAAGATGTGGTCCGTACGCACATACCCATACCGAGTTTGTACAGTAGTCCCCTCGACAATTGGCAATAGATCTCGCTGCACTCCCTGGCGCGAAACGTCGGCACCACGCCCCCCCTCGGTAGCAACAACCTTGTCAATTTCATCGAGAAAGATCAGGCCAACCTCCTCGGCAAGTTCAATCGCTTGTGCGTTGACTTTTTCCTCGTTAATGAGAGCTTCGCATTCCTGGTCAAAAATTACCTTGCGAGCCTCAGAAACCGTCATCTCACGACGAGAAACGGACTTTGGAAGAATTTTTTCCAGCATACCCTGCATGTCGAAATCGACCGAATCTCCACCCGGCCCTAACCCGGGAATCATCATCGCCTGGGCTTTTTGCTCAATCTGAATCTCCACAGAACGGTTTTCCATTTCACCACTTAGCAGCATCGCCTTCATTTTTTCGCGGGTCCGCTCGTAACGTTCGGGCGAATCGGGAGAATCAACTCCCACCTCAAAACTGACCGGAGGCGGCGCGAGCATATCCAGCAAACGCTCGTCAACACGATGCGTGGCCTCCTCTTTGACTCGAACCAACTCTTTATCACGAACCAGGCCGATAGCATTTTCGACCAACTCCCGAACCATACTTTCGACATCACGTCCGTAGTAACCAACTTCGGTATATTTACTCGCCTCAACCTTAATAAAGGGCGCACCGGAAAGGTCGGCCAGGCGGCGGGAAATCTCGGTCTTCCCAACACCGGTGGGACCGATCATGAGAATATTCTTGGGGGCCACTTCCTTGCGCAGTTCATCATCCAACTGCTGCCGACGCCAGCGATTGCGAATTGCAATCGCGACGGCACGTTTGGCATCCTCTTGACCAACAATATACCGATCAAGATGTTCAACGATTTGCCGGGGTGTCAGTTCTTGCACGCTAATTCCTCGATGATGATGTTACCGTTGGAATAAACACAAATGTCGCCGGCAATTTCCAGGCTGGCCCTGACAATCTCGGCAGCCGACAACGTGGAGTGGCCAACCAGCGCCCGGGCAGCTGCCACTGCATAATTTCCGCCCGATCCAATGCCCAGCACACCATCGGTAGGCTGAATCACATCACCCGTACCAGAGATGAGCAATGTGTGCTGTGCATCGACAACAGTGATCAACGCCTCCAGCCGCCGCAGCGCCCGATCGGTTCGCCACTCCTTGGCCAACTCCGTCGCTGCCCGCGGCATGTTCGCCGGGTGATCTTTGAGTTTCGACTCAAACCGTTCAAGCAGGGCAAACGCGTCGGCGGTTCCACCAGCAAAGCCTGTGATAACTTGCCCATCAAGCAAGCGACGAATTTTTACTGCGTCGGCTTTGATCACGGTATCTCCCAGGCTTACCTGGCCATCACCGCCAATCGCCACAACGTCCTGGTGACGGACCGTCAAAATCGTGGTTGAGCGAATTTTCATCGTGGTTGAATTTTCCCTGGATGGAAGGAGATTGACAGCTTTCGACGCAATTTCTTACTGGCAACTGTCTCTTAACTGGCAACTTGGGTGGAATTCTATTCTTGCGGAGTAACCCACTCCCAAACAAGGGGTACTTCGGGGAACTTTGGGGACCGTTACCACGCGCAAAGGCGCGACTCGAACAACTGGCAATCTCCGCAAGGACCCAATAGTCGCGTGTCTGCGGTTGGTGTATTCTATTGTGAATGTCCACCGCCGCCCAACCCTTACCGCCGGAAGACGAAGCGCTACCCCGTAGCCCGGAGTTGATGAACGCCGAGGACACCGGCCTGCTGGTGGTCGACATGCAGGAACGCCTTCTTGCGGCCATTCGACAACGCGACCAACTCGTGTGGAATTGCCGACGATTACTCGATGGAGCTACCGCCCTGGGCGTGGCAACCGCAGCCACCGAACAGTACCCGGAAAAGCTGGGAAATACCGTTGAGGAATTGGCCAGCCGCCTGGGGAATCGGCCAGGCAAACTCGCTTTTAGCGGTGGCGCATGTGGTGAAATTTTTGCCGGCTGGAGGGGCGAGAATCGCCACCGCGTGTTGATTTGTGGGATCGAAACCCACGTCTGCGTTCAACAAACGGTGTTCGATTTGATCGCAGATGGATATCAGGTTTATTTGGCTGTCGACGCGGTGGCATCCCGACATGAAATCGACCGCGATATCGCGTTGCGCCGCATGGAAAGTGGCGGTGCGACACTCACCACCGTCGAAGGAGCCCTGTTTGAATGGTGCCAGGTGGCCGGCACCAATGTGTTCAAAACCATCAGCGGCCTGGCCAAAGAATCCCCCCCCAAGTAATTTACGCCACTTTGGACACAAAAACCCTCTGCTTACCAGAGGAGGCACCGCTTCTCGTCAATATTGGCGGTTGGCCGCCCCCGGGGTTTCGCCAACTCTTCGTCGTTTCCGAGAAAAACGGCGGCAAGAAAAACGTTAAAGCCGAATGGGATTCCAGAAGTTCTCACAACCGCTGCCATGTGGGGCAAAACCTAGGGATGCGGCCCTGTAGCCCAAACCTGCCCACCCGATACCAGCCATAGCCTGTCTACCCACCTTTCCTATCTTTCCCGCCGTGGTGTTTTCTGGAACTTTCTCCAAAGCAAAAAAACCTCCCATAATTGTCGGCTAACTAGTTGCAACCGTGGCTATAAACTACTAGCCTGTCAGCTGACGGATTGCAGATTTCGCGGTGCGGGCGGTTTGGGTACCTTCGTTGTAGCGTTCCACGTCAGCTAATTGGGACGACCCGAAAACACCGAGGACAAGGATGTGTTAGTTCTGTCGCGCAAAGTGGGTGAACGAATCTTGATCGGCGGTGATATCGCGATCACGATCGTTAAGGTTGCGCAAGGCGGTGTGCGAATTGGAATTGACGCACCGTCGGAGTTGGCCGTCGTACGGGAAGAATTAGCCGAACAACTTCAGCAGGCAGACCAAGCCGCCGGTCTTGAAGTGGTTAACGTAGAGCCGCCCCCGAATCTTCCAGAGGCCCTGAATCTTCCAGAGGCTGAGTGAGTCGCTCAGCGTTGACTCGACCGGTGCCCAGCCCAGCCCCACGCTACTGCACCGCTAGAATCTCTATGGCAAAAAAGCTGTGTCGCCAAAAAAGGTGTGTCCCGAGAAAATGGACGGTCCCCTCCGCAGGCAAGTCAACTTTCGGCGCAACGTCAACGGACGGTTTCTGCCTCTTCTGCTTTAGTGGCAACTACCGGCGGCATGTCGGGCAACGACTGGTTATCAGCCTTCCTGGCTGACAAAATCGCTTCTTTTTGCTTGGCCGTACGGGGCTGGATGTGGAGTTTGCTACGAACGTCGAGCGTTGCAGGCCCGTCGATTGTGTGAAGATCGTTGTGCTGAACCACATAATTACGAAGCCGTTCGAGCTTGGTATCGAAAGGGGATTCGCCACTTGGTTCTTCGCCGGGCGCTGCCCCCCAAAAAATGCGGGTTCCCCCCTGGGTAAGGATGGCAAACGACGTCCCTACGGCAAGATGTTTTTTTTCTGCCGGTGCAAGTGGCACGATTTCAAACAGGCGGAGCGGCTGCCACACAGAAGCGAGCCTGCAAGCCAGTCGCACTCCCGATATAACACGCGGGTCACTCCACGGTTGCCCGATCATGGGTCGCTCAAGGGCCCCAGAGATACGCGGCAGATAACACCGCTCTGCCTCGCTAAGATCCGACTCGGGCAAACGGACTCCGGCCTGATCCACAGGCAAGAGTGAGACTCCCTGCTGATCGATCGTTTCGATCGCAGCGACGGGAGTACGATAAACAAGCTGAACTTCAATGGTGGCAGGTAGACTCTTGCGGACACTTTGCACCGACTCAACCCAGGGATGAAACTCGAATGCATTTTTGATGCGTTCCAGAAGACTACCGCTATCCAGCAACGACAACTGGCCAACCATCCCGGCATCGCGGAGCACCTGCTTGCGAAGATCGGCAGGAACACAAGGTGGCGCAGGGGGCAGGACAATGCGATCCTCAGAGAGAAGGTACTGTGGATGTTGACTTATCTCCGGTACATAGCGCTGCCAAAGGTAATGCCCGGCCCAACCGAGGGCTATCACCACGACAAGCCCCAACACAAGTCGAGGTCGCCAACGAAGCAAACCACTCGCTTGCCGAACCAACTTACCACGCTTTTGCTTCTTGAGGACCACCATTGGTTATCACCTCCACGACCTCCATGCGATGTGGCTACCAGATTTCGAAATGGTACTCCAACTCAACCCCTACTGTCTGGACTACTTTTTCTCGGAGCATGTCCGTTAACCGGAAAACATCGTCGCTGGTAGCACCCGGATGGGCCACGACGAAATTTGTATGTCGACTGCTGACTTCAACCCCCCCGGCCGCTGCCCCTTTCAGGCCAGCCTGCTCAAGAATTTTTTCAGCACCAATTCCGCGTGGATCCTTGAAGAGGCAAAGGGTATTCTCATGGGACATTGGCTGATTGGCTTTGGTTGAGATCCAGTTTTTTTGCATGCGCTTGGACAATACAGCTGGATCTTCTTCTTCGAGCGCGAATTGTGCCTCAACGATCGCCAACTCATCCAGGCTTGACTGTCGATGTGCGAAGACGAGATCTTCCCGATGGCGTTGGATCAACTCGCCATTGCGGGTCAGCACGGTCGCCTGGGATGTCCACTGTCCGATGTCACCGCCATGGTTTCCGGCATTGCCGTGCAGGGCGCCACCAACCGTGCCCGGAATTCCTACAAGTGACTCAAGTCCTGCTCGCCCTGCCCCGACGGCAGTGCTCACGAGATGGGCCAACTTGGCCCCACCACCACTGGTAATGGTATTCGCAGTGATTCGATTCTCAACCAACGCTCCTTGATCCAAACTGATGACTACGCCCGTAACACCCTCGTCGCGGATCAGCAGGTTTGACCCGCCACCCAAAACTCGTACAGCGAGGTCGTTTTCGCGACACCGCTCCACAAGTGTCACAAGTTGCTCAGCATCCGTTGGCCGGGCAAAAAACTCAGCGGTTCCCCCCACACCTAACCAATTTCGGTCGGCAAGCGACACTTGCTCGCTTACCACATCATCCAGTCCGGAATGCCAACTCATGACAAAGAAACTCCTGCGCACAAAAAGTCCCGAGGCCTTATGCCGCCCATAGTGACGGTTGAACCGTCGGCCGTCAATTGAACTTCAAAAGCTAAACTCGCCCAGCGGCTCCCAGCCTGACATACCCATTTCCCCTCATTTTCCCGGACAAAATGGGAAAGTATTCCAAACGGCGAGGCTAAAAAAGGCCCACGCTCCAGAGAACTCCAAGACACTCCTCCGGCAAACCGCAAACAACAGCACCAAAAAACCTGACTCCTGCCGATGGGTGGGGTAAACTACCAGAAGGGACACTTGATCCAAGGCTGTTCATCCAAACGAGGCTGCTACGGTGCAACGCTATCAAACTCCCCTGATCCTGGCTGTGATCGCCCTGGAACTTCTTTTCCAATCCGCCTCTGCCCAGGCACAAACCAATCCGAGTCGGATTGACCCCTGGCTGGCCTACCGCCCAGGATACGTACAAGGCCAACTTGGGCAAGGTCAGGTCGGTTTGCCGACAGGCGGCTGGCAACGGCATCTCCAACAATATGCCCGGTTCTCGGGAGATACGGAGTTACCTTCCCTCCCCTATCTTCAAGCGAATTACGCCTATCGGGCGACAACCCCCAATTTCGTTCCGTACCAGCATCAGATATCGGGCCCCTCGCAGGGAGTTGCCCCCCAAAAACCCTTCCAGAATGTAATATCGGCCCCCACGGTTTTCCAGCGGTTTCCGTCCCTCCGGCAGGTGCCAACCCGCAATCGTGAAACTGGGGAAATCGAAATGATTTGGTGGGTCTACTGAATCAGGGCGTTGCCCACTGACGCAGCGCTTCGTAGGTTGCTACGGCAACGCTGTTGGAGAGGTTGAGGCTTCGGACCTGAGGACGTGTAGAAATTCGCACCGTCTTATCTGCATACTTGGCAAGGATTGAACCGGGAAGCCCCTGGGACTCACTGCCGAAGACCAAAGCATCTCCTGGCTGAAATTCAGCGTCGAGATAATTCTGCTCTGCTTTTTTGGTAAAAAACCAGGTTCGGCCCGGGGCCAGCGTCTCTTCGAGTGCTTCCCAATCGTCCACGGTTTCCCACTCCAAATGTTGCCAGTAGTCCATCCCAGCCCGCCGGAGATGGTAATCATCGACCTGAAAGCCAAGCGGCCTCACGAGCCAAAGCTTGGCCCCAACGGCAACACAGGTACGGCCGACGCTTCCGGTGTTGTACGGAATCTCGGGTTGGTGCAGGACAACATGTAGTTTTGGCTGATAGTGGGACATTTCAACAAGGTGGCCGGGAATAGGGGATGGTAAAAATGGGTCTTCATGATACCGCCAAAATCGGTCTTTCGCCCCTGGCGGGGCTTCTGTCACAATCGTTCCTCCGTCCAGCCCGGTGAGAAAGCCAGCCCGGTGAGAAAGGATTTTCGTGCCCCGTCAGATTGCCGACTTCACGGTCTATATTTTTGTCCGCTCGGTGATTGCTATCGTGCAAGCGATTCCGTTATCGACCTGCGAGGCAGGCGCAGAGTTGCTAGCGACTTTTTTCTCCCGTGTCCTTCAACTTCGTCGACAGGTAATCGAAGGTAACTTGCAACAAGCTTTTCCACAATTAACCCATCGACAGCGGCAGGTTATCGCCTGGCAAATGTGGCGACACCTGTTCTTAATGGCAGCTGAAATCGCACACACCCCAAGAAAAATTCATCGCACGAACTGGAAAGAGCACTCCAATATTCTTCAAGTTGAAAATTTTGTGCGGACCCTTACCAGTGGACGCCCCCTGGTCTTGATCTCTGCCCACTTTGGGAATTTTGAACTTGGGGGCTACTTAATGGGCTTGTTTGGCTTCCCAACCTATACGGTAGCCCGCAAACTCGACAATCGCTACCTTGACCGCTGGATAAATGATTTCCGCGGTCGCACGGGGCAATTCATGCTGCCCAAAGAAGGAAGTGGCGATCAGATTGCTAAACTGTTGCGACATGGGGGCATTCTTACGCTGTTGGGCGATCAATCTGCAGGCCGAAAAGGCTGTTGGGTCGATTTCTTTGGCCAGGCGGCTTCGACTCACAAGGCGGTCGCTGTCTTTTCGCTGGGAAGTGGTGCGCCGACCATGGTCAGCTATGCCCGCCGCATGGGCAAACCTTTGCATTACGAGGTCGGTCCCTGGGAAATCATCGATCCGCTTGCCGAAGATTTCCAATTAAGCACGATCCCCCTCTTTGCCCAATGGTATACGAGTTGCCTGGAAAAGATCATCGCCAAGTCACCCGAGCAGTATTGGTGGCTTCACCGCCGCTGGAAAGGCAAACCGCCAGCCCGCGTTGTTCAACGGATTGCAGAAAAACGTCAACAAGCCGCTTAGGGAACAACGGATGGCTTCCCGACATGGCACAAGCCGGCTACGATGGGTATTCCTCCGATCCGGTCTTCGAGGCTTCGTGTTACGTTGTTCCAATTCCGCCCTTTCTGCAATTCAGACCCACCGCAGCTTGCCTCAATCTGGCGCGGACAACCGCCGCAACGTGGGGTATTGCAACCAGTCTCCGTACCCCTGCTGGAACAACGCGTCTTTTCGAAACCGTACTTTGACCGCCACGGCTTGATTGTAGGCACTGTCAACGAGGAACCGGTCGGCTTTGTCCATGCATCGTTCGGTCCGGACGATCAGCAAAGCGGGCTCTGTACCGAAGTCGGGGCAACCCAACTTCTGATGGTGCGAAGCGAGTATGCTGATTCAGAACTGCCACTGGCATTGTTGGCACAAGGCGAACAGTACCTGCGGAAAAAGGGAGCCAAAGTACTCTATGCCGGCGGGATCTACCCGCTTAACGGGTTTTATCTTGGGCTCTACGGTGGAAGTGAATTACCTGGCGTCCTTTCAAGCGATCCCCTGGACCATTGGGTTCGCACCTTTGGTTATCAAGAAATCGACCGGGTTATCATCTTCCAGCGGAACCTGGCCACATTCAAGCCAGATCCCTCACGAAAACAGCGCCAACTTCGCCGAGAATTTGTTTTTTGCAAGAAATGGGCCCCTCCCTCAAACAACTGGTGGGAAGCTTGCACGACGGGTGGCCAGGATCGAATCGAGTATGCCCTCCTCAAAGGGAGAGGAGGCCCCCAAGTGGCATCGGTACGGTTCTGGGACGTGGAACCCCTCGCCTCTGGCTGGGGACTTCGCACAGCCGGCGTTTCTGACCTGTATGTCGAACCTGAATATCGTCGTCGCGGACTGGCAATCTCCCTCCTCACCCAGGCTTTCAAACAGCTTATTTTGCAAGGAATCACGTTGATTGAATCGCAAACGATGCACTTTAATCACCCGGCAATTTCCCTCTATGGAGAACTTGGGTTCAAAGCGGTGGACTGCGGCTACGTTTTCCGCAAGGAATCGACCACCAGCAACGGTACTTCTTTAGGTTCCTGAATGACTGCCAAGCTCTCAGGCTCCGCCACGCAATGAGAGAAGGTGTTCGGTCAGATTCTGTGCCGGATCGATATGAAGCTTTATGATTCGTCGCCACAGCGGCTCAGCATGACCGTCACGCTGCAATTCGCCCAGATAGGTTTGTAACAGTTCACGGTGTTGGGGAGTCGTCTGCAATAGAAAGTAAACCCAGGCCCAGGCCTCGGCATAATCCTGTTGCGTCAAGGCAGAGAATTGTTCAATCGTCGCCAGCCGCTGCAAGTCGGGATACCATTTTTCGCTGGCCATCAAGTCGACCAACAATTCCATGTGAGGCTCATTAAATCCATGCTGACTGCGAGAAACCTCAAAGTACTCGGCCAAACCTTCGTCCAACCACAAAGGCAGGTCTCCCAAAGCTGCATGCAAATAGCCATGTGCGACTTCATGGCGGAGATCCTCGGCAATGTGATCGCTCCAGTGTGCATAAACCACCAGCCGCGTGTCGCTCTCTACAAAAAAAGCTCGCCGTTCAGGAACATCTGGAAAACGATCCTTCACGTATTCAGCATAGGTTTGGCCATCGTGAAAAAGGTGGACATGGATTGGCTCGTCGGTCATCGGCAACAAAAGCAGCCTCTGAATGTCGCCTCTTTCAGCCACCAAGTCACGCACCAGGCGATGTGACATTGGCAAGGGAAAGTCGCTATGAAAGACGAGTTGACCTGAACTCGATTTCTCTTCAATCGGGGCGGCCGGAAAGGAGGGCAGAACCCGACAACTAGCACCACCCGCGGCGAGCACAAAGATCCCTGCAACTTGACATAATCGCAAATTCATGACACTCCTTACCTGATCGTGCGTGGATTCTAACGAGCCGTCGCAGAAGTCCGAAGATCAGAATTAGAGCCAAAATTCCCCGAATAAGGCGAGTTCCCCCAAAGTGAGCCCCCGAAAGACTCGTCTTACGACCAACGGACCCTGGCCATGGGAGCCGGCAGCAGAACGGCCAACTGGAATCCAGCCGGCGAAGACATACCCCCGCCATCCCTGTTCATGAATGGCGGAAACGTCGTAAGTCCCGGCTCCGCAGCGCAACAATACAGACTTCCCGCGCATTGTGAGCAAGTTGCCGGGCACGAAGATCCCGATAACCCCAACTGTGAATCCTTGACAAATACTCTGGAAGTTCCTTCGCCAACTTCCAATCCGGAAACTTGAGGGTCAAGATCAGGCCACGAATGGAAACGCGTCGATGCGCAACGATTGCCTCAACCGTATCAAGCGCGTAGCCCGGCACAACATTCATATCCGCAGCCAGCCAATCAACATCGCGAAATTCGCTCCGCCTCACCTCGACCGTTCGCTTGCGAAGATGGCGAAAATTCGTCCGCTCGAGCAGAAGCGGGTCAACCTCTGCAGGATCGATACCGGTGACAAATTGACCGTGGTCGAGCAACGCCTGGCAGGACCCCCCCGGAGAACAGCCGAGCTCAACCCATTCATCGCCGCTCTGAAATGGGAATGCCGACCACTGTAAAGCTTCTTCCATTTTCAGGTAAGCGCGTGACACAGCCTGGGGCGGACATTTTACGGGCACGATTCCACCAGGCCATTGTTGTTGAGGAAGTTCTGCACGGTGCCAACTGACCCACCACTGCCCCGGCTCAACGACAACCACGTCCAGCACTCGCTGGTTTCTTCCGGTCGGCAGGCGTGAGGTACGGGACGTTGTCGCCTGCGGTTGCTGCAGCTTGACAGGCCCCTGTTGTCGCAACGCTTCTTCGATGGTGCTTGCCAGTGGCGAGATCCCAGGTTCAAACGAGTTCCGTCCCGGTATCTCCGCATCAGGCTCCCAGACGTGAATATCCTGAAAAGCCCCCATCTCGTTCTGCGCAACAACCGCCGGCAACTGCCACAACCGGGCAGCAAGTTTGTGAAGTTGATTTCCCTTAACCTTCCCCAGAGACAAGCCATGCGTGCGGGCAAAAACCCATTTGTGCTTAAGGAAACGATCCTCGCCAAAGTCTGTGGGGATTTTGAACGTGACAAAACCGGACTGTGAAAAGGCAAGCCGAAGCCCAAAACCACTCGCGAATATCTCTTGCTTGACCGCAAACTCAGCGCCTCGCTGACAGCTAACAAAACCAAACGAAGAGACTGCGGTGGTTGCCATAAAATAGGATTCAAAAAAAAATGAAACACTCTGGGAAACAGCGGCCAAGGAAAAACCGCCTCTGTAGTTTCTTCACTTGGAAGCCAGCCGTAAAGGACTGTGCGCAATCACAAATCTTTTCTGCCCTGCCGTGACAAACCGCACGGTAGCCCGCCTGTTTTTTCCGGCTCCCGAAAGGGCGACAATTTTCCCCAGCCCATGGTCTGGATGTACCACAGCCATTCCCTGGGTCAATAGATCGGGCGAGACAGCCGGTTCGGCCAATCCCGACTCGAGCGGTTGCTCTTGGCCAACAGCCAACGCAGCTGCCGTGGTGATGGCAGAATTGGCCACAGGCTTTTGTGCAGGCGGTTTTGCATTGACTCCTGCCGCCAAAGCCTCCGATTCCAACTCACTAGGGTGCCTTTGGTCAATCTCCGTTTCGAAGAAATCATCCCCAAACTCTTCCATGGAGTCCTCTTCGATGGACTCTGGAAAACTTTTTGTTGCAAGTTGCACTTGTTCCATTTCGCCGCGTGGCATTTCAAGCAAAAACGGGCTAGGAATTGTAAGGCGGCGTTGACCGCGGTAATCACGACGAACCGCATAACTAAGCTGCAACTGATGTTGGGCTCGCGTGATGCCAACAAATGTCAGGCGACGCTCCTCTTCCAGTTGGTCGGGGTCAGAACTCGACCGCTCATGGGGCAACACTCCCTGCTCAAGGGCGATCATGAAGACGACTGGAAACTCCAACCCTTTGGCGGCATGCAAAGTCATCAGCGTCACCTTTTCGGTATTCGATTCCCAGTCGTCAATATCATTAACCAGCCAGGTGCGTTCCAGATATGCCTCAAGCTGCCCCCCCTCGATATCCGAATCGTGCTCCTGCTCATCAAACTGCCTGGCATCGGTCAACAATTCCTCAATGTTTGCGAGCCGGTTCTGGTCCTCTTCGCTTTCACTTTCAGCCAGAGACTTGCGATAGCCCGACTCTTCCAGCACAGTTCCTACAACTTCTTCGACATCGCGATGCGCCACTGCAGAAATGCGATCGATAATTTCAACAAAGCGGGCCAACTGGACTGCAGCCCGCTTCGGAAGCGATTCTATTTGTGCTGCCTGTCGTGCTGCCCCCAGAAGCGGGAGCCCCAAACGATACGCGTACTCACCAAGTCGCTGGAGTGTTTTTTTTCCGATCCCTCGGGCAGGAGTATTAACCGTACGTTCGAACGCGATATCGTCTAAAGGATTGTTGACAAGCTGGCAATAAGCCAACACGTCCTTGATTTCCTTGCGTTGGTAAAATTCCTGTCCTCGCACCATTTGGAAGGGCACGCCCGCTTCGCGGAGCGCCTTTTCCAGTGAACGCGACAAAGCATTCATGCGGTAAAAAATCGCGAAGTCACTCGGACTGCAACCCTGCTTATTGATTGCAGATTGGATCTCCAACGCGATGCCTGCTGCCTCGCTATCCTGATCCGGATAGACCGTAAGACGTACCGGTTCTCCTTCATCATTTTCGGTGTGCAATGCCTTTTGCTTGCGCTGAACGTTGTGCGAAATCAATTCATCCGCTACGCGAAGAATCCTCTTGGTACTTCGGTAATTTTGCTCCAAACGCACCACGTGAACTGCAGGATAATCTGCTTCAAACTCGAGAATATTTTTAATGTCTGCCCCCCGCCATCGGTAAATGGACTGGTCTGGATCGCCAGTGACCGCAAGGTTTGGATAATCCTTCGACATGGCACGCAAAATAACATATTGAGCCCGATTCGTGTCCTGGTACTCATCGACCAGGATATAACGATAGCGACTGTCCAGATCAGCACGAATCTCAGGATGCTTGTACAAAAGTTGGGCAACGTGCAAAAGCAGGTCGTCGAAATCGACGGCCGAAGAGGCAAGCAGACGTTTTTGATAGAGCGGATAAACCTCACCCACGATTTGGCTCAGCGGTCGCCCCGGCCGTGGCTGGTATTCGGCCGGAGTAACGAGGCGATTCTTGGCCGAACTGATGGCCGCCGCAATTCGCTCCGGGGTGTAGTGCATAACTTTGACATTCTCAGCCTCAATTACTCGACGAAGTGTCTGCTTGGCGTCACTTGAATCGTAGATGGTAAAATTCGGCGAGAGGCCAACATAATCGCTGTAGTCACGCAAAATACGGGCACCAAAACGATGGAAAGTGCTTAGCCAGACCTGCCGCCCCTCCACAAGTTGTTCGACTCGAGCCCGCATTTCAGCGGCGGCCTTGTTGGTGAACGTAAGCGCCAAAACCTGGCTCGCAGCCACCCCTTGGCCTAAAAGGTATGCAATCCGCTGCGTCACAACGCGGGTCTTACCGCTGCCGGGTCCCGCAAGGATCAAAAGAGGACCATCACGGTGCGTGACCGCTGCACGTTGCGGTTCGGTGAGATTTTCCAGAAGTGAATTCACAGAAACTCCTTGGACACAGGTATACACCAGTATAGATCAAGACACCCCTTGGCTGCCATGCACCATGTGCTAGCGGCACCCCAGCCAAAATTCAACCGGAAGGGGGTCACGAGCAAGTACTTTTGTGATAGACTCGCCCGGAACGTGAAGGCAGTTCTGGGACGTTTTACCACTGTTTGCCTGTAGGCACACTGGTAAGCTGCCTTACATCCCGCCTATCGACCCTCCAGACAAAGGGAAGGAGCCCGCCATGTCTCGCGTTCCTCTGAATCGCGCTTACGAAGCTACCCAGGATATGAAAGAGCGGCTCGAAATGAGCACTGCCGAAATTGGCCTCGCGGTCCGAACCACCAACTGCCTTGAAGAGCGCGGTGTCTTTACTGTCAACGATCTGCTGCATTGCACCCGTGAAGATTTATTGAGCATCTCAAACTTTGGTGAAAAAACGCTCGAAGAGGTCTACAAGGCTTTGGAAAACGTTGGTTTTTATCGGCCCGGCCGACAAACAGACTCGCAGGTCCAAACATCCGAGCTGGAAGCTGTACACGCGTAAGTCAGACAGCCCCCCCCTAAAATCGTGTCGCCACCAGCGGGATCCCGGTTGGAGGTCTCACTTCGGGTCGTATCCGCATTGGGCACACGGTAGAATCGAAGCCCTGGGAGTTGTTGATTTGTCCTTTTACAGGCCGGGTCAAGAGCGGCTCTTGGTGTACAAAATGCAATCAACATCAATTTGAACGTACTGCTGACTGCGCCGATCTTGGATCGACGTGGTCGCGTCCCTCAAGGTGGCCTTCCATGCCGCTGCGAATTCCGTTGTTTATGAAAAAGCGCGGGCAGCGCAGGACTGGCGTGCGTTGGCTGGGCCCCCTGGGCGAAGCCGTTCTGTTTGCCGCCTTGCTTCTTTTAGGTACGTATGGAATTGCCATGCTGATGGTCGGGGCGATTGCCCCCCCCTTGCCATGGCTTGTAGGAATCATCCCTGCCTCGCTATTGCTGTACGGAGGACTTGGGTTAGTTGAACTGATGTGGCACAGTAACACATCAACCGAGTTGCGTTCAGCCGTAGCTCGAAAGGCAGCCGACCTGGAACAGCGAATTGCCTCCGACAAGTCTCTGCACGCATTACCGGCCATCCCACCGATCTCCCGAGTCGTAGACAGTCCCGGTGTTCGACTGGCCTACCGGCTTCCCATCGATACCTCTCCCAAGTGGATGCTCCTGGGCATGACGCTGATTTGTATTTGCTGGAATCTACTCGTCGGCATGTTTGTTTATCAGGTCATCGATCTCCACGTTTCGGGAGACCCGAACTGGCTTCTCACGTGGCTCATGGTTCCTTTTGTGCTGGCTGGTTTTTGGACGCTCTTGGTACTGGGGCGGGCAATCTGGATCACCACCGGAATTGGAGCAACCCGCCTGGAAGTCTCACACCACCCGCTGCATGCTGGAGAAACGTTTCGCCTACTAGTCTCCCAGGCCGGTCGGATCAACATGCGATGGATGAAAGTCGTGATCGTTTGCCAGGAGCAGGCAACCTATGCACAAGGCACTGACACCCGCACGGAAATCTCCCGTGTTCATCGGGAACTTCTTTACCGGAGACGAAAATTCGACATTAAGCCCTCCGAACCCTTTGCCGTTGAAACGGAAGCTATGATCCCAACCGCAGCGATGCACTCCTTTGTGTCGCCACACAATTCGGTCGACTGGCTTCTGATTGTGACCGGAAAAGCAGCCCGCTGGGCCATCTTTGAACGAAAATTCCCGATCTATGTTTACCCTACAAACACAGTTTCCGAACCCGGAAAACTGGCATCGAACTCCACCATGCCCACAAACGTGTAGCCCCTATCATGATTGGCCTCAACATTCACATTCGCCTCACGTCGGACGATCGGCGCTACTTGCCCGGCGAATCGCTCACGGGAAGATTCTTTGTGGAAGGTCCCGAACATGATACGGTACGGGCAGCCGAATTCTCTGTCCTGTGGTACACCGCCGGCAAGGGGGAAGAAGATTTGGCCGTTCATTTCTTTGAAAGATTCACCCATA
>JAKVCB010000330.1 GCA_022448345.1 Pirellulales bacterium
GTGAAGTCACCATCGACGATGGCCACGACCACCAGGCCAGGCTGGGGCGTCGCGGCTCGATCCACGATGAGCAGGTCGCCGTCGTGGATGCCCGCACCGACCATGGAGTGTCCGGCCGCGCGGAGAAAAAACGTGGCGTGGGGGCGATGGATGAGCTCTTCGTTTAAGTCGAGCGAGCGCTCCATGTAATCGTCGGCAGGCGAGGGAAAGCCGGCCTGCACGGTGCCAGCGAGCAGGGGGCGGGACAGCGGTGACGCCCCAGGAGCGCGGGCGTGCAGGGTGCGCGCGTGCTGGGGGGGGGACAGCGGGCCCGCCCCTGGGGGGGGGGCTTTGGGGGGGGTGGGGAGCATGGGCAAAACCCTAACAATCACCTTACAAAAGGCAAGGTAAACTGAGGAAATCGGGTCTCAAGAGCTGTTTTTACTTGTCAAAGGGCCGGAAAGAGTCTAAAATCGTCTGACAAGCATCACGAGCAGGGCATTTGCCCTCACCAACCTGCCCGCCTCGGGCAAGGTGGTCTCCGGAGAGATATCCGGGATGTGGCCGAAGGGCAACGAATCGGGGCCGCTCGAATTCCGTTCTTCGATCCACCCTGCGGGCTGTGTTGGCCCGTGGCGGAGATTGCGTGGGTGGTGCATGGTTGTAAGGAAAGTGCAAGATGCAGCACACTCTTGGGCATTGGAACCTTTGGAAGTGCGAATGGAACTACGAACCGCAGTTGGTTCAAGTCAGTCGCAAAAGGCAGTTTCGGCTGGACTATCGGCCGCCACTGCAATGGACGCTGCAAGAACTTCTCTTCGATTACAAGTCAGTGTCGTCCCGTGTTGTTTTTCAGGGAACAGGTCGCTCCGCAGGAAATTTGCAGCAACTGATCCATTGGGGGCGGGACCAGTGGCACAACGGAAGCCGACGTGCGGTTCGTGGGTTCAATATTCAGTTGACAGGATCCTCGGAAGAACAACTGAGATTGCTGCGCCCTGGATCTGGCATCGTGGCGACTGGCAGGTACAAAGGACCTCACCAACAAGGGCAGGTCTGGGCCGAGCCCGACGGATTTGGCGGTCTGCTGTGTTGGTTGAGAAAATGCAGACACGGTTCTGGGTGGCGTTATGGTTTTTATCCGGCCATACCGAATCGGTTGTACGGAGGCTCACGCCGATGCTACGGCCTGCAGACCGAGGAAGAAATCAACGAAGTGATTGAAGGTCTTCTCTTTGAGGCCACTGGTATTTCGAAGCACGAATCGTCCATCTCCCATTTGATCAATGCAATTCGAGGTGAAGCATGACCGATTGGGGATACGAACCGGATCCAGATGACCAATACCCGCTTCCGCTTTGGTTGCAAATGGGCAATCGTCGAATTGTCTTGAACCTCAATCCAATAGAGGCACGACGCTGCTTTTTGGAGTTGGCTGTGGCTGCGGATTTTCTAAATCACCAAGTTGCCGAAGGTTTGCCAGCCACGACGGGCTTGGATTGGTATCGCCGTACCTTTTTGTTCCTGGAAAGAAAGTCGCCCAGCCTTTCTGGGACTTCTCCGGGACCATCAGAGAGAGAGGCCATTCGAGAGTTGCACTCGATCGCTGAGGTCGAGCTTGGTATTTCCGTGAAATTGGACATTGCGAAGGGCCACTATTCCTTCGGTCGATTGGAGCATGTCTACAACGATTTTTTAGTACGAATGCGTGAAGGAAAAGATCCTGAGTGGTGCGCAAATTTGCCTCTTACTCTTTATGACCCTCAAGCGGATTGCGTCGATGAGGACAGAAAAAATCAAAAGCGCATGCGTCCCAGCTTGGCAAAGATTTCCAGAGGGTGGTGCCTTTGGCTTCACGGCCAATGTCAACATTTACAGGAGCGTGATCGATGATGGAAAATGAGACAGGATTTAATTCCAAAGGCGATCATTTTCGTGGCGTCAACGCGCACTGGCTGAACAAAGATCAGAAGCCATTTCTGCATTGCTTCGATTGTGGAGGTGCAGTCAGCCTTGAATTCGACTTGGAGCCAGCGAGCAGATTTGTTCTGGCCTCGGCCGATATTGTGTGGTGCCGCCAATGCTCCATCAGGCACGAGATGTTTCAACATTCGGAACTGCGAGGTGGGACTTACCAATGCCACCCCTTCATTCACCTTCGCCAGAAGTGGCATCGAACCCTGATTCTTCGCGGCTTGAATCCAAGCGACATTGTGCGACTTCCGGAAACCACTCTGGGAAAAATGTTGAAATTGGGGGTACTTTTAAAACGAGAAGTTTCCCTGGATGAGTGCCGAAAGTTGGATCTTCAAGGCTTCCGAGGCCTTTCTATTTCTAGGGCAATGGGGCTTCAATCGGAAACTTTTTGATTGTTGCATTGGAATTGGAACCAAATGAGACCAATCAGAATTGGCAGGCCAACTCTTGGATTTGCGATCGATTTCCCTTGTGCCACTGGTCAAATTGAAACACCAGTTGGCCGTTCTTGGAGGTTGGGACAATGGTTCAACCCTATTTGGTG
>JAKVCB010000331.1 GCA_022448345.1 Pirellulales bacterium
CAGTTCATCATTGTTCCTCTCGTTCTGTCGATGGAAATCAAATTTCCTATCAGTCTGCATATCCCCCGGCCAGACCGTGCATTTCGACCACGACGGGATGGACGACGCGTCCCATGGCGAACACGGGAACGAGTCCATCCTCAGCGAGTCGTTGTTTAAACGTGCGAAGCATACTGTTACTCCAGGTAGAAAAAAACGGGTATAGACCGTTTGGGAGGGAAATTACCCTGCACCGGGTATCTGGTCGATAGGGTGTGGGCCGAACCCCGGGATCTGCCGCGACCACGAAGCGATTCGTCAGTCAGCAGTTTGCCAGTCGGGCTGGTGGCGGTCAAGTCTGCGGCTGCTGTTATTTGGATCGAATGAGGACAAGACAATAGACCGAAAATTCGGAAAGGTCGAATGTGATGCGATTGTCGATCTGTGTAAAAGGGAGGTTCAACGACTCGTTCGAAGTTGGCGTCAGCATTTCAACGGTTTCTACGGTTGTGCCCACCGGCAGGATGAAATTGGTGTGAATAGTTTTGACAGGCAGCGGTTTCTCGTCGGTGATACCACCACCGGTGCTCGGTTGACCGTTGTTGTTCGGAGACGGTTCTTCCCGGTTGTAATTCACGAAGTGAATCGCCACGTCGGTTCCTTTCGCCGGTCGGCTGGCAGACACGCGCACCGTGTAAGGCGCATCGAACTGACTGAACGACGCTTTGCTCAAATGCAGTTGTTCGGCGGCATCATCCGTGGTGAAGACGCGACGATAGGCGGCCAGTTTCCGGGGGGTTGAAATGTCGTCCGGCAGAACGTCGAACAGTATGTGTTCGTCGAGCAGTTTGGTGCCGAGTTCACGGAAGGCCTGCATGGGAGCGAGGTTTCCAGCGTGAACCGCGCGACGCGGAAACAGCAGGACGGCTTCTGCGTGCGACCGATTTCCGCGATAAACTTCATCAAACCTTTTCAGGAACTGATAATAGCGGACAATGACTTCTCGAGCGGCCGGGTTTCCAAAGCGAGTGTAGAATCCCATCGGGGCACCACCGTTGGCGGACAGTTCCGCAATGGCGGTCCGAATACGCGTATGCTCATACTTGCCCAGGGTGAACGGTTTGTCGTCGAAGGAACCACGAATGTAGCGGGCTTGAAGTGTTCCTTCACCAAGGTACCGGTTCTGCAAGTCGGTGTAGTTCGCGCTGGCACCAGTGCTGTACCAGAGGTAATCTTCGTCGCGGCCCCAGTGCCCGGCCGGCAGCAGGCAGCGTTCGTCTCCGCTGATCTGGCTCAGATTGCCCAGATGGTTCCACTGGGCAACGATCAGATCGGGTTTCAGGGAACGGCCAAAGTGGACAAAAATTTTGTCGAACACATGCTTGTTTGAGATTTGTGACCAGCGCAACATCTCACGGCGGAGAGGCGTACTGTCCTCGGGACTGTGCCAGGCGACAAGTTCATCAAACCGGTGGTCTTTCAGGTCCCGGATCGCGAATCGGTCTTGCAACTCCTGTGGGGTGAATCGTCCAGACAAGTAACGCCGAAACCCGTGCTGACAGTGGTCACAGTGACAATTGTGTCGATAGAAATAATTGACAATGAACCCGTCCAGTCCTCGTTCGACGCCATGTTTGACCCAGGCTTGAAGAACCTTTTGCCAGTTTGGGTTTCGCAGGCAGGCCCAATATTCACGCATCCCGCCCAGCCGGTATTGGTTCGAAACGATGGGTTTTCCCTGGACATCCTTCTCCAGGAAATCGAGCGGGTCGGAAACAGGTTTGGGACCGAGTTGTTGCTCGTCCCACAGGTCACGATAAAAGTGAAAGAAACCCCGGGGACCTTCGTCGCTGTCGGGATCACCAACCAGGAATTCGATGTTGAAATGGCCCACAACCTTGACGCCGCGCTGATGCAGCGCATGGTTGCGCTGTTGAAACCAGTTTCCACATTCTTCTAATCCGCGGACCGGGAAATGGGAGGGGTAACCGGAGTACTGCGCAGTATGTACCAGGCTCCAGAAATGCGCTCCGTAAAATCCCACCTGGGCCAAGTCTGGCTGGGCCTGTTCAATAAAATCCAAATAATCTTGTTGGTGATAGTTTGACCAATGGGCGACCATGCGCGTGAACTCGAATCGACCGGGCGGTTCGGCGGCCACTCCGGAGCCGACGATCAAAATCACCAGTGCACTGCCTAAAAATTTTGCGAACATGGAATTCCTCACCTGATGACTAGTCCTTTCATTGATTGTGTCCCTAGTATAAAACCCAGGGTAGTTGATACCAACCACGGCAGGTTCATTCGTTTAGAGTCCCGGTCTCCTGAGGCACCATCCATGAAGATCGTTTCCCATGAAATTCTCATCGTGGATGTCCCTCTCGAGCGTCCTTCTTCTCGTCGAGGGATTGTTTTCGAGTTCATTCGTCCGCCACGTTATCCTTAAGCTGAGAACAGAGAGTGGAATTGAGGGACT
>JAKVCB010000332.1 GCA_022448345.1 Pirellulales bacterium
ATATTCTGATCGACAGCGTCAACAACGCAGGTGTCATTCAGCGACCAGCCTGGGTAATCACCATAGCCGTCGAAGTTGGCGTCAATCCAATAGACATAAGATAAACCCGATTCCGTCTTTCCGACGACATCAGGGTATCCGTCTAAGTTCTCATCGACAGTCGTCCCGAGGTCGTCTGCCACACGGTCACCAGTGGGGTTGCATTGATAAGCCGCCTCCTCATCGGGAGTTTGTCCCAATTCATTCACCTGGGGACCACAACCGGCACTAAGAGCGAGAGTCAGAAAGCACAAGAAAATTTTCGATTTCATAACGAGTAATAATGAAAGAAAGGCGCCGAGCCTCGACGCCACTTGCAGACAAGAAGCGGTGCTCACAATTCGACCCGCTCTTATTAGCAAAGTGGCATCTTGATTCCGCAACAACCCCGAACATGAGGAGCGCAAGCGGCTTAGCATGTCTTTGTTTCTCCAGCAGGTCCGAAGAAAAAATTACCCAGTTTGAGAAAAAACACTCAAAAAGAAAAAGGGAATCGACAGATTCCCTTTTTCTTCAAGCTTTACCACCAGATGCTGGCTTCTAACTTAATCACATTCTCGTCAGGAGTCAGAGTTGGTGCGCCTCGATTACCTGGAGGTTGATTTGATGCAGTAGAACCGAAACCGTCCGGAGGCGACGGCGAAGCGGGTGGCTGCACACAATAGGCATCCAGCGGCAGCCCCGTATTGGGGTTCAATACCTTTCTAGAGCTGGCATCAATTGGTCCAGGGTTGGTCGTACCTTGGCGATACGGGTCGTCAGCAGGGCTCGAGTAAAACGTCGTGCCCTCGGTCGCTGATCCGGCCACACCATCAACTACGCTACATTCTCGCTGAGCGTAGAAGTAACGCGAATACTGTAAGGTAATCGTCTCATGGGTGACCATCTTCGTACGTAAGGTGATACGTGGCGAGAGCACTGAGAAGTTCTGCTGACTCACCTTGCTATTGGGTCGAAGATGATCGAAGCGCAGACCAGCACTGAGCCAATCTAAGGGGAAGAACTCAGTATCCAGACCAAATTTAATCTTTTTGACACCGTCTTGTTTCACGGCATCCATTTCCTCACCGGTCACGGTGCCATCGCCATTTGCGTCAGCAATTTCAGCCAGGTAGGCGTCCTCGCCCGAGTAGATGACATTGCCGTTTGCATCCACGACAGCGTCGCCCTTCACCGAAACGAAGTTAGCCATGCCGTAGAGCTTCATCCGAAGATCCATATCTCCTGGCAACATGCCGAAGTTGGCTAAACCTAATTCGTATTGGGCAAGAATTGTCCCGACATTACCGTCGCCATTCGAGCAGCTCTCGTTGGGTGCGCTGTCCACGGGGCAGAAGGTCGACTCCAGATAATTATCAACCACGCCCAACTTGAACTCTCCAGCTCCCAAAGAATGAATCGACTCGATCGCATTCGATACAGTCAAAGCATTGCTCAAAAACTGATGAGAATAACCGGCATAGAGTGTACCGAGAAGCCCAAAGTCGAAGCGTACGTCCGCGCCAACAATCGTCTGCTTACCAGTGGGGTACTCCGGGCCAAAAGCACCCTGATTTCCCGCCGGTCCACCGGCAAAGCCCTCAAAATCTGTCACACACTGAATACCTGGCGGGGTGCCATTATCCGTGTTGCCAGCTCCGTCATTATAACCGCAGTTCGAGCCTGGCCCGGCACTCGGATAAAGAGGAGCCGCGTAGACTGAATCTGTTGGGTTAGGATTGCCATCTCGGTCCAGCACGTCCACGCCACCAACAACATCGGCACTGGCCCAGGCGTGCAAGGCATGGGCGCTTACATCAATGCCATCAAACTCAGCGAAAAGATGCCCGTGTGCCGCCGGAGTAAACCTGGCTCGGTTGTACATCTCGGAGTCTGGCTTATGGACACCGAATCCGCCTTCCACTCCTAAAACGAAGGAATTCAGGTCGATATCAAACCGAACATCGCCACCCATCAAGTGGGTTCGACCAAAGAGGTAGGTATCGTATTCACCCGCATCGTAGACACCAGCCATACCGTAGCGATGCCAGGCAGAGCCTACTTTTGCCTCCATTTGAACATTTTCAAAGCCAAGATCATGGTTAATTTGAACCCAACCCTGACTGATCCCAAACTGAGCTTTGGGCGCAGCAAAGGACGAGTCTGTAAATTGAAACCCTTGAATCGCCAGGTTGCCGCTGACAGTACCGTTACCAACGCCGAAAAACATTTCCGCCCAGTCTTTCCGGTTGGCCGCCGTGTTTTGCCACGAAGCATACTGGTCATCGGGAATGATAGGGCTGTGCATCGAGGTGCGAGTGCCAGTCGTTCCCGCTTCAAAGCCTCCAGAGCCATCGTCGACACGGGCGGTGTCACCATCCTGAGAGGTAGGCGCTACGGTGTAGGCGTAGCGATCCGTGGTTTTCTGGAAACC
>JAKVCB010000333.1 GCA_022448345.1 Pirellulales bacterium
AGTGACCTTTTCAGCTGCTGTTCCAACCGTATGGAATATGTTGCTTGGTCACCTGGAAGAACACGGTCTGCAACTCCCCTGCCTCGAGGAAATTATGGTTGGCGGTTCCGCTGTGCCACGCCGTATCGTTGAAAGTTTCGATCAGCAGTATGGTGTCACCGTGATTCACGGTTGGGGTATGACAGAAATGAGTCCCATCGGAACGATTTGTCGCTTGAAACCGTCGATGAAAAAGTTGGACTATGATCAGCAGCTCGATATTAGGCTCAAACAAGGGACTCCGGTGTTTGGCGTTGGAATGAAAATTGTTGATGAGGATGGCGCAGAGTTGCCTCATGACGGGACAACGTTTGGGCGGTTGTTGGTACGTGGACCTTGGACAGTGAAGCGTTATTTTCGGGATCACGAGGATTGTGTCGATGCAGATGGCTGGTTTGATACCGGGGATGTGGCAACGATTGACCAGTATGGCTATATGCAAATCACGGATCGTTCGAAGGACTTAATTAAATCGGGCGGAGAGTGGATTAGCTCAGTCGATTTAGAGAACGCTGCCATGGGGCATGAACAGATCGAGTTGGCAGCGGTAATTGGAGTTTCGCACCCCAAATGGGAGGAACGCCCACTGTTAGTTGTGAAGGTCGGCAGTGGTGGCAGTTTGACGGGTGACGAAGTTAAGTCGTTTTTGAGTGGTAAGGTGGCTAAATGGTGGTTGCCAGAAGATGTGGTCTTCGTAGAGGAGATACCGCTAACAGCCACAGGGAAAATTAGCAAACTCACGTTGAGGAAACAGTTCAGTGACTATCAGTTTCCTGGCGTGGAAACAAACGGATAGGATTCAGGTCAATGAGTGATAGTAATTGTGGGAGGCGAGTGTTGATGCGAGTTAATCTTTTTTGCACCCGTGACTTGATCGTGGCTGGACTGGTTAGCTGCCTGATCTTGTCAGGGACGCTGTGTGTTCAGGCCCAGGTGTCCGAGAAGCCCAATATCATCTACATCATGGTCGATGATCTCGGTTACGGTGACCTTGGTTGCTACGGACAAAAAATAATTCAAACGCCTCATATTGATCGGCTGGCACGCGATGGTATTCGCTTTACCGATCATTATTCGGGCCACACCGTCTGTCGACCTTCGCGGTTGGTGTTACTGACCGGTCGCCACAGTGGCCACACGGCCATCAGTGCGAACGCACCGTATCAGTTGCCAGTCGGCGCCCGAACGGTGACGACCCTATTGAAGAAGGCTGGGTATGCAACTGGTGGTGTTGGTAAATGGGCATTAGGGGGGCCGGATTCGACTGGGGCACCGTCGCGGCAGGGATTTGATTTCTGGTTTGGGTACTTGGATCAGGGGAACGCGCACAACTTCTACCCCGAGTATCTTTGGCGGAACGAAAAGAAGTTTCCACTGTCGGGAAATGTGGTTGGACAACAGAAACGAGTTTCCGTCAAACGCACCACCTATTCACACGACCTGTTAACAGAACAGGCTTTTGACTTTATTCGCCAGAATGCCGAGCGACCGTTTTGCCTTCAGGCCCACTATACGATCCCTCATGCCAATAACGAAGGAGGCCGGGCGACCGGCAACGGATTGGAAGTTCCGGATTTAGGGATGTACGCCAACCGTGACTGGCCTGACACGGAGAAGGGATTTGCAGCCATGATCAGTCGGTTGGACGGTGATGTCGGACGGCTGGTAGCGTTGCTGAAAGACCTCGGGATTGAACGGAAAACCTTGGTTATTTTTACCTCGGATAATGGTCCACACCAGGAAGGTGGTCACAAGATGGAGTATTTTGATTCCAACGGCCCATTGCGAGGTTATAAGCGGGACCTTTATGAGGGTGGCATTCGAGTTCCGATGATTGCCTGTTGGCCCGGCCAGATCACACCAGGTACCGTGTCTCATCATCCTTCGGCGTTTTGGGACTTCTTGCCAACGGCTTGCGAATTGGCCGGTGTGGCGGTCCCGAAGGACATCGATGGAATTTCTTACCGAGCGGCATTGTTGGGGCTAGAGGGTCAGCGCCAACATCGATATCTCTACTGGCAGTCAGTTAAGAAGGGTAGCGTGACTAAAACAGCTATCCGGCAGGGTAATTGGAAAGGGGTTCGTATCGGGGCTGAGAAGCCGCTGGAACTATACAATTTGGCAACGGATCTTGGTGAGCAGAAGAACGTGGCTGCTGCGGAACCGTCGATTGTGAAGCGGCTGGAGCGATTGATTCAGCAAGCAAACTAGGCATGGAACGAAAATGTCAGAAAGTGAGTAGCTGTGATATGTGGAAGCGGCACGCGTGTTGGTTTTCTCTTGTACTATTCCTGGTAGCGCTGTCCTGCCAAGCAAACGCATCAAAATTGCCGAATATTGTGTTTATCCTGGCCGATGATCTGGGTTACGGCGACGTCGGTTGTTACAACGCCCAGTCGAAGGTTCCT
>JAKVCB010000334.1 GCA_022448345.1 Pirellulales bacterium
CTCGCAATTTGCCAGCCTGGGTTTCGTTACTTGTTCCCACGAAAGAGAGGGCAACGATTGTGAAGAGGGCGAGTCGTTTCATGGCGACAATCCTGTGTCTGGCTCTAAAGGTATTTGGTTGAAGGACGCAGGTGAGTGATATTACCGCGTAATCGGTTCGGTCCTTAGCGAGCTCGCGTCAATTTTTGACGCATGAAGTCGAGGATGCCGGTCATAGGAGGGCTGTACCATTTGACGGAGGTGCGGTTAAAACCACGTCCGCCGTTGGAATAGCGGTGGTAGCTGCGTTGGTGGTCGTAGAGCAGTTCATGGGGGAGGAGTGGCTGGTAGGTGTAGTACGTGTGGCCAACGTTCGTAGGAACGGGCAGGGGCGCCACGTAGAGTTGCGTTGCGAATTGGCCACTACCTGCTGGTACGTAGTGATTGTGGAACAGGCCGGGCTGTCCGTACTGTACAGGCTGTGCCTCAACCATTTCGGCGCGGGCGGCGCGGCGCGCGAACAGCCTTCTTGGTTCGTCAGCGCGGGTTTGGTTGGCCGGTCCAATGCCGATGGCGTTGCTGGCCAGAATGACGGAAAGGACAGCGGTCGAACGGAGTAAATTGTGAAGCATTTTGACGTTCCTTCGTGTAGTGCTTGGGAGTGGGGTTAGTTTGGTCAGGGGCGGGCAAACAGGAATCGCCCCTTGTAGGGATCTGTGGGAGTAGTTGGTTGGTGATGGATTCGCTGACTGTGGGTAATGTGACGCATCTTGGTAAGATGGGGCACTTGAATGCTATTAGGTTATCTCGGCCGAGGCGGCTTTGGCGGTGAGTGTTTCTTTGGCTGCCAGCTGAATTTGCCCCTTCGACCGGCAGCGATGCGTTAAACCGCCTGTATATGAGGCGTTAGAATCGGTACAATCGCCCCTTACGGAATCGATTCCAGAGAGAGACGGGCCATGCGCTGGTATCCCGCTGGCGGTGCTGCCCTCTTTCGTGGATAGAGACACTGACCGCAACACTGAGGGTAAAGGAGTACCCGGTTTGAGCCCACAAGTGACGAAGGGAAAGCGTTCTCGAAAGAAAGAGAATGGGCAGCCTGGGGTAGCTAAGTCAGGGGGGCGTAGGCGGCGTACTACTGCGCAGTCGATGGCTGCTCAGCAGCGCAATATTTCTGTTAGCGAGTTCTTTGCGAAGAATCGTCACTTACTCGGTTTTGACAACCCGCGCAAGGCATTGCTAACGACGGTCAAGGAAGCAGTCGATAATTCGCTGGATGCCTGTGAAGAAGCGGGGATCGTCCCAGAAATCTGGGTTCGAATCGAATGCGCCAAAGGCAAACGTTACACCGTTGCCATTCAGGACAACGGGCCCGGAATCGTCAAGCGGCAGGTGCCATTGATATTCGGGAAACTACTCTACGGCTCCAAGTTTCACCGCCTGCGAATGAGCCGAGGGCAGCAGGGCATTGGAATCAGCGCTGCTGGCATGTATGGCAAGTTGACCACGGGAAAGCCAGTCAAGATCACTACGAAAATTTCGGTTCGAAAACCGGCCCACTACTACGAGGTGGAAATTGACACCAAGCATAACGTACCGGAGATTCACAATGGCCGGGGCGAAGGTGTTGATATTCCTCCCGGTGAGAAGGGGCGCGCTTATATGAAGCGCCATGGGATCGAATGGGTTTCCCATTATGCGGCACCGGAGGGGCAAACGGCAAAGGAGCTGCGCAGTGGGACTCGAGTGACGATTGAGCTGGAAGCCAAATTTTTGCGAGGTCGCGGCAGCGTTGATGAGTACTTGCAGCAGACTGCAATCGCGAACCCTCACGTGACACTTCATTATGTCGATCCGGAGGGGCAAGACCGGACATATGAACGTTCGACAACAGAGCTCCCTGTCGAGCCCAAGGAAATCAAGCCGCATCCATACGGAGTAGAACTGGGGCATTTGGTTACGATGCTGAAAGACAGCAAGGCGGTGACGCTGTCTCAGTTCATGACAACGTCTTTTTCCCGAGTGAGTGCGGCGGTTGCCAGACGGATTTGCGAGGCGGCGAATCTGACCACGAGGGCTTCCACGCGAAAAATTGGTCGTGACGAGGCGGACGCTCTGTATCAGGCGATTCAGCAGACACGGATTAGTAATCCTGCGACGGATTGCATTTCACCCATCGGCGAGGACTTGTTACTGAAGGGGTTGCATCACGTTGTACCCGGTGAGTTTTATGTGGCGGCTACCCGACCACCGGCAGTGTACCGAGGGAATCCGTTTCAAATTGAAGTTGCGCTGGCTTACGGTGGTGGTAATAGTGTTGAAAAAGTAACTCACGAAGTGCTGGTTGAATTGCTGGGCCATAGCGATGCGCGCACGCTCCGCCAGTTTCTGGTGAATACTTTTGATGGCATCGGTGCGGACTCGGCGGACCGCATTATCAAGAGCTCAGGATTCGGTAG
>JAKVCB010000335.1 GCA_022448345.1 Pirellulales bacterium
TGAGCGGCTTCTTCGAGCCGTTGCTGTATCTGCTTCATTTCGCTATGGGCGCAGAAGATCGTGAGTGTTCGCTGACTTTGGTGCGTGCTGACTTTAGCCGGATGCATCAGGTACATGGGCCTGGAGGTGATCGCTTCTCTGGCTGCGAGCGGATCGACCAGCTTGATGTAAACACTCCACAGGTTGTAGATCAGTGCGGCCAGATTGGCCATCAGCTCGCTGCGAGCCAGATCGCGAAGCGTGAAGCCGCCCCAGCCCCAGTGGTTTTTGAGTTCGTCGTAGCAGTTTTCGTTATCCCCGCGTGGGTTGTAAAGACCGCGCACCTGACTGGCGTTCCGCTCCAGATTGGTCACGTAGACGGAATATTTGTAAGTCAGGCCAGCGTCTTCGACCAGTTCCAGATCGGTAAACTCAGCTTGCTGTGCGCACGATCCTTCCAGCGCTATGGCTGACTTCTTAGGTGGGGCTTTCCTTGTATGCGCCCGGCGATAAATCACGACTCTGCGTGGGCAATCCCAACCGGTGAGTTGCAACTGGCTTTCGCAGTATTGCCACTTTCCTAAACCTTGCTGCCACTCGGACTCCAGCTCGCAAAAGGCGACGAGTTCTTTGACCTTTTGCGCTCTGCCTGAGTTTGAACAGGTAGTGGACTCCTTTCGATTCCAGTTCGAGCATCCATGTCTGGGTTCCGTAACCGATGTCCCCACGCACAAACTCGGGCCACCGCTCGCAGGGCGTGCGATCGAGCCACTGCATCAGGGGGCCGAGCCCATGCAAACCAGCAGTTTCGTTGCCTGGACGAATCTGAACGCCAAGACACAATCGCAGGTGACCGACCCAAAAACTATGATACGCGTGACTGGGACGTACGACCCGGCTTGGCTGGATTGTAGCCAACAACCACGCCTTGCTGTTTGCCGTAAAGCGGCTTGACCGTCACGTCGATATCCAGAACCCAATGCTCTTCCAGGCAGCCTGCGCCGAGCCGATCAAAGCAACCCTCCAGCCAACGCTGCGTCGGTCCTTGGTTCGCGGCCAGTTTTCCCAGTGCCCCACGGATGCTGTCTTCGCTAGGAATCTTCGACATGCCTAGGATTTGCGCATCCAACTGCGAACCCGCGAGCCAGGCCATGTGCGCGTAGCGCGTGTGACCTAGCAAAACTGATAGCAGGATCGTTCCCAGTACGTCCCGCTTGGACGGAGCATTGTTACTCTCGTAGCTTAACGGACAATGCGCCACAAGTTCCTCAAACCTCAAACATTCCGGTCGATTGCAAAAACTGCGCGAAGTAGGCCAAGCCCCCCATCCGGCTCAGACGTCCGCAGTCTTCAGACCACTGCACTTTTAAGCCAGCATGCGGCTGCGGTTGTTGTCTTTGTGAAGGCAAAGATGAGTCATTGACTCCGTTTTCGACTCCGCCATTTGAGCGATTAGCGGTGCTGGCGGATCTCATTCCAAGTGTTTGTGTCAAAACAACTTGGCCGATGGCACCACTTTTGAGAGCCATTCAACTCATCTTTTTAGGTTCAAAGCAGTTTGTCGAATGTTGATAGAGGAGCCTTGGGTGCAGTGACATCGCAGTTGGATGCTGTGAAGCTGAACGATGCCTTTCCGGGAGGTTTTGTTGTGAACCGCTTACTCGGACTTTGGTTTGGGTCCAGACACGCGGGTTCGTGTGCTGCTCCTTAATGGCAGGGGTGCTGCTGCTCTCATTGAGCGAAGAGTGATACAGCTAGAGGGAGCCGCGACTCCTCAGTTTTTTGTTTGCTCGGAGCTGCGAGCGTTTTTGATCTCATCTTCACCGCGAATGATGCGGTTCTTCCCCTTGAAGAAGCGGGTATATTGATCGAGTTGTTTTTTCCATTCAGGCTTATATACTTCGTCACCTGCGAGGAACAGAACGACATTAATTGACGGTGGGGTGAGATTTCGATCTTCGTAAAGGGCTGCCAGTAGTTGCTTAAAGTATTTTGAAACCTCTCGAGCATCGACGTTCTGGTGGCCTGGGCCGTGGCCGGGATGTCGCGTATTCCATTTGAGGCCTAGTTCGCCCGCTGCCGAATAGACGCCGTAGCGTTTTCCGAGCACCCGAGGCGGTTGGCCTTTCTTTGCGCGCTCTGCGTTGGTTTTAGCAAGCTCGGCTTGGACGCGTCGTTCCATCTGAGGCACTTCCAGCTTATGCGCCGCCAGTTGATCTTGATAGTCTCGGGATGCTTTTCGTTTTTCGAAGTCACGTATCTGTTTTTCGCTAGGCGGGGCGAGTATATTGTCGAAGCCGCGATGGTAGCCCGTGATGAAAAAGACCGCATCGGCATTTTGCTCGAGTGAATACTGTGTGATAAATGCAGTTTCGTTTGCGCCATGTCCTGTCTGTTGAACATGGTTTTGCACCTCATGATCGGGTAGCGCCGTTAGTTTGGGCCTTTGGGCT
>JAKVCB010000336.1 GCA_022448345.1 Pirellulales bacterium
TGATTTTCTCTTCTGATCACTCTGGGGTCGCAGTGGGGTTGCAGTGGGGTCGCAGTGGGGTCGCAGTCTAACGTAACCATTGAATACAAGATCGAATCATTCTGGAACGGTTTGGGTTGTATCGGTGCCGGGAGTGACCGTCCCGGTGGCTCGATTTGTCCATTGAAACTTTTCCGGATCAAAATCAAACTGTGATTTTGTCGCTGCAGCATCGGCCCATTTTGTTGGAAGCCATTTTGACAATCGATTCTTGATCTTTTGCGATTGTGGGCGATCAGCCAAATTGTGCCATTCAGCAGGGTCAGTGGAATGATCGTAAAGTTCCTCGCCGCCGTCAGAATAGCGAATGAAGCGATAACGGGCATCGCGTACGGCTGCGTTACCGCGTCGAAATTCAATAATGGCTGGTTCTGGCCAACGAGTTTTGGGATCTTTTAGAAGTGGGACTAAGGTCGGGCCTTCCAGATGATCTGGAATCGCTTGTTCGCATAAATCTAGTAGCGTTGGAAAGATGCTAATCAAGCTCACGGGAGCGTCACATACGCCTGGTTTGAGTGCCGGCGCGTCAATGATTAGGGGGACGCGAGTCGCTTCTTCCCAGAGCGTTGATTTGTGCCAATGACCTTTGGAACCGAGGTGCCAGCCGTGATCCGACCACAGCACGACGATCGTATTCCCGGCGTAAGGGCTTGCATCGAGTGCCGAAAGAACGCGTCCCAATTGTCTGTCGGCATAGCTGATGCTTGCCAGATACGCTTGGATCGCATGTTTCCACTTTTGCTGACTCTTAATCGCTTTCCAATCACTTCGTCGATCCCTTGCAAGCTTCAAACCCGCCAACGGCAGGTCTTCCAGATCATCGTCGCGTGTTGGTGGCAGTTGAATCTCATTGATTGGATAAAGATCGAAATACTCTGCAGGCACGTACCATGGCAAATGCGGGCGAAAGAGGCCACAAGCGAGAAAGAATGGCTCGTCATGCTTGGCTTGCAAAAAGTCGGTCGCATATCGCGTCGAGCGAGCATCATCGTATTCAGCCGCTTCAATTTTAAGTGAACCCCAGTCGTTCTCGTGTCCTAGTCCCACAACTTTGCTAAAAGGGAAGCCTTTGGGATTGGGGCCTGATTTTGACCAAGGGTAATTCTTTTGCGATCCTCGAAACCATGGATCATTGCGAAAGCGGATTGGTTGAAAATCGTCCCACTGGTTGGGTGGATGATTCCCGGCAGTGTGGTGGAAAATCTTGCCTGCTCCTGCAACTTCGTATCCAGCAGTGCGGAAATATCCAGGCAAGGTAACGACGTCAGGATAATTAGGCAGTAACCAATGCCCATTGTCGTACAGGCCGGTCGTAGAAGAGCGTAGGCCGGTCAAGATGGCGGCTCTCGATGGTGCGCATTTTGGCGAGGCGCAGTGTGCGTTGCGAAAAAGCGTTCCGCGTTTGGCAAGTCGATCAATATTGGGTGTTAGTACCTGCCCTTCATAACCTTTGAGGCAGCCGACCCAGTCCTTCATGTCATCAACCGCAAGAAACAACACGTTGGGAGTGGTTTGCGATGCTTCGTCGGTGAGTGACTCGATGTCGTTTTCAACTGGGGAAGCTCGGCATTGGAACAACTCCGAGTTGCACGAAATGCCTATTACCCCAAGGAGGCAAATCTGGAGTTGGATTTGCCGCTGAAAAGTTGGGAACTTGAGGGTCATTCAACGTCCCCCGGTATTTTACCATCACCAGTCAACTCACCTTCTAAAAGCCATGCCAGATTAAATCGGGCAACTTGTGAGCCGCCTTTCGGGCCACCCTCAAAATGGAGGAAGATTAGTCCTTCGCTTGGCGTTCCTGGACGTCCGGCTGCTAGGGATGAGTAACCGCTGGGCCCGTCGTAAATGAGTCGTTTGACTGGCCATGTTTTTCCACCATCAAAACTGGCCCAAACCGTAGCACGTTCTCGCTTGGGTTGTTCAGTGTCAATATTACTGAAAATTAAAATGTCGCGGTCGGCCACCGGCAAGCGGGTAAGGCCACCCATGCAGCCATAGGATCGGTGTTGGTGTCCGTCAGGCAGTGTTTCAACAAGTGTCCAGTTTTTCCATGTTTGGCCACCATCTTCACTGATGGCAGCGCGGCGACGAGTGTTGTTGGGACGCTCCTGCCAATGGACTCGCGAGTTGTAGTAGATGCGTCCATCTGCAAGTTCAGCAAGAGTTGCTTCTCCCGTTCCATTCTCTGGAAAGGGGTCACTAGTTTTCCAGGTTTTTCCACCGTCATCGCTGTAGATCGCGTTTGTGTAGTGATCGGGCCAGCGAGCACGCTCATTCTTTCCTGCATACCAACGCGTGGGGCGGAGCAGACGTCCTTTGTGTTTGCCGTGCCTTAGCGTGATCCCATGTTCATTCATGTGCATCGAAGGCAAGTTCCCCGCCTTG
>JAKVCB010000337.1 GCA_022448345.1 Pirellulales bacterium
AGTTCCGCAGTCCGCAGCAGCCCCCCCCTCGGCTATTGGCCCAGTCGCCCGAATAGGCGCCGCACTAACCCCAGCAATGGCCGTGCACGAGCGGGCTGCTCTGCATCCATAGCCACTTGCCGATCGGTCTTTGCGTATTCGGCAAACGCCTCGGCCACTTTACCGGCCGCTGTGTCACCCTGGTGCAGCAGAACTCGATAATGGAGCGAGAAGGACTCGCCCTTCTTCAT
This sequence comes from Pirellulales bacterium, assembly GCA_022448345.1. Lineage (GTDB taxonomy): Bacteria > Planctomycetota > Planctomycetia > Pirellulales > Lacipirellulaceae > JAKVCB01. The sequence goes on from JAKVCB010000337.1 coordinate 231, forward strand.
CGTGTGCCCGCCATCAATACTGTTGTCGCCGTAAAAGTGATGCAAGCCAAATGGGTTCGCTGCGAACAGGCCATAGGTTCGTACATGCCAGTGGGTGGGAAAGCGGAAACTGCTGGGGTGATTGAGAATCGCCACGCCTACCGTTTTCTCACCAACTGGCCCAACATAATCAACCCACTTGGCCGCCTTGCCCCAGGCACCTTTGTCTGTTTGCCCCTCACTATTAAGGATTTTGCCACCGAGCTTGGCGTCCACTTTCATAGTGCCGGCCAGCCGGACACCAAAACTCCCCTCTTTGGTGTCGCCAAACTTAACATCGCGTGCCGCCGTGATCGTAATGTCAAAATCGACCCAACGGCGTTCTTGATCCGCACCGAACGTCAATGTGCGCACATCGGAGCAGTGCGTCTCTCCGGCTGGATCGACCCAGTCATTGCGGGTCGAAATCAGAGCCGTCTGGCCCCCGCGCACCTGAAGAAATTCACGGTGCAAAATATGGCCGCTCTTCTCACTCTCACCCCAGAAATCAATGCCGTTGACATCGCCGTGTGTAAACCAGAAGGAACGATGGTGAATATGATCCGAACGTTCGGTTTCAACCGCCTCTTGCAATGGGTATCGACGGGTCAGTTCTTCACCGCCGCTACCAATCAGCGGGTATAAGACCGGTTTATGGCCAGATTTCACCAGGTACTCAGTAAAGGTTTTTCCCGCCAGCGTCACTTTGACACCACGATCCTCCTGCTTGACGACCTTGAAGTCCGCTGCCCGCACAGCGACTCCCGACAACAGCACCGTCGCCACCAAAACAACGCGTAGCACAAACATAGCCCACCTCCTGGCAACTGGAAAAACCTCTAACCCCTCGCGGATGGTAAACCGGCACCATCTCCCGGGCATCATCCTAACGGTTGCCCCACCAGGGCACCAGCAACCTCGCGCGCCATCAGAAAAACAAACGCCATGGTCTGTGGAAACGACTCAAAGAAGAACCGGGATCCCGCTGCAGTGCGCTCCGCAGAGAAACCACCAACCGGCTGCTGAAATTGCGCACAACTAGCGCGTCTGCTGGGGTCGAGACGCGATTTTTCGCGCCCGCATATAATTCGCCAGCGTAACCAGCTCAAACTCAACCAGGTGTGCGTTGGCACGCGTGACCCGCTTGCGGTTTTGTTTCGTCAGTGTCCAGTAGGGTATGTGATGTGAACGGATTCGTGTCCTGCCACTGGAACGACGGCCTTCCGCCACGCGTTCGACTTCCTGTGGCAACCACCCGCGTTCTGCCAATTGGCGGTTCAGTTCGGTGCGGATAAACGGTGGAAATCCATCCCGTATCGCGTTCAAACGAGCAATCCAATCAGCAAATTCCCGGTACTGGGCTACCGCCTCTGGGAAACGAGGCTCCTTGCCTTTGACGTGATAACGCATCCGCTCTGTCAGCAGACTTACCGACTTCTGCTTCGCATCAAACTCAAATTTTACCTCTGGCTTCACGACCGCCAGTTTGTTCGCTTGGATCGCCTCGACTTTGACCCGCGCCAGTAGGTCTTGTAGCTGCCTGGTCGTCAAGGTGGCCCGCACCTTCCGGCGTGGGTCGATCAAATGAATCGCCCCGGCGGTCGGTTCAAAGATCGTAATCTCCTGCGGCCCCGTCAGTAGAAAATCATAGACTTTTCCATCGAGGAAGACGGTCAGAGTCTTGGCCACAGGACTTTTGCCCTGACCCACGTAAATGTCAGTATCGACGTGGAAATCAGCCGCCTGGGAACCGGTCACCAGCAGGCCAAGCAGGCAGGACATGGTCACAAGCGTGCGCATGATGAAACGTCCTCAAATCGCAGGGAATGTCAGGCGGGGAAGAGCGTAGCCGGAATCGGGGAACCGTGTCCAGGGGAAATTCTGCTCCTGCCAAGCCAGGGACTGCCCGGACGGCCGCACAGTTAAGACCAGGAAATCAACTAACCGGGGCCCTCCGTCCGCCATCAACCTGCCGCTGGCGTTGCGGGGCCCCCCGCTCGTAGACGGGGGTGACACTGGTCGATCCCAGCACCTGCTGAGCCTGCGCGCTGCTGGAGACGACCGACTCCCTCAGATCTCGCTGACAGTCGCAGCGTTTCGCGTCTATTCACTGCTGCCAGGCCGGTAATCCTGGCGAGCAACTAGCCCCGTTGAGCGATGTCACGATCGCG
>JAKVCB010000338.1 GCA_022448345.1 Pirellulales bacterium
CCAAACCCCGATTTAGTGTGGCACTCGAACCGGGAAACTACCGCTTGTCGGTCAGCCGGGGAATGGAGTTCATTCCGGTCCACAAGGACTTCACGGTGGTGTCCGGGAAATCGGCCGCGTACACCATTGAACTGAATCGCTGGATTAACCTTCCTCAGCTAGGGTGGTACTCGGGCGATGTGCATGTGCACCATCCAACACAACAGAAATCACACCGCGATTTCCTGCTCCGTTACGCCGCAGCAGAAGACCTGAACGTGGTCAATGTGCTGGAGATGGGTCATCACCAGGGGACCGACTTCAAGCAACTCGGTTTTGGCAAAGAGTTTCGCGAGCAGTGGGGAAACTACTGCCTGGTCTCAGGTCAGGAGGAACCACGCAGTACGTTCGGCCACATCATCGGCCTCAACACGACCGGCCTGGTGCGTGACTTGTCGACCTACGACTTTTACGACCTGGCTTTCAATCGCATCCACTCCCAGGAAGGTGCCCTGGTCGGTTTTGCGCACTTCTCCTGGAATGGCTGCAACCTCCCACGTGGCTTTCCCTGGTACGTATCGACGGAGGCACTCGACTTCATCGAGCTGCTACAGTTCGCCAAGATTAATCAACCCGACTATTACGACTATCTCAACCTGGGGTTTCGTCTGACCGCCGCCGCCGGCAGTGACATCCCCTGGGGATCGACGATTGGTGAATGCCGTACCTATGTTTTCACCGCTGGCAAGAAACTTGATATCGACGCCTGGTTCGCGGGCCTGCGACAGGGAAACACCTTCGTCAGCAACGGGCCCGTTTTGTTCCTTACGGTCGATGGCCAGATTCCCGGTAGCGCACTGAAGCCTCAAGTCGGTGACCGGCTGAAAGTCCACGCCCGGGCCGCTGGCCACCAGGCGATTGGTCTTCCCAACCGACTGGAAATCGTCTCGGGTGACGGCGTGCTGCAAAGTATCACACGGGACAAAACAACGACAGGCGATCTCACGCTCGACTTTGAAATCACCATCGAGACCAGCGGCTGGATCACTGCCAACACAATCTGTCCCAACGGAGCCCTCGCGCATACGACGCCCATTTACCTGGTGGTGGATGACCGGCCGACCTGGTCGCCCACCAAGGGGCCGGCACTGATTGGAAAGCAATTGGACGCCATCCGGAAAATCGAGGAAGAATTCACGTCCCAAGAAACCTTGCGTGCGCAGGGCGTCCGTGAACGCCTGGCTCGCGCTAGGTCCTATTATTCGAAACTGTTAACGGCAATGCGCAGTTCCGCCCCCTGAATGGCATGAGCAGAGCTGACTCGCTGTCGACAACTTAACCAGAAGATTTCTCAACCCGCCCGCCAGAAAAGGAGCATGCCCGCCATGTTCACGCGCATGACTACGCTCTCTGCCACGCTCTGTTTGCTGTCTGTCTGCACCCCCCAACCGACCGCTGCGGAGGAGTTTTCCCAGGACGATTTCAAGAAGATGCAAGGACGCTGGATTGGGACCTTTACGGGTGCATTTGAAGGGGATGGTATCTCAACAGAAAAGGGCGTTTCCTACACAACTCGGTGTACAACTCACTGGGTCATTCCCGGTCGGATGACACGTTGGATTTATACACTCACCAAAAAGGGGGACGACAAGCCCACGACCACCTATGCCGGGATCGTCTATTGGAAAGAAGGGACCAAAGAAGTGCTGGGACATTCTGTTACAGATGAAGGGACTACCTACGACGAGAAGATGACTCGGTTTGGAGTGATCGTTGAGAGGCAAAAAAAGGGAACTGGTCCCAAAGGTGATTTCACAGAGACCGAGGTGAATGACTGGTCCAATCCCGACAAGCCGACTCTGGTCCAAACCGTGCAATTCAAGAATGGTGAAAAAGTCGTGACCCGTTCCAGTTTACAGCGTCAAAAAAAGAACTGACTCGGCGCTGTCACCTGACCGCGATGGAGCCAATCGCCTCAACGGCCGCAGCGACGCACAGGGGAGATACGGATCTCGCCGATCTGACCGAACAAGTTGCCGGCACCCCGGTATACAAGCCACCACTGGCGTGCAAACGGGCGCCGCCACGCGTCGCCCACCTGCGGAAGTGATGTAGCCAGCAATACAATCGTACGAACCAGACTTCAAGACAGCAGGCCACACGCTTCCTCGTTCGCACCGTTGTGACGCCCGGCAGGAGCAGCGGTGGTTCCGTGTCGGTGGACAGCCGGGTTGCCAGGCAACAGAACGCCCTACTCAAAGGACAAAGATGCGCCCCAGAACCAGAATGATCTCCGGTGGCATGGCGATCGCCATCCTGACCCTCAGTGGAACGATCCTGCTTGCACAGCAGGAGAAGTGGGCCGATCCGCCCTTCATCGAGTTGTCCCAGAACATGACGCCGGCGGTGAAGGCGTTACCGTCGCTGGGGTCG
>JAKVCB010000339.1 GCA_022448345.1 Pirellulales bacterium
TGCCGAGCCTCCCGCTCATGGCTCACGGCGTTGTTTCGATCTAACGCCTGCAGCAACTCCGTACGCCTCGCCAGTCGGGTACCGCCATTTTGCTTACCGGGAACAAAATCCCCGGGCAACGTTCCGGGCAACTCGCCCTTGTAGTCCATGATCAGCGGATCGTACCCGGCACCCAGAAAGCCCGCATGCTGCCCCGCCCATTCCGTCCCGGGACCATCTTGCGTTATGTACACTGGCAATTGAATCGACCTCGGTAAACCAGCACCGCGCCCCTCCAGCTGTTCCAGCACTGCGCCCACCGACGGCGCATCCCGGCGGCTCAAGAATGGCTGGCCTGCACGTGGCGCATGTTGCCAACCTGTCAGGTTGTAATGCACGCCCGCAGCGTGGAACGTCTGATCGTGATGAACCGACCGAATTACCGCATATTTTTTCGCTGCGGCCGCCAACAGCGGCAGGTATTCGCAAACCTGAAAACCGGGGACCGTTGTGGAGATGGGTTTGAATTCGCCACGAATATTACTGCCCGCTGCGGGCTTCATGTCGAAGGTTTCATGTTGCGGCGGACCACCGATCATATACAGCATGATCACCGATTTGGCTCGCCCTCCACCATCCGCGGCGGCCACCGACGGTAATGGCAGCCCGCAGGGCAGCCCGACCCCCAATGCGCTGACGCCACCCACACGCAAAAATGTGCGTCTCTGAAAGAAGCGCGCTTGCTCGAAGCGTTCTAACGTCATTGGTGCCTTCCGTCCCCGTGATGGTTATCGGCAAAGACGCGTCTGCGGATGAGCCGGCAGCCCGCTGACAACCCACCTATTTTAGGGGCCATAGCAGGGCGTGTCCACGTTGTCTTCTTCGCCGTTACCTCGGCGACTGGCCCAGACGCGTGTACCATAACACCTGACCACTAACACCTGACCACTAACACCTGACCACTGGCGAACGATTACGCCTGCCCTTAGTCACACCAAGCACATTCCACCCAACTAGTTCACTCGCGCCTCGGATCGCCCTGTGCAAAACATCCATACCATCGACCTGTTGATCTGCTGCAGCTACCTGCTTTTTGTGGTAGGGCTGGGACTCTTTTTCTCTAACAAACAGAAAAACAACGACGACTTTTTCCTCGGTGGCCGCAATATGCACTGGCTTCCGGTCGGTTTGTCCCTCTTCGCCACGACCTTCAGTTCCAATTCCTTCGTCGGGCTGCCCGCGGAGGGCGCCTTTGAGGACTACCACCAGTTGCTGGCCATCTTCTTCATCCCCTTCGTCATCATCCCCATCACGTGCATTTGGTTCATTCCGTTCTACAAGAGTTTCCAATTTGTCAGTCTCTATGAATACCTGGAACGTCGTTTCGCCCGCGCCGTACGGCGATTCGCCAGCCTGATCTTTATGGCCTACTCGGCCGGTTGGATGGGCACCATGCTGCTCGCCGTAGCGCGGATCCTGGATGTCGTCCTGGAAAATCAATCGACCGGGCAAACACTGCTGGTGATTTCCATCGTCGGCATCCTGGCCACCTTCTATACCGCGGTGGGAGGTGTCAAAGCCGTCATCTGGACCGACACGATCCAGGCCTTTGCGTTGTTTGGTGGAATGATCTTTTTGTTTGCGCTGCTGGTGGCCAACATCGACGGCGGGCTGGGCACCTTCTTTGCGACCGGTACGACCGACGGTAAATTCGAAATGTTTCGTCTCGACGGAGGCCTCGGGCAGCGGAACCTGTATTCGGCCTGCGCCTACGGCTTTTTTGTCTATATGGGAGGCCAACTGGCCTCCTACGGCGCCTTCCAGCGTTACGTCACTGTTGATTCGGTGGCGGAGGCACGCCGGGTGTTGATCGTCAAAGGTGTCTTCACTTTCGTTTCCTGTACGCTCTTCTTCCTGGTGGGTACAGCACTTTACGTCTATTACCAGCAGTCACATCCGGAAATCTATCGCGACCTCGCCAGCGGCGCTGGCAAGGACCAATTGCTGCCACACTTTGTGATTCACTACGCCGGCGGTTACGGCATGACCGGCATTATCCTGGCAGGCCTGTTCGCGGCTTCGATGAGTAGCCTGGACAGTGGCATTAACAGCATGACCGCGACGTTGGTCACCGACTGGCTGGGGGGCCGCGAAATGGGGACCGCGGTCAATCGTTATCTGACCACGCTGTTCGGCGCCGCCGTGACGACAATCGCTTGCCTGCTCTCGTTAATCAACTCACCCGTGTTCGACATCCTGTTGTCGATCGCCGGCGCCACCCTCGGCCTTTTGCTGGCGGTATTAATGCTGGGCATGCTGGTTCCCAGAGTCAACACGCTGGGTGCCGCGTTGGGCCTGGCGGCCGGCCTGACCGCCTTTGCACTCGTCCGACTATTCCCAGAGTGCTGGAGATGTGGGAT
>JAKVCB010000034.1 GCA_022448345.1 Pirellulales bacterium
TCTTGCTTTGCGGTCGACTCATCTTGCAACTTTTCCACGGCCTGGAGAATGTCTTGCCAATTACTCCCATCGGGACGAACGCAAAGGTAGACCACCGGTGATTCGACAGAAACTGTCCCCAAGTTTCGCCCGTTTCCCAACAAAGCCAGTGGTGAGCGATCGAGCTTCACCATGTTGGCGGTGAACAATGGTTGACCCGATGCATCGCTGAGTTGTAGGTCGTAAATGACCGGGGACGTGAACCAACCGATCGAAGCCCTACCGCTTGTGAGGCGCAGTCCGTCGTGGGGAACCCAAAACTGCAAACAGTGGTTCCGCAAACCGGTCTTGGCAATTAACACTGGAAAGAGCGCAACGACGATTGCCAACAACAACAATACGGACAACACCCGGGGAAGGAGTCTCCCGAGCCGACTTGTGGTAGCAGGTTTAGACATCAAAAAGATCCGCAGCATTTGGTCGTGGTTACGGTACGACCACAGGGAAAAGTTCCTGGGTCATCGAATGGCCGAGATCGGCATTCTAGAAATTCCGGCCAATGAAGGCCAGCAAGACTCAACTCGGTACGCTTTCGGCATGCTAGCACACCAATGGACTTACAGCTCGAAGTTAAAGGTCCGCGTCACATAACGCCAGAGACGTTGTCCCAGGGTACGGGGCGCCGTTTTGATTCTAGCCTGACCTACCAGCCCAACTCGTAGGATGCCGTCGTCCGGCAGGGCCGCAACCGCCTCATAATACGGTTTGAGAGGGCGATCGGTACCGGTCTGATCCATCTGGCTGGGAATCTTGCCCCCATGAAGCCCGGAGAGGCGTCGGGGGGTTTCCTTAAGGTTCTCCGCTGACTTCTGCTCAATCTGGCTGGTGTAGATGTGATCGGCCGACTGATCGAGCATGATGTCAACTTCTTGTCCCTTTTGAACCAACGCAATATCGTTCTGATCAATCACCATATGTGCTTCAAGATTTCCGGGATCCCCAATCAGGCAGAGCTTGGTACTGGGTAACAACACGGTTCCGAGGTTTTCCGGATCCAAAGGCGATCCGGACCAGGTGGGCAAGCGACGGTCGTCATCAGGAGATTCTGGCACACGGGGTGCAGCCATGACCACTCCCGACTCGGGTGCAAAGATACGAAGACGGTCTGCATCAAGTATCAATTGTTCAAGGTTCGTTTCAACTGATTGCAATGCCTTGTTGGTTTGGGCAAATTCCCCCGCCAACTGCCGCGAGTTTCCTCCGGCCTTTCGCAGGCTGGCAAGTCGTGTTTTATACCAGCGTCGCTCCCCGTCTTTTTGAGCAATCCTAAGCTCGTTGTCGATATTCGAGAGTTCGACCAGCAATTGTCCTTTCTCGACAAATTCACCAGGCTTCACCCGTATATCTTCCAGCACTCCGGGAACTTCGACATAAACAATAGCAGGATCCCGGGGATGAATTTCCAGGTTGCAAAAAACCCGGGCGGGAAGCGGAATGAACATCACTCCACCAATCACCACCAAGATTACCACGACCGTCGTCACCATGCGGAAACGTTTCACTTTTCCTAATCTCCCTGGTACTTTGAGGAACTTGTAAAGCTTCCAGAACGGCTGCACGATCAAACCATAGAGTGCTGCAACAGCAATCAGCTGGCCGATGACTTTCAAACCGTATGGCTCAAAAACCCTGTTCAGGAAAAACAAAATCGAGAAGACAATGACCCAGCGATAAATGGATGCCGCCACGGTGTAGAGGGCAAAGAGACCCTGGTTGCGTTTGGGCAGGAAGGGATCTTCCGGCTCTTCCAGGCCCAAACACCAGGAACCAAGTTTGCGGCTTAGGATCGCATTGGCTTTTTGGCGAAGATTGGGTATTTCCAGAACGTCGCTGAGGATGTAATAGCCGTCATATCTGAGAAGTGGATTGGCATTGAAAAGGATGGTGCTCACCGAGCAAATGAACATCACGTTGAGTGCAAAATAATGCAGGGCGCCTGGATTGGTAAACCACCAGATAAATGTACAAATCGAGGCGAGCACCAATTCGACGAATATTCCCGCCGCGCCAATAAATGCGCGGTGCCAACGGTTTGGCAGCATCCACGAATCGGAAACATTGCAATAAAGGCACGGCGTCAGCACGAGAAACATCACGCCTATCTCATGACACTCACCGCCGAAATGTTTGCAGGAGAGTCCGTGACCAAACTCATGCACAACCTTGGTCACTGCCAGAGTCAAACCCAACCAGAGCCAGTTCTGCGCAGCGAAGAAGGATTGAAACGACGGCAATCGACCCTGGAACGTCTGAAATTGAACCAGCACAAGCGTCAACGCACTCAACACCAGTAGGCTACTGAGGATGAAAGCAGGCTTGCCAAAACACCAGCGAAAATAGGGATAAATGGCGTTCAAAATCGGATCGGGATCGAACCCCTTGAAACGAAACGCCAAAATGTTGGTCATATTGGCCAACCGCTGCTTGCCTGTGCGTTCTTTGCCCCGCTTGCAGAGCTGGACACCTTGACCAGCCACTCCCGTGATCACCAACCCGCTACGGTGCAGCATGCCGATGAACTGTTGTAATTCATCGGGTTGAATGGTTTGAGGCGGAAAGTCGTTGGCAAATTGCTCAGCAATTTCCTCCAGGCTTGATTGGCCATCGAGCATTTGCAGGATGGAAAATTCTTCTTCCTCAAACCGGAAATACTGCAATCCCACGGGATCTTTCACGACCCAGTAGGCACGGCCCTGATACCGGTGTTTTCTTGCCACCAGGTCAGGCCGTATGCGGATCGATAGCTTGCGGCTAGAACTCGGAACCAAACTTTCGGCCAGGGTTGCCATAGAAGCTTTCGAAGACTGCGAAGTTGCGAGTTACCACCTGTTGATCGGACCGGTCAGCTTCGCCAGCACGAAATATCGAGTTGCACAGGAAAAATCGTACCTGGAGCCGCCATTACAAACGCCTGGCCCGATAGACTATTTCACCCGGTCGCTGAGCAGAACCTTTTCTGCCGTATCAAGATGGATAGTCATGGTGGCCTGCACCCCAGGATGGATTTTCCAGTTGCCGTCGGTGAGTTCGTTGGTGACCTCGGCTCGAACTTTCCAATAGTAGTCGTCTCCACCGCGCCACACAGCCACTGGATTGACCCAGACGATCTTGCCCTCAGCTTTTTCGGATCGGCCACCGCCAGCTACGACGTCGACCGTCACCCGACAGCCAAGTATCTGGCTAGGCTCAAATTTTTTGACGTCGATCTCTCCTTCCACATAGAGCGTATCGAGTCGCACCAGTCTCAAGATGGGGTCACCCGGATTCACCCATTCACCTTGTTGACGGAACAACTTGACAACCTCACCTTTGGTAGGCGCAAGGATGTTCCGTCGTTCAATCGCTTTTTCTGCTGCTTCAAACTCGGTTCTTTTGGTCCAGTAATCGAATTTGGCCAGTTCACGGTCGTTGCCGGCTTTTTCGATAGCCAAAGCTGCTCGCTCAGCATCGAGCCTCAAACGCTCCAGTTCCACAAAAGGCACTGCTCCTTTGCGTTTGCGATCCAAATCCTGGTTGAGCTCATATTCCTTCTCGGCAACTTTGTGGGCTTTGGTGGCATAGCGAACGTCGATGTCGTCTTCGGCCTGTTTTTTCGCTTGCGCCATCCCGTATTTCGCAGCGGTCTTTTGCATCTGAGCTTGCTGGTCATCAACGTGGCCAAGTTCGGCATCCTCTTCGACTCGGCTACCTTCCTCAACGTCAAGCTTAATCAGCAAACCTGCCTCGGAAGCCGAGACACGAAGATCCTTGGCAGGTTCAACGATACACTCGGTCATCACCGGATCTGATGAACTGAGAGGCTCTGTCGGTGCAGCCTCCTGAGCGAATACCACCATGGGGGCAGCAAGGATCAGGCCAAAAACAACCGGGAAATGCAAGGTTTTCATGTTTTCGATTCCAAGGATACATGCCCTGCGAAGGGCCCTGGTCAGCACTTTTTCCGCCATCAACTTCAATTTTTTATCCGAACCGGAATAACACATGACGTTTGAATGCATCGATCAGCGAGTGAAAGATGACGTAACCCACCGACTCTTCACCACAATGGACCTTCGCCGTCGCGCCCGCATTCACTTTGGGATCGGCAACAATTTTACGGAGTTCCTCCTGATCAAAGGCCACACGAATCAGGACCGTGTTACCAGCGTCATCGTGAGGCTCGGCAACTTCTTCAATATCGACCACCTGACCTGTTAAACGGTCTGAGGGGTGCGTCGCCAAAATGAAGGTGACTTCCTGGTTACCACCACTCTGATCCCAGTATTTCTGAATATGTCGCATCCGCGACTCCGGCATACGGACTTCCAGTTCCCAGTCACCCGCCGGATCGGCCACGGTCATGAGTTGTTCACCGGGTGTGACAGTCCGCCCCAGCAGATTTTCCTCAAGCTCCCACGTAATGACCTGCCCGGCAATGGGGCTGTAAAGCTTCAGTTTTTCACTTTTCTCGCGGAGCAGCTCAAGCCGCGTTTCCAAGGTTTCTTTTCGCACTCGAAGCCCGGCAAGAGCTGCCGATTGCTCATGAAGTTGCTCCTCATAGCTGTCGCGGCCGTCATCGGAATCCCAATGGGTTGCCCGCATCTCTTCCAAAACTTCCTGATACTCCCCTTCGGTCTGCTTGATGTCAGTCTCTAAATCAACACTTTCCTGAACGACCAGCAGTTCACCTTGATTGACGGGTTGATCGTTGGTGACCAGGATGTCGCGAATTTCGCCATTGAGTGCGGCAAAGACTCGGGCCCGTTCGACCGGTCGCAATCGCGCATCCCCTTGAGGGGCAAACTCGTACGGCACAAAGACCGCAACCATCACCAAAGCCGCTATGGCTCCGATGATCAAAAGCGTTTTGGGCAACTTGCGTTCCCGAAATAAACCGGCTGCCTTGCCCAGGGTCTTCCAAACGGGCATTAAAAACAGCCCTTCGTGCTCGACTGCATTGTTCAAAGCTGTCGAACTGTGACTGCGGACCACGTCGACGCGGTGCGTGAAACCATCTGCCGGACGACTGTCCACCATCTGTTCTACAATCAAAGCACCAAGGAGACGTGGCGGAGTAGGATCGGTACGGAGGTCTTCTTCGTCGCGAGGTTCGAACAGCGGCAACACGGCCATCGCCTTGGTGTGCGATTCGTCGACATAAGTCTCAATCGCCTGTTCAACCTGGGGGGCCATGTCGGACGTGTCGCCCGTGTACCACACATCCTCACCAGTACGGGTCACGGCTTGGGCCAGTTTGCCCAGCAATACCGTCACATTAGATCGTTTGTCGAAGGCATCCTGCCCGCTGATGGCTTCAATCGGACACCGTTGGCCACGCTGAATCGCAATGCTGACGCGGTCGCAACCAATCAAACGCCTTCCCTCGTTGGCAATGGTGTACGCTGTCTGGCGAACCTCAAGCTTTTCATGGGCCAAACGCGTAAACGACTCAAGTTGTTCCCACAACAATTGCTTGTCGGAAAGATGTCGCAACCGTCGCCCACGCAGAAAATCGCTGGCCAGTTCGCACGCCTGCAAGAGAAAACGCAAGTAACCGCGCTGCGTGGCAGCTCGAGCCCCCGGCCGCTGGAACACTTCCACCACACCCTGGGCTCCCTGGTCATTGCGAATCGGACCCAATACCAAAAGGTAGTCTGTCGGGTTCGCCGCCGCCGATTCTTCGTTTTCGGTTTCACCCGTGTGACCCGAGTGTGGCGCAACGAGTGCCCCCTCGGTGCCCTCAAGTACCTGGTGGAGCAATCGCGCGTGCTGCATTTGGGCAACTTGATTTTCAGCCAGCTCCGCGTGGCGGAAATTGATTTGATACACCAGTTGCAAGCCACCGTTTTCGGCAACCGTCCAAACAGCCCCTCCCACCGCGGCCAACGCTGCAACCACGCGGTTCAGCAACGCATCGTAAAAGGCTTCGGGAGTGACATCCGTCCGAGAAAGTTCGGCAATCTCCTGAATCAGGCCTTGAATCTCACGCTTGGCACGTGCGACTGCCTCGGCATCGATTGCCGGAGCCTCTCCTTGAGAATCCGCCGGATTGGAATATTGGGATGGAGTCACAATGTGGAAAAATTTTGGGGAGACGTGGTGTGTAAATGGCCTCAGAGAGAGAAATGGCAGCGAAACCACCTGTGGGTGACTTACGCATCCACTGCAACAATCTCTCTAACTACAATGTATCGCAATCCGGCGCCAACGCAGACCTGGCGTCCGAAGAACACCCCCTTGAATCAGGGAAACTTTGTCCCTTAACCGCTATAATCGGTCTGACCTCGGGATTATTACCACTTCTCGGGTTCAGGCAAACCAGTTTGCGCCCTGCCGGCCGGCCGCCGGCCTGGGGTGTCTCCCTGCAGGGCAAGGTTCCCGGTACGATCGATATGGCAATCTCCTTCTTTTTCCTGGCTCGACCAACGTGTCGCACTGGACGACTCCACTATCAGGATGGTACTATTGTACGTGTTTAAGGAGGTTTTCGGAGCGTCCAGAAGACCACCGCTGCCGGCTCGATCAATTCGAGACCAGCCCCTCCTGGGCAAGGAAAAGTCATGGGGCAGGGCGGATAGTCCATAGAGTCCATTCCAGCGGAGCAACGTTTTCATTCATGGCCAAGCAGAAAGAAGAAGCCCTGGAGGTCGAGGGTGTTGTTGTGCAAGCTCTGGCGAACACGCGGTTTCGGGTTGAAATCGAGGGGGGCCACATCGTCATGGCCCACGTTGCCGGCCGCATGCGGAAACACTTTATCCGGATCGTACCCGGCGACCACGTCCGCGTAGAACTCTCTCCCTACGATTTGACCAAGGGTCGAATTGTCTACCGCGAGCGCTAATTCGCCCCAAAAAACTTTCGGAAATCCTGACTGCCGGGCGGTTGATCGCTTGGCGCGGCGCGGGAAAAGGGCCAGGATTATTGGAACCATTCTCGCTTTGCAAGTGTATTTCTATAGTTAGACACTTACTGGCGATACGGCACGTCCCCGCGACCCAATTAAAAACCGCAACTGGACTGAAAACAGAATGTCGCTTGATGGATAAGGCCATCAGGATCTGTCAGGGAAAGCCTATCCCGCATTCGTTGGATCGTAGTTTTCCAGCTTAGTCCGAAACTGTCATTGTTCCTGCTATACGGAGAATCAATTGTGATCTACCGCCGTGCCGTTTTGTTGACCTGCTTTTGTTTGCTAACGACCACTGCACTCTGCCCCATCGCTGCCGCCCCACCCGCCCTGCAGCAAGACAAGGCTGCTTCCGGGGCTGTCGGCGAGCATGAATCGGTCGCCATTATTGCCATCAATAGTTACGACAACCTGATTGCCGATACCAATTTCATCGGCGGCCTGGCAGGTTACCCCGAGGTTGGCAATATGGTGGAAGGCTTCCTCGCCCTGTTTACCCAGGGAAAAGGCCTGGTTGGTCTCGACAAATCCAAACCCTGGGGAATCATTGTCACGACCGACGGCGCGAATTTCATGCCGATTGGCTGTCTACCCGTCCATGATTCGAACGACCTGCTGCAGCTGCTGGGTGCCTTTCAAATTAAAGTCGATCAACGCGACGATGGCCTTGTGGAAATCACTCCCCCCAACAGCCCATCCCTTTTTGTGGTGGAAAAAGATGGCTGGGCATACGTCTCTAACCAAAGCCGCTACCTGGATCAGGTTCCCGCCAACCCCGAACAAAAATTCAACTCCCTGGTCAAAGACTACGATCTGGCGGTAGAAGCTTCCATTCAAAAGATTCCGAGTGAATACCGCGATTTAGCGATTCATCAGCTTCGAGCCGGCATGGAGGAAGGACTCAAGAGGGAAGCAGATGAGGATGACGAAACCTTCAAGACCCGTCAACAATGGTCGGAAACACAGTTAAAAAACATCGTAGAGAGCATTGAGGAAATCGATCGGATGGTCGTCGGTTGGGCTATCGATTCGGGCCAACAAAACACGTATGTCGACTTTCTCTACTACGCCACACCAGGAAGCGCGCTCAGTCAAATGATGGCGTCGGTCGCCGCAAATGCCCGCTCCAACTATGCCGGATTCTACCAGCCTGAGTCGGCCGCTTGCCTCACCTTCGTCACCAAATCCGATCCCAAGTTAAACGCGGTTGGACTCGAACAAATGAAGGAGACAATGGCGACGTTTCGGGAACAAATTGGCGATGCAATCGACCAAGGGGATGAGGGTCTCCTGAAAAACTCTGAAACCAAAAAAACTCTCGAAAAGGTCGCGTTGGAACTTCTCGCGGCGATGGAAGAAACCATAGCAACGGGGAAATCGGTCGGAGGGGCTGTGCTGGATCTCTCTCCGGATCGGCTTCGTGGCGACTTCGACGGCAACGGCATCGTCGATGCGGCCGACTACACCATTTATCAAGACAATCTGGGCCTGGACGCGGCAGTGTTGAATGGCAACGGCTCAGGTGCCGCAACGGTTGGCCAGGCCGACTATGCCCTCTGGAAAGCCAACTTCGGCGCAACCGCAGCCAGCAGTTCTGGGGCAAACCTGACCTTGGTGGTTGGCGGTTATGTAAAGGACCCCAGCAAGATTGATAGCAGTCTCCGTGAACTGGCCAACATAGCCGAAAAAGAGTCAGACTTCCCGGGAGTCAACTGGAACGCCGACGAACACGAAGGCGTCACGTTTCACACCATGCAGCTTCCCATCGAAGATGACGACCCACAAGTCAAGAAACTCCTGGGCTCCAAGGTCGACTGCTCGATTGGCATCGGAAAAGAGTCGGTCTATTTTGGCTTTGGACGGGACAACTTGGCGAAAACCAAGGAAATTATCGACTCATCCCGGGCTCAACCCGACAAAACCATGCCCATTGCCGAATGGATGGTCTCGCTAGGGCCTATTATGCAGGTCGCTGCTGAATCGCCTGATATCGATGACCCGCAGCAAAAGCAGATTTTGCAAACCATTGCCCAGATGTTGCGAAATGAGACCCACGGTAAGGACCATATTCGCGCTGTTGGCACAGCCGTTGAAAACGGATTTAGATACCGCATAGTTGCTGAGGAGGGGGTTCTCCGAGCTTTGGGCAAAGCCGCCGAATCAGCCAACCAAACCGCCACTGGAGGTGGTTTTCAATAACCCCTGGCATCCGGCGATCGTCTACCGCAGCGGCACAGGTCCAGCCACGTCCTACTGGAAGCATTCGTTAAAATCTGTCCGCTTTGAATCGGCTACCAACGTACCGTCTCCCGAACCCACCACTGGCACCAGAACCCCGCTGACAACTGAATCGATGACCAAGATCGTTGACAATCCTTTGCTGCTCACCGAAATTGCTGGCCAGTCCATTGCCGATTTGGCCTCGAAATACGGGACCCCCTGTTACGTCTACAACGCGGAAACGATGGCGGGGAGAGTTGCGGACCTGGCTGAATTCGACGTGATCCGTTACGCCATGAAAGCCTGTTCGAACCTCGCAGTGCTCGATCTGATGCGACGTCATGGCGTTGTTGTCGACACCGTAAGTCTTGGTGAAATCGAGCGTGCCCGTGCCAGTGGATACCAGACTCAACATCCCCAGGTACCGCCAATCGTCTACACCGCCGATATTTTCGATCGAGAATCACTCCAATCGGTCATCGAACAACAAATTTCAGTAAATTTGGGTTCGCCTGACATGATCGATCAATACGGCGAAGCGTACCAGGCTGCCACCCAAACCGGCGGCCAAGCACCACGTCGTGAAATTACTTTGCGGATCAACCCTGGTTTCGGGCACGGACATAGCCAAAAAACCAACACCGGAGGAGAACAATCCAAACATGGCATCTGGCATGACCAACTTCAGCAGTCCATTGACCAGGCAGGCCGATACGGTCTGGTGGTTACCGGATTGCACATGCATATTGGCTCGGGAACCGATCTTGCGCACCTCAGCCAGGTATGCGATGCCATGGTCCAAGCGGCCACTACCGTGGGGCCGTCGGTGGAAATGATCAGCGCCGGCGGCGGACTCCCCGTCGTTTACCAGCAAGGTGAACAAGAAATTGACATTGATGCCTATTACCAACTTTGGGACCAGGCCCGCCAGAAACTTGTCCAACAATTTGCGCACCCGGTTAGCCTTGAAATTGAACCGGGCCGCTTCCTGGTCGCTGAAAGCGGGTATCTCCTCGCCGAAATTCGTGCCGTCAAAACCATGGGTGACAATTGCTACTACCTGCTTGATGCCGGGTTCAATAACCTGGCACGTCCCATCCTCTACGGTTCTTACCATCCCATGGCCATTTGCCCAATCCAACAACCGGACCTCTCCAGGCCCACCCACGAGGTGGTGGTTGGGGGCCCGCTCTGCGAATCGGGTGACATCTTCACCCAGGAAGAAGGGGGGTTCGTTAGCCGGCGAATTTTGCCAGAAGCGGGCATCGGCGATTATCTGGTCATCGGTTGCGCCGGAGCTTACGGCGCCGTGATGGGCAGCAACTACAACTCCAAGCCACTCGCCCCGGAAGTTTTGATCGAAAATGGTACACCCCACCTGATCCGTACCCGCCAAACTTTTGACGATCTGGTCCGGGGGGAGCAAATTCCACGGGATTGAGGGTGTAAATCGACGCCACCCTCGGGCAAATTTGGGGTAGCCCGCAACTCCCCGTTTTGAGAAGCCGGCTGATTTCATCTGCAGGACGACTTGGCCCGCACCCGATACTGGGTTAAGATTGTGATATCTTTCACAAAGTGTCGCAGTTTCCCCAAAGCCCGCCGCACGAGCCTTTATCTCCCATGGCAAAAAAAGGTCCCCGCAAGAAAGTCCCCAAAGAACTGGCCGTGATCAATGCAGATAACTGCACTGGCTGCGAGTCGTGTTTGGAGGTCTGCCCGGTTGACTGCATTGAGATGAAATCTCTCAATCATGGCACTATCAAGGGCAGTCAGCAGTGGTGCGAAATCGATCTAGAGCGTTGCGTGGGCTGTGAGGTTTGTGTCCACATTCCTGGCAAGAAGTCGAACCCCTACGAGCTTTTGGTCTGCCCCTGGGACGCCATCGAGATGGTCAAGACCGAAAACGTGGCGCAAGTGGTTGCCCAGGTTGGGGGACCACCCGAATATATCCAAGAAAACTGGGACCGGCTTGTTGGCACGGCCCAACATCTGGCCGAACTCCGCGGCGCCTCTGCGTGAGTTGCCTGCACCGTTGGGCTCGGGACATGTTGAACTTGGTCGCTCCGGGGCTTGGCTGGCGCTAGCCGATAGCAACTCACCCGGCAGCGGTGCGTAGTAAGGTTTTCCGCACTGCAATTCTGCCAGTGAATGTTGGCCACAAGTACGACGAGGCACGCAACAACGGGGCAAAAGCTTAATTGGAGTCTGTTTAACGAGTACTGCAACCAAACAGCAGGCTGGAAGCAGAGCATCGGCCGGCGGTCGCACGCCTTGATTCTGGCAGGAGGGCAACGTGGTTCTTGATCTTCTGAACATCCTTTTACCGATCTACGGATCGATTGCTCTCGGATTCTTCCTTGGCCGCCTGGGCTTTTGCTGGGATAGCAAAGTGATCTCGCCGCTTGTCTTGCAGGTCACCTTCCCCCTTCTGGTCATCCACCAACTCACTCGTCCCGGCATCCACAGCAGCAACGTCCTACGTGTTCTGCTCGCTGCCTTTATTGTAGCATCGCTTCTGTTTGTGATCTTTGCCGTCCTATTGCGAATCGCACGGCTTTCCCTCCAAACCTACCTTGCACCAGCTGCATTGGCGAACATGTCGATCGGGCTTGCGCTGGGCATGCACGGGTTTGGCAACCAGGGTTTTGTGCTGAGCCTCGCCTTCGGCGTGGTCATCTTGTTAGCACAGTTCACGCTGGGCCGATGGCTCCCCAACGGGGAGATCAACATCAAAACAATCCTTCGCCAAGTTTTTCTCTACGCCCTGATCCTAGGGATAGCTTTGCTGTTTCTCGGCGTACACCTGCCACCATACTTGGGGGAAACCCTCCACCTGGTAGGCCAGCTGACCATCCCCCTGCTACTGCTCTCTCTGGGATTCGCTCTCGCAAAGGTGAGTCTTCACGGATTCGCCAGGGGAATGCTGCTCGCAACTATCCGCCTCGCAGTTTGTGTGGCCATCGGGATTGGCGTTGCGTGGGCACTCTCCCTGCAAGGACAAGAGAAGGCCATCGTGATTCTGATGTCCATCCTGCCCTCCTCAACCGTCAACATTCTCATGGGCCAGGAAGCCGGCATCGATATGGAACCCGTAACCATTTTTATTACTTGCACGAACCTGTGGCTGCTGGTGAGTCTGCCGGTGGCGCTGGCCTTGCTGCTATAAACCGTGCGGAGCGACCAAGGCGGAGCCCCCCAGCTCGGTCAGAACCGTGTGGCTATCGCGACTTGCTAGTTCTCCAATAATGTTAGATATTAGGGAAAACATTGCACGAAGCATGAGGATGTTACATCGATGCCACTTGAACCAGGGAAGATCTATCAAGGCGATTGCCTTGAACAGATGTGTGAAATCGAGGATGGCTCGGTCGATCTTGTCTTTGCCGATCCGCCATTCAATATTGGCCACAAGTACGACAAGTACGACGATCGTCAAGATGACGAAGCGTACCTGGACTGGTCGAAATCCTGGATCGAGTCGGTTTACCGCGTACTGAAACCAAACGGCACCTTCTGGTTAGCCATTGGTGACGAATATGCGGCAGAATTGAAAGTTGCCGCCCAACGGGAAATCGGTTTTCATACCCGAAGTTGGGTCGTGTGGTATTACACCTTTGGCGTGAATTGCACCAAGAAGTTCTCGCGTTCACACGCGCACCTTTTGCACTTTGTAAAAGATGCGAATGATTTCCGATTCAATGCCGACGATCCGGCACTTCGGATCCCGTCAGCACGAGCTTTGGTCTACGGTGACAAGCGGGCCAACCCGAAGGGCCGCTTGCCGGATGACACCTGGATCCTGCGGCCCCAGGATTTTCAGTCGGACCCGTACGGTTACGATCCTCAGCAAGACACCTGGTATTTTGCCCGGGTTGCTGGCACCTTCAAAGAACGGCAAGGTTTTCACGGCTGCCAGATGCCGGAACAGCTTTTGGGGCGGGTTATTCGAACCAGCAGCAACCCGGGAGACCTTGTATTGGATCCCTTCAGCGGCAGCGGAACGACACTCGCGGTGGCAAAAAAAATGGGCCGACGGTGGCTGGGATGTGAACTTTCGGAAGACTACGTCCGTTACGCATCCGAACGACTGGACGCCGTCCACCTGGATGAACCTCTCACGGGCCCAGCCGACCCGATTGCCAGCGCTCCGACCACCGCTGCGGGTCGTCGGCTGCGCGGGAATCCGGCAGTCGAAGCAACCGTCCAAGCAAAAGAATCGGTGGAACCGGCTCCACCAGCATCGGCGGCAACGGCGGAGGCCGACCAAGGTATCGAGACCACGACTCCTCTTCCGAAAAACACACAAACCAGCGATCAGGTCGACAAGACTGCCGCAGCGATTCTGGCCAGGCCAAATGTCCGCAAGTTCATCCGTGATGTGCTTGTCGATGCCTTCTACGATACGCATAACGGATACTCTTCCGATTGGCTGCTGGCCAACCCCGATTTGCAAAATGCCTTTCATGGCGCCTGCCGCAACCAGGGGCTCATTGGTAATCCGGTCGATTGGAATCGTGAACTGATCCGTCTTCGCAAAGCGGGTCAATTCCCCAAACGGGGCAAAACCAAGTTCGTCCAGGTAACCGCTGCAGAAATGGACGCCTACAACTTTGCCGCAGAAATCGCATGGCGGCTGGCAAGCAATGAATTCAAGGATGTTTCGCTCGACGCGATTTTTTGTGATCCAGCCAAAGCAGCCCGTTTCGACCGCCACGCAAAACGCTTCGCACCAGGATTCCAACTCAGCGAGTATCGCTGGGCAGCACTCCGACTTCGAAAAGCAAGTCGGGAACTTGTCAAAGAAGTGAAAGCGTTTCACTATGTCTTTGAAACGCGGGACTTCACGCGATTTCAAAACTGGGACCGGTTGAACTTGAACCGCTGTGCAGAAATCCCGGGCGTCTACTTGTTGCGAGGTGAAAACAAGCAGCCACTTTACGTTGGAGAAACGTCCAACCTGGGTGAACGCCTGAGTCGCCATCGGAACGCTCCGGCGACAGCCCGACGGGTTCGACACATTGCCTGGATTACTGACCGCCAGTTGCCAAGCCACGAATATCGCCAGCCGCTCAAAGTCGATTTGGTAAATCGATATCAGCCTCTCTGGAATGTAAATCTGGTCGGCGTTTCCGAAGAAGCAACGGTGCCAGAAACTCTCGTGGTCTGAATGCGGCTTACCGATCACCAGCAGCAACTCTTCCAGGCAAGACTGGAAAGCCTTTTGCGCCGGCAGGCACCCATCTAACCGAATGGTTTAACGACTTCAATCGGTTGATTAGCCCTGGCGATCTTGCGGTTCTTTTGCTGCACCAGTTGTCCGCAAGCAGCAGCAATATCGGCGCCAAGCGAATAACGGATGGTCGTTGTGTAGCCAGCCAACTTAAGAATGGTGGCAAACGCATCACGGCCAGCGCGGTCGGTACTTTTCAAATGGGGTGCTTCTCGGACGGGATTGAAGGGGATCAAATTGACGTGTACCCGCAATCCCTTGAGCCACTCCACCAGCCTATGTGCATCATCAGCTGAATCATTGCGACCGGCCAACATGAGATATTCAATCATCACGCTGCACCGCTGAATCTGATTGATCCGCTCAACGGCCTCACGAAGTTCTGCAAGAGAATAGCGGGCTGCGAGGGGAATAATCTGCTGGCGAAAATCCTGGCATGCGCTGTGCAAACTGAGCGCCAGATGGACTTCCGGAAAGCGGCCCGCGGCGCGGATCATCGCAGCTGGAATTCCTACCGAAGATATCAAAATGCGCCCTGGTGCGTAGTGAAACAGGCGCGGATCGAGCAACGCGCTGACCGTTTCGTAGAGTGAGGGTTCATTGTGAAATGGCTCCCCCATCCCCATAAACACAATGTTGCGCACACGCCGGCCTTCTTCGGCAAGCAGTTCTCCGGCCACCACAATCTGATCCAGCATTTCGGCGGCAGAGAGATCATGGGCCATCCCCATTTTACCCGTCGCACAAAACTCGCAGTTTGCAGCGCAACCAACTTGAGACGACACACAGAGTGATGTCCGCCCCGACCCGGATCGCAGAATGACCGTTTCAACCAAATAACCCTGTGTCGTGCGAAAGAGAACTTTTGTCGCACCGTCTAACTTCGAGTCGTATCGTTTCTCAACCGTCAGCGTACGAAACTTGAGTTGTTGACGAACCGCCGGGCGAACTTCCGCTGGAATTTCGGCCAAGGCAGCTTCAGGGCCCAATGATTTCTTGAAGAAAGCAGTGCGCAAACGGCGAATCCTTTGCGGTTCAATGCGGAATTCTGCCCGCAAGCGATCGACCGAAACGGAATCATAAATGTTACAAGAAGCCATTGCGCTGGATCCCGAATCTACTCGTCTTGCTGGGCCATCTCACACGGAACCTTGCTCTTGGCGCCAGGAATCTCCATCACGAATTTGGGGACCGCATATCCGGGCAACCGCTCCTGCAATTGCTTGACAATAAGCTCCCCCTGATGTGCGGGAACCTCAAAATGGGCCGCGCCCGACACCCGATCAAGCTGGTGCAGATAGTAGGGCATGACGCGAAGGTCGACGAGACGCTCAGAAAGCGCAAGCTGAGCCTCCAGTGAGTCATTCACCCCCGCAAGCAAGACAGCCTGATTCAAAACCGGGATCCCCGCATCGACCAGGGTCTCGATGGCGGTCACGGCATCTCCCGCCAGTTCCTGGGCATGATTTGCATGAATGACCATCACCGGCACCAGACGTGTGCCGGTCAACCACTCGATCAGTTCGGTGGTCACGCGTTCAGGGATGACAACGGGCAAGCGACTATGAACCCGCAGGCGGCGAACATGGGGTATGTTGGCCAGGTGGTCTGCCAGGGCGGCGAGGCTTTCGTCGACCAGCGTAAGAGGATCGCCACCGCTGAGAATCACTTCATGAATGGATCGATCTGCAGCAATCGCAGTCAAAGCGGGCTGCCAACTGGAAAGCGTGTGGGGTGTTTGCTGATAGGGAAAATGTCTGCGAAAACAATAACGGCAATGGATAGCGCAAGCGCCGGTTGTCACCAACAACACGCGACCGGGATATTTCTGGAGCAATCCGGGCGAAAGGGCTGCAGCCGCATCGCCAACCGGGTCGGTGACAAACCCGGGTGAATCGTGCATTTCGGCTTCAACAGGCAGAACCTGGCGGAGCAATGGATCTTCTGGATCGCCGGGAACCATCCGGGCTACGTATCCCCGCGGTGCAAAAAGAGGGAAATCGCTGCAAGCAGCCTCGGTACGCAGAGCAAATTCCTTCGGCAACTCGAGTAGCCTGCAGAGTTCTGCCGGATTTCGCACTGCATCCTTCATCGCTGCCTGCCACGACTCATAGCCGAATCGTGCACGACCGGGGCGGACAGATACGGCTGGGGAGGTTAGAATTGGCATTTGTGTGTCCTACCACATCTGCACTTTTAGGGAAAGCGAACAGGAATACGTATCGTGGCCAGCTACAGTACTAACGAATTTAGAAAAGGTCTGAAAATCCAAATCGACGGCGTACCCTTCCAGATCGTCGAGATGAACTTTCGTAAGCCAGGCAAGGGAGCTGCGTTCTACGAATGCAAACTCAAAAACCTGATGCGAGGAACCGTGGTCGATCGGACCTACCGCGACGGGCAATCACTCGAAGCTGCTGATATCTCCGAATTTACTGCCCAGTACCTCTATCGCCAGGGCAAAGACTTCGTCTTCATGAACACCAGCGACTATGAACAGTATGAACTGTCAGAAGAGCAGGTGGGAGAAGATTGGAAATTCATCAAGGAGAACATGGAGTGCACGCTGATGGTATGGAACAACAATCCCATCTCATTGACTCTGCCCAACCATATTGTGCTCCAGGTTGAATACGCCGAGCCAACGGCCAAGGGCAATACCGCGACCAATGTGCAAAAGCCCGTCAAATTGGAAACGGGAGCTGAGGTCGCAGCACCTCCTTTTATCAATACGGGCGATTATCTGCGGATCGATACCCGGACAGGCGAATACGTCGAACGCACCAAAGGACCAGAATCTTAAACCTCCCAACGGTACGAATTCTACCCCAAGCTTTGACGCATCCACACTCACACCAAATTTCACTACATGTTCCGATATCTGACCCAAGTAAATGTCAGGGGTCAGTTTTTTTCACTCGTCCCACAAGAGATTTGTACCATGTCTGCACTTTTGATCACGCTGCTGGTAATTGGTGGAATCACGCTGTTTTTGATCATTCTCTTCATTAACACCTACAACCGGTTGGTCACACTCCGAAATCGTTTTCAAAATGGATTCTCACAGATAGAAGTCCAACTTAAACGCCGCTACGATCTCATCCCCAACCTCATTGAAACGGCCAAAGGTTACATGGCCCATGAACGCGAGACGCTGGAGGCGGTCATCCAGGCACGCAACCAGGCGGCTGGTGGTTTGCAAACCGCGTCGACCAACCCTGGCAACCCCCAGGCGATGCAGGCGCTCTCGGGTGCTGAACAACTTCTAACCGGAGCACTCGGTAAATTTTTTGCCCTCTCCGAGGCCTACCCTGACCTGAAAGCCAACCAAAATATGATGCAACTCAGCGAGGAGATCACCTCGACCGAAAACAAAGTCGCTTTTTCCCGACAGGCCTACAACGATGCGGTCACCAGCTACAACACCTACCGCGAAACTTTCCCACCGATTGTCATCGCCGGCCTGGTTGGTCATGGTCAAAATGCGGAGTTGCTCAACTTCGACAGTGAAAAAATTGCCGAGGCCCCCAAGGTCTCCTTTACTTAACCAGGGCAACGCCTTGGCCAACCGTAGCACCTGCAGAGCCAACGGCTCGAAACCCCACGCACGGTTCCAAACTTCCCCTGCGAGCATGCCATGTCGACCAACTTTTTTGAGCGGCAGGATACTGCCCATCGACATACAGGACGCCTGGTGCTGCTCTTTTGCCTGGCAGTGATTGCAATTGTGGGCGGATCCTCCCTGGTGACTTATCTGGCGGTAGACTACGTCGAATCCCAAAACGTGGCCCATGGATACCATAATGTATCGGGACTTAACAAAACGGCCGCTGCACTCTATGTCGGTATTGGATCGGCTGTTTTGATTGTGCTGGGAACGCTCTTCAAAATCGCCCAGTTGACAGGAGGTGGTTCTGTGATTGCCGAACAGCTTGGAGGCCGCCTGCTACACCACAACACGAGCAAAGGATCCGAGCAGCAGCTATTGAATGTCGTCGAAGAAATGGCTCTCGCTTCGGGGGTCCCCGTCCCTCCGGTTTACCTCCTCGAAGGCGAAGATTCGATCAATGCGTTTGCCGCCGGCTATTCGCCCAGCGATGCCGTGATTGGAGTCACCCGCGGATCTGTGGAAAAGCTTTCCCGTGAACAACTCCAGGGAGTTATTGCCCACGAATTCAGCCATATCCTCAATGGCGACATGCGGCTCAATATCAGGCTGATTGGTGTCTTGCACGGAATTCTACTGTTGGGATTGATGGGCGAATTTCTTCTGCGCACAGCGGCATTTTCAGGCAGTGGGCGCGACAAAAAAGATGGTGGCCTGGGGCTGGTGGTGGTTTTGGTAGCCCTCGCCATTTTTATCCTCGGTTACGTGGGAATGTTTATGGGCAGCCTTATCAAAGCAGCTGTCAGTCGCCAGCGGGAATTTTTGGCAGACGCGTCTGCCGTGCAGTTCACGCGCAATCCGAACGGCCTTGCCGGTGCACTCAAAAGAATTGGAGCCAAGCTGCAAGGCTCTAGTATCAAGCACCATCATGCGTCGCAAGCAAGTCACATGTTTTTTGCCCAAGGGGTAAACTTGTATTTCGCGTCGTTGGCAACACACCCACCGCTGAAACAAAGAATCGAGGCAATCGATCCAGCCTGGGATGGTCAGTTCCCTACCATCACCAGTAAAACCACCGGCCCTACGTCAGCTCCTGCAAAAAAACAAACTTCCACAGCGGCCGCTGTTCCTACAGCTGCCATGGCCGCGGCAGGAGTCGCGGCCATGAGCCTCAGCGGCCAGCAGCAGTCCCAAACCCCAGGGCCTGCCGTGGCTGATCTCGCCCAGGCTTCGGGGCAGATTGGCAACCCTACCGTCGATCACCAGCGATATGCGGCCCAACTGATTGGTTCACTACCTGATGAGCTTACCACCGCCGCACATGAAGCTTATGGAGCACGGGCCGTTATCTATGGTCTGCTCCTGGACAAGGATCCGGAAATACGGGACCGCCAATTGCAAACTCTCGACCAACAGGCAAGCCCCGACGTCGTCAAGTTGACACACCAACTCATTGGGGCCATCGACGCGCTTGATGCGCACACCCGGCTTCCGCTGGTGGATATGACCTTGCCCGCTCTGCGTTCGATGTCGACCGACCAATACCGCACCTTTGTCACTTGTTTTCAGGCCCTGGCCGCCGCCGACGAACAACTCGGATTTTTTGAATGGATTCTGCATCACATTCTGTTGCGACACCTCAAGCCACAGTTCGAGCGGGTGCGTCCGGCACGGGTTGTTTATTACGGACTGCAGCGATTGGGAGAACCTTGTTCGGTTTTATTTTCTTCACTGGCCCGTGTTGGTCATACGGATGCCCAGGCTGCCGTCGCCTTTGCGGCGGCCAAGGAAGTCCTGGATGACGTTCCCTTGCAACTTCTCGATAGCAACGACTGTAATCTGGCCCACTTGCAAAATGCCCTTGAACAGCTGGCCCAAGTTGCCATCAAGCAAAAAGAGAGGCTCATCAATGGCGCGGCTGCCTGTATCGCCGCCGATCAGGAAGTGAGCGTTCGCGAGGCTGAGTTGCTACGGGCCATCTCAGATACACTCGACTGTCACATGCCCCCCTTGTTGCCTGGTCAATTAATCGCACCGGTCACCACTGCAGATTCTGCCCCACCAGACAAAACAAGCTGAATCCCAATGGAAACCCGGCATCGCCAAGCACGTAGTGACCTGTTGAGTGGCGTGCGCAAATTCTTCTTCCAACGAGGCTTCGTGGAAGTTCAGACCCCCCTGCTGGCCCCGGAAGTCATCCCTGAACTGCACATCGACCCCATGCCAGTCACCCAACCGGGCCCTCCACAATCCTGCCAAGACCCGCTCTGGTTGCAAGCCTCGCCAGAGTTACACATGAAGCGGCTTTTGGCCGAAGGGGCTAAGGCCATCTTCCAGGTCACCCGTTCCTTTCGGGCCCATGAACAGGGACAGTTGCATCATCCCGAGTTCACCATTGTCGAGTGGTACCGGGTGGGCGACGACATGGCCGCCGGCATGTGGCTGCTTGATGAACTCTGCCAGGAAGTCCTGGCAGTGCCGGCAGCCAAACACACAAGTTATGCCGAATTGTTTCAGCATCAATTCAACCTCTGTGCCCACACCTGCCCAATCGAAAAGCTGATTGGCCTGGCAAATGCCAGTTCCGCAAAGGTCACCGGAAACGAGGACCGGGACACCTGGCTCAACCTGTTGTGGGGACAACAAATTGAACCTCACCTTGGCCAGGCACGACCAGAAATCGTGTATGATTTCCCAGCCAGCCAGGCCGCCTTGGCGAGGATCCGCCATACTCCAGACAGTCCGCCCGTTGCCGAGCGGTTTGAGCTTTACTATCGCGGAATCGAACTGGCCAACGGTTATCACGAACTGACCGATGCACGCGAACTTCGCGGCCGACTAAAACAAGTCAATGCAAATCGCGCTATCCATAAAAAAACCGTTTTACCAATGCCCGAGAGCCTGCTGGCGGCTATGGAGCGTGGTTTGCCCAACTGCTCCGGAGTCGCACTCGGTTTTGACCGCCTGCTGATGCTCGCCGTGGGAGCCAGTTCCATTCAAGAAGTAATCAACAGCGATTGACACCCAGGCGGTTCCCTTTTTCAGGCCAACTGTTGGCACTGGGGATGGCGAAAGCAACTTGCCAGATGATCGTTGACCAGGCCCGCCGCCTGCATGTGCGCGTAGACAATCGTACTGCCAACAAACTTGAACCCGCGTTGCTTGAGATCCTTGCTGAGCTTCTCTGATTCTACCGAAGTGGCAGGCACATCGGCATGCTTGAGCCACCGGTTCTGAATGGGGTCACCATCTACGAACTGCCAAATATAAACATCAAAGCCGTCAAACTCCTCTTGAACCTTGAGAAATGCCTGGGCATTCGTCACGGCCGCGTTGATCTTCAGTCGATTGCGGACGATTGCACGATTGGTCATCAAACGCTCAATCCGCTTCAGGGTAAAACGTGCCACCTTTTGGGGATCGAAGCCGGAAAAGGCTTTGCGGTACCCTTCCCGCTTGTTGAGAATCGTAGCCCAACTCAAACCTGCCTGGGCACTTTCCAAAGTGAGAAACTCAAACTGTTTTTGATCGTCATGAACGGGAACGCCCCATTCCTGATCATGGTACGCCTGGTAGAGATCATTACCCACCCTGGCCCAGGGACAACGTTTGACCGGTTTTGCCACGATCCACGATCCTTGTAAACGTCTGAAAACTGTAAGCAAACTGGTGCTTGTCGTCGACTTCGTGCCGTTCCGACTCGAGCAACTTCCAGTTTTCCCAGGCAATCTCGGGCAAACAGGTATCACCCTCGACCGATGCATGCACACGGGTCAGGTAAAGTCGCTCGACTTTTGAGAGAGCCTGGCGATAGATCTCGGCGCCACCAATCACAAACACTTCGGTCTCGCCATGCGCTTCTGCCAGTTGGCGCCCCTTGTCGAAATCCGGGACCACCTCGGCTCCATCGACTCGATAATTTTCCTGTCGCGACAGAATCACCATTTGCCGTCCTGGCAACGGGCGACCGATGGACTCCCAGGTTTTACGGCCCATCATTAGGGTGTGCCCCATCGTGATCGCCTTGAACCGTCGCAAATCAGCCGAAAGGTGCCAGGGAAGGTCGCCCCCACGTCCAATGACACCATTCTCTGAAACGGCAACAATCATCGAAAAAATCATGGTGCAAGTCATCCACCGGCAAGGGACGTTACTTTTCGAAAATGGTTTCCACCCTATCCCGTTGATCCCCCACACGGTTGCCACAGCACTCAGACAGCAATCGGGGCAGAAATGTGGGGATGTGGATCATAATGCTCCAGCCGAAAGTCCTCATAGCGGAAATCGAAAATCGACGTGACCTTCGGATTGAGCTTAAGCACTGGCAACCCGCGGGGCTCGCGGTCAAGTTGCTGCTCGGCTTGTTGCAGGTGGTTTTCATACAGGTGTGCGTCACCCAGCGTATGGATGAACTCCCCTGGTTTGAATCCTGTTACCTGGGCCATCATTAAGGTCAAGAGCGCGTACGAAGCCATGTTGAACGGAACTCCCAGAAAGACGTCGGCACTCCTCTGGTAAAGCTGACAGGAAAGCCGGCCGTTGGCAACGTAAAACTGAAACAGCAGGTGGCAGGGTGGTAAAGCCATATGTGACAAATCGGCCACGTTCCAGGCACTGACAATCAACCGGCGGCTATCGGGATCGGACTGAATTCGCGTAACCACCTCTGCCAGTTGATCAATAGTCTCACCACTGGCGGCAGGCCAACAGCGCCACTGATGTCCATAGACGGGCCCCAAGTCACCCTGCTCGTCAGCCCACTCGTCCCAAATCGTCACGCCATGCTCATGCAAAAACTGCAGGTTGGTATCACCACGAATAAACCACAGTAATTCGCAAATGATTGACTTCAAATGAAGTTTCTTGGTGGTCAAAAGCGGGAAACCGTCTTCCAGGTCAAACCGCATTTGGTGTCCAAAAATACTTCGTGTTCCAGTGCCGGTGCGATCGGACTTCTCAACTCCGGAGTCGAGCACCTTTCGCATGAGATCAAGATATTGTTTCATTGCGGCTCAGCTACCCCACAATTTTTATTTTTTAGTTTGGATACTTGGCAGGTGGGGGTTTATTGTACCGTGACCTGACCTGCCATTCATCCCCACCAACCGCCTGGCTGCCTCCTCCCCTGTCGGCAACCGCAGTTGGCTTGCACAGATCGACGCAACTTGTGCATAGGAGGAGTTGATTGGCTCGACAAGTCCGCCACTACCGGAAAAAATTGTGGATTCACTGTTTGGCCATGAGTTCTTCGACCAGATTGGCAAGCAATTTGGGATCGTCCTGTTGGCGCAAATGTTCGATGCGAGGGGTGGGGATTTCTAACTTTTGGAGTGCCCCTTCGATATACTCCCACTGCTGCTCGCGTTTTTTTCCTTCCGACAGGTAAAGCTCGGTAACCAGTTCGCTGAGCCGTTGCAGCGATATTGCCCCCCGATTTTGATAATAATTTTTGATGATGCGTTGCTGATACTTCGAATGTTCTCGGGCCATTATGACCAGTTCCTCGTGTCGAGCAGGTTCGATGACTAGACTGCGGTTGAACTTACGAAAATCGACGAATACCTGCAATCCGTCTATGGGCAACACGGGATTCCGCAGCACCCTTCCATATGGCATACTTAATTCTTCTGATCCGGGGGCAATTCCGCCAGATGAATTTCCCCTATTCCAAAACTATTCGGGTTACCAAACCCCTGAGACTGTAGCGAGGGCTGCGATGCCAACTGTTAAGTTCATTAAGGAAAACAAAGAAATCGAAGTACCCGAGGGTGCCAACTTGCGATCTGAGGCCATCAAGGCTGGAATCAACATGCACCAGGGATTCAACGGCATGGGAGCCAGTGTCAACAAGTTTGTTAATTGTAAGGGATGGGCTCAGTGCGGCACGTGCCGAGTGCTTATCACGAAGGGAATGGAAAACACGAGCCCGATGGGCTTTATCGAAAAAACGCGCTTTAGCTGCCCGGTGCCAACACCTGTAACCATTGGCGGCATCGATCCCTTACCCTGCCTGGCCTATGTCGGTCATGAAGATACCATGCGACTTTCTTGCCAAACCAAGGTGCACGGAGATATTGAAGTTGAGACTGGCCCGGAAATCGATCTCTTCGGCGAGAATTTCTTTAGTTGAGACAAGGATCCCGCGGTTCATCCAACTGTATCAGGATTCGAGACCGAAAGCTTTTCATGAAGCAGATCGTCGCAATCGTAAAACCGTTCGTGGTTGAAGACCTCTTGGAAAGTCTTCGCCGGGCGCCACTTGACGCGTTATCCATTCGCGAGGTGAAAGGATTTGGCCGACAGAAGAGTTATCTCGACCAGTACGCCGAGAGTGAATACACACACGCATTTATTCCCAAAGTCGAAATTACGTTATGGGTCGATGACCTACGGGTTGAGGAAATCGTCCGTAAAATTGTCGAGGTTTCTCGTACCGGACGGATCGGTGACGGAAAAATCTTTGTCCTCTCTGCCAATTCGCATGAAGCACTGATGGCACTATAACAAGTCCTTACCCGTGACAGTACTGATCTCCAGCGCTTGCAACTTGGCGGAATCCGACGGGCCATCCTCTTCCATCAAAACGGCTGGCAACACGATCAGTTTGCTGCTGTGATCATCCGGGTAACGAGACCATCCTCCCTGGTTGGCCCCCCCATGTCTTGCCCCTTCACCGCAGCCGGAAGCGACCATAGCATGAGCATCTGGTAGTAGTCTTTGCCAAAAGTTACCTCTCCCGTATCGCCCCGGATCATGTTGGGCATATCCCAGGTGTGCAGATGTTTGCACACAATGCTGTTCATGCATTTCTCGGCAAGGGGCAACCCAAATTCTACCTGCCCCTCGTACATGTAGTTCATCGCTAGCATGAAAAGTTCTGCATTGAAAAAAGCAAACGGGTCATACCAGTCCTTCATCACTCCTTCTCCACCTGAAGCTGGCGAACCATCCGCATTGAGAAAGCTGAGAAAACCAATGTCAGAGTGGCGCGAGTTAACCTCACGAATTGTGGCCAGTGCCGTTTGCACTCGGTCCTTCGGAAAACAGTAGGGAAGTCCGTGGAAGTCGGTGATCCACTCCCCATCAAGCTGGTAACTGAAAATCAAATCTGATTTTTCATTGGTCGAGGGTTCAAAAAAATTGATGTAGTAACGACCATTCCAAAGATGTTTTTCCATCGACTTACTGCCTTCATCAAACCACATGCGGCACATCGCGGCAAAGTTCTTGTCACCTGATTCCTCCGCCATCCGCTCTGCAATGCGCAGTTGGGCAAGGTGCAATCCCCCCACATGCGCTACGATTCCTTTCCACTGGCAATGTTCAAACCACTCGGTTCCAACGTTACCAGTCGGCATGCTCACCACGCCGTCGGGCCCCTCTTCGGCTCGCAAGGTCATGGTGTAGATGGTGTTCTTCTTGACCCATGGGTAAAGCTCTTTGAGAATCTCCTGGTCATAACCACTCGAAACCCACAACCGGTCAGCCATCGCTACAAAGCTGATACCGTTGGTCGTCGTTTGATAGCCGCGGCAAGGCACATTCATGGCACAGGCGGCCGTAGGGAGATGCCGTTCATTCCTGGCGCCGCTTGGTTCGCTGCGGGCTGTACAACCGCCAAAGACCCAGGGAGCCGCACCGTCGTAAGTCATGTAGTTGATATAAGCACGCATCGTCGACATTGCCAGCTTTGGGTAGAAGTACACCAGTGGCTGATTGCCGTAAAAACTACAGGGAATGCACTCGATCTGCGGGCAGTCTCGCGGACTCTCATTCATCCCGAACACCCCGTCCTCCGGTTTACACCAGTCGCCAATCGAATCCGCCTGGGCCCACATGCCACACTCGGTAATCAAGTGGAGAATATTGACCAGCGAATCCTGAAGCCAAAT
Source organism: Pirellulales bacterium (assembly GCA_022448345.1). Classification (GTDB taxonomy): domain Bacteria; phylum Planctomycetota; class Planctomycetia; order Pirellulales; family Lacipirellulaceae; genus JAKVCB01. The sequence continues at coordinate 25,878 of JAKVCB010000034.1, forward strand.
CGGCATATCTTCTTCCTGGTACAGCACCTGTTGCCAGGCAATGATCCGCGCCAACAACTGGGTATGGTCCTGGGCAAGCCGTTCAGCAACCTCGGCCGCGTCGTTATAACGACTGGCAAACATGTGGTGGTAGGTGGTATCAGAACCCTCCGGCGCGCGTTTGGAATAGTCCGGAGTGTACCAATGTTTCTGATCCCCCCAGTCGACCGTTGAAAAATCGTTCGTACCAGCCCCTTTCCAGGTTGGGAAATACCAGGCAGCTACAAAACGTACCACTTTGCTTGCACCGGGTTGCAACGTGTAATGGGCCGCCAGTGATACTCCCGAATCGGCATCGGTGCGGAGAGGCAACTGTTGAGCAATTTTTCCCCAAGCAGCGCCATCGGCACCTAAGCTGCCACCCACTCGCGGAGTTGTGCCACCAATGACACCCACTGCAAGTTCACCGTTGTTACCGCCAACCAGCCAGCCCTTGGCGCTGGAAGTGTCAAGCTGTTTGTGGGTATAGGTTGTCGAACCCGACTCACCATCAGTTGGGCCCGGAAAGCTGAATACGACTGAACCCTGCTGCACGGTTTTAGTCGGGTTGCGAAGATGGACTTCGAACACAGCACCCGGTGTATTCGAAACCGCCTCATCTCCCACAATAAAAGGTGCCCACGCCCGCAAACCAACATCGACCGGTGCCGTCGTTTGATACTCCAAATCGACAATCGGAAAGTGTCCCCAGTAGTCGATGCTCTCGGCACTGGTCGCGCCAGAAAATTTTCGGGTACTCAGGACCCATGCCTTGTCACCAACAGTGAGCCCCAAAAATGGCAAATCAACTTTTCCGCGTCGAGGAACATGCGAGTTGTAATTGGTCATGTACCCAAACGTGCCATCGAGTTCGATATCGATGCACCCGGTGTCAACAGCCCCGAGAGGTAATCCACAAACAAGGTCCTGCCCGGTCCGATAAATGACGCCCGCCACCGGATTGGCATAACCGACCGCGTCGAATTGCTTCCACTGGGATTGAGGCAGGCCTGCAGGAAAAAGTCGGTTTCCTGCAGTGGCGACCGACGATGGCTCAAGCAACATAGCAACCGATATTACGTGTCCAACGAAGACCAAAAACAAACGCCGCATGCAGAAAACCATTAAAAACACCTCCAAAAATGAAAATTTTGCCTCTCGGATTCGTGACCCAAACTATTGCCTCATTTTACACCTGTCGTAATTTGTTTAGCAAGCGATCTGGGAAACCCCATGTCTATGGCGGTGATCGGATTTGAGACCAACTGTGGCAGAGGCCGGAGTTCTTGTTGGTTCAAACCTGCAGTGACGACAACGGACCTCTATGGGGTGGCTTGTCTCTTGTCCATCTCGTCCAAAAAACTTCAGGGGATCCCTTGCAGAAAGTGAACCAATCTCGGATAAGCAAAGCAATTGGACTTTTTTTCTTTTCCTGTCCCATTACGAAATGTGCCGACCAGGCGAAACCTCGCATGCCAGGCAGCCCCACTGTCAAATTCCCAAGCCCCATTAAATCAATGCCTGGCTCAAACCAAAACTCTCCTCATCGTCACAGTTGGATCGCCAAATTTGCCCGCGGTTTTCGCGGGATCGCAATCGGGATAGCAGGACAAAGCAGCTTTGTCGTTCATATCTTCGCCGCATCGACTGTTTTGATCGTAGGCTGGGTACTGGAAATCAGCCGTACCGAGTGGTGCTTGCTCATTCTCTGTATTGCCTTGGTCATGGCCGCTGAGTTGTTCAATTCAGCTCTCGAACAACTCGCCAAGGCAATCACCAAAGAGGAAGATCCTCACGTCCGCAACGGGCTCGACATCGCCAGCGGGGCGGTCCTGGTCGCAGCAATCGGGGCAGCGGTAATCGGCTTGCTGGTGCTTGGTTCGCAAGCGCTGCAGTGAGTTGCTCGCGCAAAGCACCGCAGCAAATCCTGTCATATCCCGCTAATCCAACCAATCTCGCGCCGCGAGTCGCTCAGGAACATAGACTTCGGTCACGTAGCTGATGTCTTTGGAAATCAACGACTCGACTTCCAATTTGAAATCGTTCTTGAGCATCCGCTGGATCTCTCCCTGCCACTGCCGTTTCTTTTCAAACCACGGATAATTGGCAACCTGTTTGGCTCGTTTTCGATCCGAATCGGTAAGGGCAATCTTCACGCTATCAGACAAATTGCATCGATCAAAATCGATGCTCCGCAGTCCCAGGTATTTGGCATCAGGAATCGCCATTCGTTGCGATTCAAACGCGAGATTAATGGACCCTTGCTTCAACACGCTGTAGATGTAGTACCCCCACGGATCGTTATCGAGCACGCAGTACACGGGTAACTTCAGTTCGTTGTGCAATCGGTAGAGAAGCCTGCGAACCCCCCGTGGAGGCTGCCCACTTCCATGTGTGAGAATGCAGTTATGCTGATCCCAGAACCGATCCTCGTTAAACCGCTGCCAGACTGTTCCTTTTTCAACATGAAGGATAAATTTGGCATCGCACTTGCGACGGTCCAGTTCAATAACCTCGGGCTCACAAATGGAGGGAATGGCGTACCCGCCGGATCCCATTCGGCTGCAATCGATCACATCGCCTTTGTCGATGAGCGTAATGTTGCCAACCATCGCTCCCCGATTTTCAGCATAGAGGTGCAATTCCTCGCGAATCGAGTTAAGGAGTACCTCTGCATCTTCGATGACCGTGTCGCACTCATTCTGATCATCAAAAGTGTTTTCCTTGGTATTTTCGATCGTATGTTTAAGCATATAGAACATGCCCCGCAAGCTCGTCGTCTTTCCCTCATCCACAAGACGTTTGCAGCCGCTCGCCACAAGCATGGTCCGCATATAGGCCTTGGCTTGCGAGAGATCAAAGAGTTGGCGGCGGTTTTTGCCGTTACCCATCTCGATGATTTTCTTCCGTGGGCTGTACCGCACATTCGAAAGTGTGCGCGATGGAATATCAACATACGGATCACGTCGCCCGTTGGCCGCACGAACCACGCCATCCGCCAGGTCCTTTAGGCTCTTCATGGTGCGCTTGTCACGGGCAGAAATCTTTGCTTTGGATCGACTCGTTTTACGTACTGTTTTTTTCTTGGGCATGGCTTTGCTTGAGTTGACCAGAAATCTTCCAACTGGAGGATGAACTTCTCTGGAAACTGGATTACTTTTAGTGCTTCCCGGATTGGAACTCCCTGGACG
>JAKVCB010000340.1 GCA_022448345.1 Pirellulales bacterium
TCTCACGCAACTGCGAATCGTTCCGAATGACATCGAACAGTTTCCCTAGTTGCCGATCCATCTCCTCAAGAACAGAGAGGTAGAGACCTCGCTTCCCATCGGCCCATTTGTCGACGGGAGGCCAAAACGGACTGTGCACATCATCCGGCCACAGATTAATGTAGAACGGTTTCTCTTGATCTCTCGCCTTCTTGATAAATGGGATTGCTTCATCGACGAACCCCCCCGTTATCTTGGAACGCAACATCCACCGATGACCTGGTCCCAGTCGCTGGGCATCGCCCCAGATACGGCCGGGCTTCTCCTGACCTGGCTTAAGCGTAAGTGGCAGAAGCTTAGGCCCCATGCCCTCAAAATTGGTTAGTGACGTATCAAATCCATACTTCGTGATGGCAGGTGCGTCGTCGACGTCCCGCTGACCGCCCATATGCCATTTACCAAAATGCCCCGTGGCATAGCCCGCGTCTTGCAGGAACCGAGCAAGCATTGGCGCTCTCGGGTCTAACCATTGAGCCATTCCTCTTGCTTCGTTAAGCCGGCGGTGTGCGAGATAGGAAGTGATTTTCCAACGCTGCGGATATTGGCCGGTAGACAGCGCGGTTCTAGATGGCGAACAAATCGGTGAATTGACGTAAAATTGTTCGAAGCGAATTCCTTCGGCAGCCAGTCTGTCAATGTTCGCCGTCTTCGCTGCCTGGTTACCAAAGCAAGAGAAGTCCCCCCACCCCATGTCATCGATAAAGACCATGACAATATTGGGGGGCGCTGCGACCGCTGGTATTTGCATATACAAGGAGAGAACGGCCACCAGCAACACGTTTCGATGCAACATCACGTTCCCCCGGCACTCCAAGAACCAACCATCAACAACTGGGGCCATTGGACCGGATGGTCAGATGACTGTACAGGGGAGTCTGCGTGACTCAGCGGGTAAAGAACAGCCTAGCGGGTTCTAGATCAGTTCCCGCATCGGCTCGATTCCGGGCTCTACCATGTACTGTGGCGTTCCGGATTTATCGAAGAAGCGAACCTTACCGGAATCGATACCCGCATTCTTATAGAGCGTGGCAAAGACTTCCTGGAATTTTACGGGCCGCTGAACAGCATGCTCGCCGTACTTATTTGTACTACCGATCACCTGTCCCGCTTTCATGCCGCCACCGGCCAACATCGCACAAGAGACGCGTGGCCAGTGATCTCGACTGTTGTTCTTATTGATCTTGGGCGTCCGTCCAAATTCTCCCCACACCACGACCGACACGTCTTTATCCAAACCGCGTTCGTGCAGATCGGTAATGAGCGCTGATAGTCCCTGATCTAGGAGTGGAAATTCTTGTCGGCTACGGGGAAAATTCATTCCGTCCCCACCGTGCCAGTCCCAGCGACTGTAGTTGAGCGAAACCACGCGGGCTCCCGCTTCTACCAGTCGACGGGCAACACAGAAGTTACGAACCATCTTAGGAGCGCCATCTCGCTGGTACGTACTGTCGTTCTTTCCATAGCGTTCCAACGTCTTCGGGTCCTCTTTGCTCAGATCGAGCGCTTCCACGAGCTTGGAAGTGGTCAGGATTCCCAGCGCCTGCTGGTGATAGACATCCATACTTTCCGCCGTGCCGCTATTGTCTGTTTCCCTGCGGAAGCGATCAAATGAGCTTCGCAACGCATCTCGATCCGCGAGGCGTTCCAAGGTAATTCCCTGGAGAACCATGTTACTGGAGGACTTCATCGGGTCTTTTTCGACGAGTCCGAAAGGTGCATTCGACACTCCTAGAAAACCGCCGTGTTGTGTTTCACCCCAGGTGCCATTACCGGTGGGATACATCAGCGACACATTGGGCGGTACCGCTTGGTTTACGGGACCCTGCAGATGCGACACCCAACCACCAAAGTTTGGACGGCCTTCTCGTGGCTGCTGACCACCTTTTTTCCAACCGGTCATACACTGGTAGGCATCATGGCGTCCGTCGGCGTCACAGATCGAACGGATCGGAATAAACTTATCCATCATCTGGGCCATGCGAGGAAACATTTCACAGATCTCAATGCCTGGCACATTCGTTTTGATCGGGCGAAAGTCTCCGCGAATTTCCGCAGGTGCATCTGGCTTCAAATCCCAAAGGTCAATATGAGATGGTCCGCCGGGCATGTAGATATTGATAATGGCGCGATGGTTGGAACCGGTACCCGCCTGGGCATCCAAGGCCAGCATGTTAGCTAATGACAATCCACCACAGGCCATGCCTCCTACTTGTAGAAAGCCGCGACGGTTCATTCCATCGCAAAAACCTTGGGACCGACCTCGTTGTTTGCCAAAGATGCTAAGCATTCCGTTCTTCCTTATTTCCTGACCATCGATCAAATAGCCCTGCCATTATACCCTGCTTATCGG
>JAKVCB010000341.1 GCA_022448345.1 Pirellulales bacterium
TGATCGCAAGGAGGTCGGCGATATGCTGGCCTATCTGCAGCTGCTTGATCTCCCTCAACAAGAGGTTGCTTTGTTGCGGGTGATCAACAATCCACCACGGGGGATTGGTAAGGCAACAGTCGAGTCCCTGTTGGCACAGGCAGTGGAAGCGGGACGTCCGTTGTGGGATCTGATCTGTCCCGGTCCGGCGGTTGGCGTTCCGGAAAAATCTCAACAAGCAATTCGTACTTTTGTGCAGTTGATCGAAAAATATCGACAGCGGGTAGGTGATGGTGACCTGGCCGAAGTTTTTCGTGACTTTGTGAAAGAGGTTGGATATCACCAGGAGCTCTGTCGTCTCTATCCTGATGAAGGTGAACAAGAATCCAGGTGGGCTGCTGTCGAGGAAATTGTTAACGCGCTCGCCAGTTATGCGACGGCGAAACGAAAGCCCACGTTGTCCGGGTTCCTGGAAGAGATTGCATTGAATGCGCGTGACAAGGAAGAAAATACTGGAGATCGGAAATCGAACGCGATTGTTTTGATGACCATGCACAGCGCCAAGGGGCTCGAATTTCCCCAGGTCTATATGGTCGGAATGGAAGAGGGCCTTTTTCCACATCACCGAAGTATCAAGGAAGACGGGGCGGCAATCGATGAAGAGCGTCGGCTCTGTTATGTCGGCGTTACACGGGCGCAAGACCGTTTGTCACTTTCGATGGCATTGACTCGGATGAAATGGGGCAAGCCCCGTGAAACACACCCCAGCCGTTTCTTGTTTGAATTGACTGGCGTTGCCGAACAAGTGGGCCCGGATAAGCCGCAGAAACCGCGTCGGCGCGCGACGGCAAGACGCAGGTAATTCAATTGGGTCACAGCGGCCAAGGAGCGGGCCAGGCGGCGGTAAGGAGTTGGCCAGGATCGGTACTGGTCGTTGTTTGACAGTTTGGCTAGATCCGAAATTGCGAACTTTGTTATCATCTCCGCCCTGCACTTCTATTGGTTGTTGGTCCCTGTGTTCCGCCTGAGCAGGTATCTGTCGTGCATGTTGCTGAGTCTTCACCGAATGTATCTGCATACCGGTTGGCAGCTGTATTGTGGCTGCTCTCGTTCTCGTGCGTCGTTTTTACGATCGCGGTGTTTCGGTTACTCACGTTTTTCATTATGCCGTCGTTGTTTTTCGACTTGCTGTTCGTAGGGTTTCCGCTGGGCGCAATGTTTGGAGTTCGCTTCTTCAAGATTAGCGAACGCTCTTTTTTTCAGACGTTGTATATCTTGCAGGTGACGATGGTCATCGCAGTCTTGGCTTTGCTGGTTTGCAAACACTACGACTATCTGCGTGCGCACATGTTTGACATTGAGTTGTCGAGGCTGCTAATCCAAATGGGGGTGTTGTCTTCCCTTTTTCTTCCCTTTTTTTGTGCTTATGGACTGACGGAATACTTGGGTTATCGACTTGGTTGTCGAGGGCTCGGGGGCCGCATGGCGTATGTTTACCCGCTCTACCTGGTAGGAGCCGCCGCGGCATATTTGTTTGTTGAGCTCACTTTGTCCAAGATCGGCGTAGCACGTGTGTTGATTTTGACTTTTGTTTTTGTGGCTGTGGGTATGGCGTTGCTAGCTTCTACGTGGCGTGCGAGATCCTGCCTGACGGTTCAGTTCGTTTGCCTGGTGGCTTTGTTGTTTACTCCCCAAATAGATCGGAAATTTGTCGATCTCTATAAAGGGCGCAGCAATCAATCGACTCACTTCTTTGCGCGGGAGGGCTACCGTCCCGTGATGCAAAAATGGGGCAAGTACAGCCTCGTCGAAATCATGCACCGGAAGAACAGCAGTGGGGACTATTACCTCGGATTTTACAACGATATTTTCCAGTGGGAATATTCACCCGTCTATGGCTTTATCACACGGTCGCTGGGTATGGTGCCCATCGACCGTGTCGGACAGGACGCGAAGATTGCGATTATCGGTTCCGGTGGTGGGCGGCAAGTGCAGTATGCCCAGCAAACGCATGTTGGCGCTGGGGAGATTGTCGCAATTGAGATTGAATCGGCCGTGCTGGACGCGGTGCGCGGTGAGCTAGCACCTGAGTTCGGTCACGTCTATGAAAGTTCTCGTGTTCGCGTGGTGAATCAAGAGGCCCGCGGATACCTGGAGTCGAGTCAAGAGAAATTTGATCTGGTGTACCTGCCTAGTGTCGGCGGGTATCCCCAGATGATGCTCGAGCCAGGCAATATGATACGTACGGAAGATGCGTTTCGCGTCTTGCGTGATCACTTGACGGACAACGGAGTCCTGGCGATCTGGTATCCAGCTGGCTTGGATCAGGGAAATATTCTTACGTCGCAGTACGTCCGTACACTCACTGGTCCGGCACTGGGTATGCATGTTCGTGC
>JAKVCB010000342.1 GCA_022448345.1 Pirellulales bacterium
GAGCCTGGTCGGCTTCCATTCCCAGGCCACGTCTTAGCTTGATCTTTCCTTGGTTGATCTGGATTTGGCCTTGCCAGGCGCGCGCTCGACCACCACCCCAGGCGAGCCGTAAATTAAGATCAAGCAACTCGGCTGTCTCGGTCTCTGCTGAATCGGTAGGTTCGTCAACCGGAACCGTACCCGCGTCACCTGCTCCCGGAACGGGCGGCTTGTTTTGATTGTCGGGACTCGGAGCAGCAGAGCCGGGAACTGGCTGTTTGCCCTGGGGATTCCCTAGCTCTAGTTGCTGAGAAAAAGCAGGCGTCCAGAGGCTGCAAAGGATCCCAGCCAAGAGCCCGTGCATCCACCATGATGCGTTGATACCCTTTGCGCAAGCTACCACTGGCGCGGTTTGGGTACGAACGAGCGATGGACTTCCTTGTCCAAGCATACTTCGGTTCTCTCAGCCAGTGAGACCATGCGCATTAAAGACGCCTTGGCCTGCTGGCAAAGGGGGGCGAGGGTGGGAAAATGAAGTGGAATTGTAGAGATAAAACCAGCAGAAAGACAGGCCGATTTACCAGTTTCCAGGGGTCTGGAACAAGCGGGGAAGGGTTTATTCTAAGCCGACTGCTAGCAGTTCTGGTAACGCAGGCCAGGGATCTTGGCAGCCATCCTGAAAACGTTTTTGGCAGAGCTGCAATTGTTCAGTCATTTGCTCGACAATATCGGGGCAACGGTTGGCGACATCGTTGATTTCCCAGCGATCATCGGGTTTGACGTACAGTTCGGCCTTTTGGTCCATCGTTTGGTGTAAGAACCAGGCGGGAGTTCGCAGGGCTAGCTGCTGGTGACTAAGTGCTACGGCCCGACTTGTGCTAGCAGGCCAGTGACCGTTATTTGCCAGGTTCGCCGGGGCGGGAATCAGGGTGCTTGGTAAGGTGCGTTGCTCTGTGAGTGGATCTTGCTGTTCGAACCATTGTAGTAATGTGGCGTAAAGGTTGCCTGGTTGCACAAGTGATTGGATTCGTTTGGTTGCTTGTTGCTGGTTTGGTAGTTGCAACATGCAAGGGACATTGAGCAGTTCGCCATAAAGAGGGTGGTCGCAGGCGCCGACACGTCCGTGTTGTCCCAGGGGGAAACCACGAGGTGAGGTAAGCGCGGTGAGGGTGTTGTCAGCACTGGGTAGTTCATCGAGTGTTTGCCAGAAAACATCCAGGCAACTGTCCAGGGCACTGATTTGGCCAGCATAGGCCTGGGTAACGGAGAGTAGATCATCAGGGTCGAAGGACTTGTTTTGTTGTTCAGGTGGGATCGTCCAGGTTGGCAGGTCGGGGTCTTCTTCGTCGTGAAACAGTTCTCGGAAAGAGTGTGGAGCATCCCATGGTCCCTGCATCGCACGAAGGTGAATCCAGGCCAGGAAGGAAGCGTCGGCGGGTTGTTTTTCTAGCCACTGCAGGGCGTAGGCCAGCACACTGGCGCACTGGGTTTCTTCGATCGAGTCGACACCGACGTCGTTGTTTTTCTCCGGAATAAGGATGGTTTCTGCAAAGCCGGTGACAAGGGGATGATTGACGACATCCAGTTCATCACTGATCAGGACGGTGGGGATATCGGCGTTGGCCAGTTGACCTGGCAATCCTGAACTGGGGCTTTGGGGGCCAGCTGCCGTGGCCAGTTGCATGCTGTGCATTCCGGTCCAGTACGTATGGCAGGTGGATGCGAGTTGTGGGGAGTCGGAGAGGCAGTGTTCCCAAAGAATGCTTTCGCTGGCGAATCGATTGATAGCAGGGGTGATTACCCAGGTATTTCCGTAGGTTCCGAGGAAACCGGAACCGAGCCGATCGACGACGATAACAATGGCACGTGGCATACGAGGGCAGTATCTTAGGGGGTATTCGTGGATGCGGCGAACAAAAGATCTTTTGGTGGACGAGGCAATATTTTCTGATTGTGCGGTGGTTTGCTATGGAATCAACGCCCGGAAGTCCATAATTTAGGGTTTCTAGTAACAAAACTCATCATATTTGTCGGGGTTGATTATAAGTATGCTGTTAGTTGACCGATGCGCGGGCTGTTGACTCGTTATCGGGTGCGATAGGATAAAAGGCAAGGGAATTGTAGGGTTTCTTAGGTAGACAGGTAAGCGAATGCGTTTGACAGCTCATATACTGTCATTGGTGGCGAAGCTTTTGAGTGGTGCCAGTGTGCGCTGGGTCGATGAATTTAAAATTGACACCTGTCAGCGAGTTTACTTTGCTAATCATACCAGCCATTTGGATGCCCTGGTATTGTGGTCGTCCTTGCCGAAGCAGTTGCGGGCCTTGACGCGGCCGGTGGCTGCCAAGGATTACTGGAAC
>JAKVCB010000343.1 GCA_022448345.1 Pirellulales bacterium
CTTGTTGTTGTATTGCTGCAGTTTCGGTTTATAGTCAAAGAGTTCCTGCTGTGGCGGAGAGCCGGCCATATGCAGGTAGATCACATTTCGCGCTTTGGCAGGCAGCGGTGGCAGCTTGGCCGCGAGCGGCTGTGCAATTTGCGCTCCATCCTGACTGGCAGCGGCGACGCCGTCGCCGGCCAAAAGTTGCCCCAGTGCGGCAGCACCGATGCCGGCCGTGGATCGACCCAAAAAATGCCTACGGGTCAGATTCCAAAGTTGCTGTGAATGCTGCATCGACTTCTCCAATCGTTCTCAGCCTTTGGTGAGTGTTTCATCAAGGTTCAGAAGCATGTTGCCGATCACCGTCCATACCGCCAGCGTGACGGTGTCTTCCCCGTCCGCACCCGCCATCTCGGCGGCTGCTTTTGAGTCTTTGCTGTAATGCTCAAACGCCGCCTCATAAAGCGCATTGATGTTTTCTATTTCTTCTTCGCGCGGCGGGCGGACGAGGCAGCGCCGGAAAATATAATCAATTCCATCTTGGGTCGTTGCCGGATTGCTGGCGACCGTGTCGCCAGCCAATGCTTGCGCAGCTTCCACAAAGGCGGGGTCATTCAATGTGACGAGGGCCGCCAGCGGGGTGTTGGTGCGTATGCGCCGGACCGTGCAGATCTCTCGACTTGTGGCATCAAAGGCCATCATGGCCGGATAGGGACTCGTTCTTCGCCAGAACGTGTAGAGTCCACGACGATAGCGATCTTCGCCCATGCTGGTTTCCCACTTGTCCCCGCTGTATACCACCTGCCACACGCCCTCCGGCTGCGGTGGCATCACGCTCTTTCCATACATCTTGGCACTCAAAAGTCCGCTGGTGGCCAGTGCCGCATCGCGAACCATTTCTGCCTCGAGCCGAAAACGGGGACCGCGGCAGAAGAGCAGGTTGTCTGGATCGCGGGCCAGTCGTTCAGTGTCCGTTTGCGAACTTTGTCGGTAGGTCGCGGAGGTGACGATTTCACGGAGCAATGCTTTCATCGACCAGCCACTCTCCACGAAACGGAGTGCGAGATAATCCAGCAATTCCGGGTGCGTCGGGGGTTGCCCCTGTGTGCCAAAATCTTCACTCGTTTCCACCAGGCCGCGGCCAAAAATTTTCTCCCAAAACCGATTCACCGTGACCCGCGCCGTAAGTGGGTTGCCCGCATCCATGATCCACTCCGCTAAACCCAAACGATCTGTCGACGCGTTCTCTGGCAGCGGGTGCAGAGCTGCGGGGATTCCTGGTTCCACGGCGGGCCCTTTGTCCAGAAAACTTCCGCGGATCATCACATGGGTTTTACGTCGCTGATAGGGCTGCAGTTCGCGCATAATCGGAACTGTCGGTGCTCGGGCCATATCACGTATTTTTCGGATTTCAGTTTCAACCCGGAAAATTTCGTCATGCAACGGTTTAAGTAGTGGTGTGATCGTACGGAAATAGGAGGTGATCTGATCTTGTTGCTCTCGGGTTCGCTCTTTCGCTTTTGCAGCCAAAAGTAGGCTCTCCGGTAACTCGCCGAGTCGAGCGCGGAAGTAGAAACCACTTTTCCCACCACCGTTGGCGATTTTCACCAGCAGATGATTGGTGCCGCTGCGAAGCGTGGCCCGCACGCGATCCTGGTCGGGCAGGGCAGAGCGACCGATTTTGTTGGCATGAATTGACTGCCCATTGAGCCAGACTTTGATGCCATCGTCACTACCGAAATAAAATTCAACCGGGCCAGCCTCCTCTGTATCAACGGTTCGATAGAGGTAGGTCGCAACATAGTCACCGGTCAGGGGATGCACTTTGCCATCGTTATAGTCCGGACGGGCAGCCCACTTCAGCTTCCCTTCCGCATACTCAGCCCCCAGATCGACTTCGACTTCAGGAGGGAATTTCATGTCGAATGCGCCACCGAAATCGCTTGCTTCGAATGGACCGATAACCTGCCAGGTGCCATATTCGGGAGGCTCGGGCGGTCCCTGTGCGGC
>JAKVCB010000344.1 GCA_022448345.1 Pirellulales bacterium
CCTGGGCCACTAGACGAAGGGGGCCCAATACATCCAGTTTCCTACCCAACAGCCGACTTGTCAACAGACCCAAACCACGCTTCCCAACCCCTAAACAGTTCCCAAAGCCGGCCGGTCATGCCGCAAAAACTCAATCGGCAACGATGTTTCTCCAGCAATTGCCAAGTCCGCCAAAATACTTCCCAACACCGAAGTGAATTTAAAGCTGTGCCCCGATAAACCGGCCGCAAAGACAACTTGCGCATGCTCCGGATGACGGTCAATCACAAAATGCTCGTCCGCCGTCATCGAGTAAAGACAGACCGTGTGGTCGGTTGAATCGCCAGTTACCTCCGGTAGAAACTCGCCCAGGAAAGTGCTTACCTTCCTTGTCTTTCCCGGAGGACTGCGCCCAAACCGGGGACATGGAAAGGTTCAAATAACACAAGAAGTAAGGTAATGACTTCACGAGAACTCTTCCTGGAAAAGATCCTCATCAGTGAGGCGCACGTCCAAATCGTTCAATCGGCAGGGTACCAAATAACATCACACGCCGTTGCTCAGCTCCCGCTGTCACCCCGGGAGCAACCTGCACAAATTCGCAACAGACCTGCTGCCATCCTAAGCAATGCCTGCCACCGGAAAAATATCTTATTTTTTTTTACTGCCTGCGGCACCATGCTAGCAGCGTTTTATGGGAAACCGAATCAATTCAATCTCCGTCTTTGGCACAATCCTTGCTAATACCATTAGGGCATCACGATTCAGCTGTAACAAATCTGCGAACTGGAGGGTACGCTCCAATTCCACTGGAAAGGTCGCTGTATCCGAACCCCTATGAGTCAAGTGAAGGAAAGTGGTTGAAGGAACAACCCAATCACTTCCCATGGTTGGCAAAGGAGGCCTCAATGTCTTGGAAACGATTCAGGTTCTGTAGTCTCCCAACACTCTCCGCCATTCGTAGCATGATCCCATCTACACTCCTTACTCCTTTCATACTGGAATCCAATCAAGAGGATTTCTTTGGCTCTTGCCTGAGCTAGGGAAGGATACCCCATAACGGCCCGTTGCAAATGACCGCCTCGTTTGCACGGGCCGGGGGTCTTTCCCACGTCTTCTGCGGAAGGTTGGGTCGGAACCACTCTCGCGATCGCTACAACCCACACAATCTACCAGCAGGTAGCCTTCAAAACCCTGCTTTCCGACTCCAAATGTAAAACTAGGCAGTCTGCGTCTAGAATACCGCTGCGCACAGCAAACCCCCAACGCTGCCGGGTAAATACCGAAGAAATCAATATGTAAAGACGCATGCGGTGCGCTCCAAGACTAGGCGCTGTGTGCAACTAGTTTTTGACGAGCGTTAGCTAAAAGTCTTCTAGCCGAATACGTGCCGATAGGCGGACGACCGAACGACGACACGCAGAGAGCTGCTTTTGCCAACGAGTTACGGATAACGATATTTTTATCAGGAGGATCCTCAAGTGAAACTCACTAATTTTATGGCCTCGATCATCGCACTCGTTGCGATGATAAGCACTTCAGTGCTGGCCCAGGACGCCGTTTCAACCGAGGCGACCGAAATCGCCGTCGTAAGCCAAAAAGGCAAAGACGGTGCTGATTGTGATACGAACGGTTGCGATTCCAAGGGTTGCTCTTGTTACCTGTTTGGCCCAGATGAAGCCTTCACGCTGTTCCCCGCCGGTGGCGCTATCTCCATCACGGGTCACACGCAAATCGGTTACCACAACCAACAAACCCCTCTTTCTGCAGCACCTGGTGACCTGGGCGCCTTCAACGATCTTCCTGATCGCTTGAACGTGCACCAACAATGGTTCACCGTTGAGCGAGCGCTCAACGCTGACAAGGGCGCATGGGACTGGGGTTTCCGCATGGACTTCGTCTATGGAACCGATGCCCAGAAAACCCAGGCTTTCGGCACTGGAGCCGCTGGTTGGGATACTCCCTGGGACAACGGCGACTACGGTTGGGCCCTGCCTCAGCTGTATGCTGAAGTCGGAAATGGTGACCTGACTGTCAAGGCCGGTCACTTCTACACCCTCGCCGGTTACGAAGTCGTTGCAGCTACCGGAAACTTCTTTTACAGCCACGCGTTGACCATGTTCAATGCCGAGCCCTTCACCCACACGGGTGTCCTCGCCACTCTCGAAGGCGACCTGATGACCGTCCACGGTGGATGGACCCAAGGTTGGGACACCGGTTTTGACAACAGCGCTGGTGGAAGCTCCTTCCTCGGTGGTGTCAACCTGAACCTGACCGACAGCATTACCCTGAGCTACATCGCAACCGGTGGAGATCTCGGTAACGGTCGAACTGATGGCTACAGCCACA
>JAKVCB010000345.1 GCA_022448345.1 Pirellulales bacterium
CAGGTTACCGAGAATTTCATGTGCCCCTGACCAACACCAGCAAAGTACGCATCACGTTTAACTGGAATGGGGTGCGTCTGGATGAGTTGGAAATTTTTGGCCCAAAGGACCAAGCCTACAACTTGGCACTTGCTACCAACGGTGCAAAGACCTACAGCCCGCCCGAAATGGCCGTCGTCCGCGCACAAATCGAGCGTGTCAATGATGGTGAGTACGGTACGCAGGCGTGGGGTGCTAAGGCTCCACCAAAATCTAAGCAAAAACCGTACATTGAAATCACATTTCCTGCGGCAGCTGAATTTGATCGGATACGTTTGAGTACAAACCGTGAGGACTATCTGGAAACAGACTACTTAGAAGGGCTTCATAGATTCAACTTTGGCGGGTACACGGTCGAAGCAGTGGGGACGGATGGGGAATGGTACACCCTCGCAGACAGTATGTCGTCGGAAAAGCAGAACAGTCGTCACCCAAAACGTGCTGCGCTACTTGAGCAGTTGCAGGATTTGATCGCGGTTGTCAGTGAGGAGGGGCCAACACCCAGTTTTGTTGCCAAGTTTATCAAGTTGGTTCCCACACATGTCCTCGGACGGGGAAGCCCTGAAAACCCGCGCGAGCTTGTCTCACCGGCGGGTCTGATGGAGCTCGATGGCGGATTACAGTTGCCGCCGAACAGTCCAGGTCCTACACGGAGAGCAGCTTTTGCCGAATGGCTGACGAGTAAAACTAACCCCCTAACATCGCGGGTTGCAGCAAACCGAATTTGGCACCACGTGTTCGGTAAAGGATTGGTGACAACCACCAGTGATTTTGGCGCCGCGGGAGCAAAGCCAACACACCCAAATTTACTCGATTGGCTGTCAGCGGAGTTAATGCAACCCACGCTCACTGCGGACAACGCCGGCTCGGCTACACAGCCCTGGTCCATCAAACATATGATCCGATTGATGGTGTTGTCGGATGCTTTTCAGCAACAGAGCCTCCCTCGAATAGACGCGCTGGAAATTGATGCGGGATCTGCATTGTTGTGGAGATTTCCTCCGAAACGTCTTGAGGCTGAAGTAATTCGAGACGGAATATTACAAGCGTCGGGAAAACTTTCCGCGACGGTTGGTGGGCGCAGTTATCGAATACACAATGTGAAAAAACGGTACTCGCAGTGGCAGGTGGTTGATAACTTCGGGCCTGAAACTTGGCGACGGATGATTTATCAGGAACGGATGCGCCGAGTTGATGATCAGATTTTTACCGCCTTCGATTTTCCTGACTGTGGGCAGGTTAGGGCGCGTCGCCCCATTTCGACCACCCCATTACAAGCACTGAACCTTATGAATAGTGATTTTGTGATCGAACAGTCAAAGTTCATCGCCGATCGTGCCCTTAGGGACGCTAACGGGGAGAGAAAGATAGCTGTTGCTGCTTGTTTTGAACTGATCTTGGGGCGTAAACCCACCACCAGCGAGCTCCTAGCTTGTGAGACAGTGGTGCAGCTCGATAGCTTGGAGATCGTGTGCCGTGCACTGATTAATTCCAACGAATTTGCCTTCCTACCCTGACTAATCACATGAAAAACCCTGAGAAGTTGTCACGGCATGGACAACACCTGCTGGACCGCCGAAACTTTCTGGGCATCGCTGGTCTTTCCACAATGGGTCTTGCGTTGACCAGTTTGTTGCAGCAGGACGGTCTACTGGGTGCTGAGACCAGTGCCGCTGCGGGCGGCGTCGCCCCGATTCGCCCCGATATTGACGCCAGTAAGCCATACGCTTCAAGACCTTCGCATTTCGCTGCTCCCGCGAAACAAGTGTTGGTGATCTACTGTCCGGGGGCTGTGAGCCATGTGGATACTTTCGATTACAAGCCAGCTCTTTCCAAATTTCACGGAAAGAAACCGCCTGGACTTCCTACCGTTACCTTTGAGGGGCCGTCGGGGAATATTGCCAAACCTTTTTGGGAATTCACACCTCGCGGTGAATCTGGAAAAATGGTTTCAGATTTGCTCCCCCACCTCGGTGACCAAGCGGATGATTTTTGCTTCTTTCATGCTTTGTCGACGGATACCAGCGCGCATCCGCAAGGCGAGAATTTCATGAACACAGGATTCACGATGGAAGGTTTTCCTTCCTTTGGTTCGTGGATCACGTACGCCTTGGGTACTGAGAATCAGGAATTGCCTGCATTTGTCGCACTCAACGATCCGCGTGGGCTCGCGCGGAGCGGAAAAAATAACTTTGGAAATGGATTTTTACCTGCCGCTTATCAGGGAACAGACTTCAGCGCATCAAAGTCACCCAATAATCTGAGTCGCCCGAGTTC
>JAKVCB010000346.1 GCA_022448345.1 Pirellulales bacterium
ACTGCCGCCGGTAGTAAATCTGATAAATCCCAAAAAACCCATACTTTCACCCTAATCAGAAGTCGGGAATTTTGCAATTCTGCGGCGCCCTCCGTGCGTGTGTTATCTCGGTAAGAGTTTATCGAATAAGAACTTAGATCGCATTGATCTGATCCAGCCCGACCTTCACATGCCCTTTGGGCCGCACAACAGGGTCGGTGCTGAATGGGTCTTTATTTGGGCCTTGGGCAGTGGTATCGGTGTGTCGCAAGTCGAGTCCCGGACAGGGGTTGATGGACTTTGTGAAAAAATGTACAAATTCTCGCCTGCGGACGTTGACCAAGAATCTGGGCTGGGATACATTGCCGGTCCTGCGGTGGATGGTTGGGACATGCCGGTTGAGCTGGAAATGGACGCCTCCATACTGCGGAAATCAGGCAAAGCTGCCAATTTACCGGCCTGTTCGGATTTCGGCGCCGCCGACATCGTTTGGTTACCGACCGTCGCCGATTGGGGGTGTGTCCCGTGGGCAATGACCCGGACGAACGTTCACCCATGGCGAAGGCCGCCGGCTGGGCAGCACGGATCTTGACGGTGGCAGTGGAGATGGTCCTGCCGGCGTTGATCGGTACCTGGATTGATCGGAAGTTGGGAACGGTTGCGGTATTCATGCTGATCGGACTTGGTTTAGGCTGTTTTGCCGCGACCCTTCATCTGATGCAGCTGATAAAAAAATTCGATTGAACGAAATTCGGCCGAGTCCTACCTGGACAGTCCGTAAGAAAAAACATCTAGAAAACAGTTAGATCAGTTTAAAGCAGCTGGAAGTGTCTGAAAATAATCGCCAAATTTGTGGCAGCCGCCAGTTTTTTCGCAATGCCAGTTCGTTGGTGTTAGCGATGGTTGGCGTTTCGGTTCTGGTGGGGCCCTTGGCCTACATGGCCGAAGGGCAGGCTGGAGTTCTAAGGGCCCTGGCAGCGGCTTTGCTTTGTTTGGCTTGTGGCCTGATGGCAATTGCGTTGAGGGTGTGGTTCACCTCGCAAAACAATCCGTTGGCAGGCCTGCTGGGCAGCATGGCAGTCCGTTTTTTCCCGCCTTTGGTTTTATGTTTGCTGATTGCAATCAAGCGGCCAGACAGCGACTTTTTTGTTTTTGTCGGGTCGTTATTGATGTATTACCTGGTGGCACTCGCTGTGGAATCAATCCTTGCGGTCCAGGAGAGTCAAAAGAACCCGTTGCCTCAGGAGCTGACTTAACCGATGGCCAAAGATCATCTGGCGCCGACCGAATTGTTTTCGCACGTGGAAGATGCAGATTACTTCCATGTGCCGAAGGCTTTTGTGCCTGAGAGTTGGCATGGACATATTGCAATACCTCAGCCGTTTGAACTCAATACGCCGCTGATAGCGGTCGATACGGGAAACCCACTGATCGACAGCAATGTCATGCCGCTTGATTTTAGAATCACGAAATTCATGGTTCTCGAATTAGCCGCCGCGATTATTATCGCGGTCTTCTTCATTGCCCTGGCAAGGCACCTGCGGGGCGGAAAACATTCCCGCGGTCGACTTTGGAACATGCTTGAGGTGATGTTGCTTTTTATGCGAGATCAGGTCGCCCGCCCCTGCATCGGCAAGCATGATGCCGACCGGTTCATGCCATTTTTGTGGACCATGTTTTTCTTTGTGCTCGGATGCAATTTGTTTGGCATGATTCCCTGGATGGGCTCGCCAACCGGGGCACTGGCAACGACCGGCATGCTGGCACTGATTACTTTTGGAGTCGTCGTTGGTAGCGGGATGGTAAAACTTGGGCCCGTAGGGTTTTGGAGGGCCCAGGTGCCGTCGATGGATCTCCCGTTTGCAATTGCGATACTCCTGGTCCCTTTAATTTTTGTGATTGAGATTGCAGGCCTCTTTATCAAACACGGCGTACTGGCCGTTCGGTTATTGGCGAACATGATGGCCGGTCACGTGGTGTTGGCAGTCCTGGTTGGCTTCATTGGGGCAACCTACGGGATGGCTGCCTGGTGGGGCGTGATGCCCCTGAGTGTGATTGGGGC
>JAKVCB010000347.1 GCA_022448345.1 Pirellulales bacterium
TAATGGAAGCCGCTTGTTGTTCGGGACTATCGTAGGTAAGCAGATCACCGGCCAGTTGCTCTCGGACAAATTGATCAAAGGGCATATCACGATTGAGTGAGCCAATCACGTAATCGCGGTATTTCCATGCATACCGGGCAAAAACATTGTTGGAGGTGCCAATCTGATCTGCGTACCCGACAAGGTCCAACCAATGTCGAGCCCACCGCTCACCAAACGCAGGTGATGCCAGCAACCGATCTACCACTTTTTCATAAGCCATTGGTGACTGGTCGTCCACGAAACGAT
The DNA here is from genome assembly GCA_022448345.1 of Pirellulales bacterium. GTDB lineage: Bacteria > Planctomycetota > Planctomycetia > Pirellulales > Lacipirellulaceae > JAKVCB01. The sequence continues at coordinate 289 of JAKVCB010000347.1, forward strand.
GAATGTCCTCCACCGTGGGTGGCAAGCCTGTCAGATCAAGACTGACCCGACGTAGCCACGTGTAACGGTCTGCATCCTCGGCCGGGTGCAAGCCTCGTTGTTCCAGTCGGTTGAGAATGAAGTAGTCACTGTTGGCAAGTGGCCAGGAGTCGTCTCCGACCGAAGGTGGTGGAGGATCGGTGATCGGCTCAAATGCCCAATGATCCTTCCCGGCATCGGTAGGCGCGGACGCGACAGGGGTGGTTTTCCCGACTCGCGGGTCGGGTGCTCCCATGGCAACCCACTTGGCCAAATCCGAGACAATCGCCTCAGGCAACTTCCCTTGCGGCGGCATTTTCAGCGACTCGTAGCGAACCGCTTCAATCAAGATGCTCTGCTCGGCGTGGCCAGGAACCACGGCAGCACCGCTGTCGCCTCCCTGCAAAACCGCGGCACGAGAATCGAGCCGCAAACCACCTTTAGGCGTCTTCGCATCGTCTGAATGGCACTCGAAGCAATGTTCGATCAGTACCGGACGAATGCGGTTTTCAAAGAAGTCCAGCTGCTCTTGCGTTGCGTTATCGCCCGCAAAGGCCAAGCCGCCAACCAACCAGCCCCATCCAAAAACAAGCCCGTAGGCGCCGTTTCGAATTGGGCGCATTGAATTGCCCTTTTGTGGAGCGGGTTTTTTATTCCAAGAACTTCCAAGCAACTAACTTCCAACCAACACTGCCTTCCAAGCAACACTGCAGTACGTTCACTTTAATCACTTTTTAGCCAATACGCAATTACGACTGTGATGGCGAGGTTTTCCAGGCAAGACTCGACTAAGCCAAAACATCCTCGACCACGTTGCCATAGACATCGGTCAGCCGAAAGTCGCGACCTTCGTGCCGATAGGTGAGCTTTTCATGATCAAGGCCCAACAGGTGCATGATCGTTGCGTGAAAATCGTGAAGATGAATTCCGCCTTCCACAGGGAGGTACCCGAAATCATCGGTCGCACCATAGGTCAATCCTGGCTTCACACCACCGCCGGCCATAAACGCACAGAAGCTTTCTTGCTGGTGCTCGCGGCCGTGCTTTTCGATCGGTGCCGTACCGGAAATATCCTGACTCCATGGCGACCGGCCAAATTCGCCCGACCACAGTATGAGCGTCTCATCAAGCAATCCCCGTTGTTTTAGATCACAAATCAAAGCAGCAATCGGCTTGTCGGTCTCTGCGCAACTGATGGGCAAGTCGCGCCGAATGTCACCGTGATGGTCCCAGCTACCAAGATTGACTTGTACAAAGCGAACTCCCGCCTCACTTAGGCGACGAGCGAGCAAGCACGCACGGCCATTGTGGTCGGTAGGTTTTTCATTCACGCCATACGACCGTAATGTCTCGTCCGACTCATCTGCCATGTCGATAAGCCGAGGCGTTTCGGTTTGCATGCGGAACGCAAGTTCAAAGGATCCTATCATTCCTTCCATTTGAGCGTCGTCCTGTACACGACTCAGCAATTGTTGGTTCATATCTTGCAGGAAATCGAGTCGGCGGCGCTGCACCGCTTCCTCCGTGCTGGTATCGCGCAGGTATTTTATCGCCAGCACCTCCTTGTCGTCAGGCAGCATGAGCGATGTTCCCTGATGGACACTTGGCAGGAACGATGATCCGTACGTACGCAAGTCAGTCAAAGAATCGATGGCAATAAAACTTGGCAGGTTCTGGTTCTCGGTCCCCAGCCCATAACTAATCCACGATCCTATGGAAGGACGTGCTTCGGACAGAGAACCTGTATGAAATTGTAACTGTGCCGGTGCATGTGCTTTATTGTCGGTATGCATGGCCTGCAATAGACAAAGGTCATCTGCGATGTTGGCAAGATTAGGCAACAAGTCGGACATCATCATCCCACACTCACCTCGCGGCCGAACGGGCGCAATAGGCGCCATAGCGAGAAACTGGTCGACCCCCACGCGGAGTTGATGTTTGTCTACGGGGGCCGCGATCGCTTGGCCATGATGCTTGACAATATAAGGCTTGGGATCAAATAA
>JAKVCB010000348.1 GCA_022448345.1 Pirellulales bacterium
ACAAATCTTCACCCGGGAAAAGTTGGAGCGTGTTCATTAGTTGACCATTTTTTTCCATGGCCGCCGCATCAACTCCGCCCACCCACAGTGCCAGACTTTGGAATCGGAAATCGGTAAGAATTAATGCGTGAAAAAAAGAGCCATCAAGAAATTCGCCAGGAAGAAATTTCCACAAAACTGCGGCGCAAAATGATATTCCAATGAGCAATCTCGCATTGCGGCTCAGATGCTCATCCGGTCTGTCGATCCAGGTGGCGATGAAACACGACAGTGTCCAATAGGCAATCAGGTATTTGTGGTTATCCATAACCTCCCAATTCCCGACTAACACGACAGCCATGGACATAGAGAGGAATAACCACATCCATCCGGATACGAGTAGGATCCGGCTCAGCAGCAAAACGATGCAAAGAATTTCTATCAAAATACTGAAAAAGTCGGTTGTGCCCCCCAAGCTTTTGTAGGGGCGGATCACCAAAAAGATGGCTGTCATGTGAAGGGCGAGCAAAAAACGAGGATGCGACAGAAGCTCGTCTCGAATTTTAGAAGCCGTGCTGATCAAGCTCATGTCGTCTTCCCCAGCTCAACAGATTCTCCAACACTCTGCCACTTCATTTGCGTAGTCTCAGGGTCGAATTGCCACCGCCACACAGACAGACGGAGAGCGCGGAGTCTTACGCGCTGTTCCGGAGGAATTCTCGATGCGGTGCGCGCCGTGAGCATTCTGAGTGGAAACGGCTGCCGCTCAAGAGATTTGAAATGCAGCCGGCCGGAAGGATCGAACGGGAAACGCTTGACAAGCTCACGCGGGGATGGTGCGCGTTGAAACTCCGCGGCGAGCAATCTACTGCCGAGATCCTTGAGACGCTCAGGTTGGGGATAGCTGAGAAGCTTAAAGAACCAATCCCGTTCGAAGCCGGCTCCGCTAAGTTCCCTCGGCGTCATAACGATTCTGCATAGTCGGCCCTCGGTGTCCTGGGCCAGGCAAGCAACCGCGCGGTTGTCCCCTTTATCAATTGTCGAAAAGAGACCAAAGCCCCCTCCCTTCCAAGGAGTTAACCCGCGTGTCTGGACTAACAGGTATTGCATTGCGCAAACAGCTAGTAAAATCGCAATGGGAAAAACCGCAGCGAGTCGCAATTTTTCTTCGCCAGGAGCTTCCTTTTTTTTTCTATTCTTTTCTTTGTTTTTGGCTGCCAAATCGCCACTCCTTAACGTGATGGGGGCTGTGCCAAATACAAAATGATTGAAATATGAAAGAAGCACAAGCTGAGTTTTTCCGGTCGGATATGCCTGGAATCGGTTCGCCCCTTGAAAGGCTGCCCTATTGTATCGGTATGCTTCCCCAATGACGTCCAGCGGAACAGAAAACCAGGCACGAGTGTTTTGGCACCTAAGCAACAAAACACTAGGCCAGAATCCCCTTGACCACCCGCGCTGGCTCCACGCCGGTCAGACGCTGGTCGAGGCCTTGAAACGGGACTGAAAACCGGTTGTGATCGATGCCTAGCAAGTGCAGCATTGTGGCGTGTAGATCGCGGACATGGACAACGTTTTCCACAGCGTTGTAGCCCAGATCGTCCGTCGCGCCATAGGAGGTCCCGCCCCGCACTCCACCCCCGGCTAGCCACATGCTAAAGCCTTTGATGTGGTGATCGCGGCCAGGTATGTTGGCATAGCCGCCTTGCACCATCGGCGTTCGGCCAAACTCGCCCCCCCAGATCACCAATGTATCGTCCAGCATCCCCCGCTCTTTGAGGTCGGAAATCAGAGCCCAGGTCGGCTGGTCAGTGAGGTTAGAGCAGATGCGCATGAAGGCGTCGAGCTGACCGTGATGATCCCAGCCACGGTGGTAAAGATGGATGAACCGTACGTCCCGTTCGGCCAGGCGACGTGCGAGGAGGCAATTACTGGCAAAGCTGCCGTCGCCGGGCACTGCGCCATAACGATCCAGCACCGACTGGGGTTCCTGAGAGATGTCCATCAGTTCAGGCACGGAGGTCTGCATCCGAAACGCCATCTCGTAGGCCGCAATCCGCGT
>JAKVCB010000349.1 GCA_022448345.1 Pirellulales bacterium
AAAGCGGCAGTGGGCAAGGCCGCTAAGAAAGCGGCAGCGGGTAAGGCCAAACAGAAAAAACCTGCCGCCAAACCAAAGTCCAAAAGCAAATCCAAGTCACCCCGCAAACCGCGGATCGAAAACAAATTCAACCCGTTCTGAAGCAATACAGCCCGCCGGGACACGATTCCATCGTGAGCCGTGTGCCTCGAGAAGCAGCTACATTGCCTCTGCGGATCGCGCACGATGCGACGTAATTGCCCGCATTCAGTAACGGGGCTCGATGCCGGCGGGGCCACCGTGTGAAACTGGAATCCGTGGTGACGATTTCCACTGTCGACCTGTTGTTACTGATGGTTCCACCATCGCGCGTTTGCATCTAGAACCCGGTGTGGTTTGTTTTAGCCCTGTTATCGCTGATCGAAACAGAAAACCTCGACAACCGTCCCCTCTGGATAGCCTTCGCTATCTGCTGGAATGACAACGAAGCCGTCGGCTCGCGTCGTCGTACTCAATAGCGATGCACCGCTGATCGCCAATGGCTCGATGGCATCACCGTTCATGCGTACCCGTGCATAATCAACGCGTCCCACCGTCGAAACCAGCTTGCGACATAAAGGGAGCCGGACCGTCAAGTAGGGCCACTCTGTCGGGTTTCCACTCAATCGACGAATGGCGCGCCCAGCAAAAAAATCATACGCGGAAAGGCAAGCGACGGGATTCCCGGGCAACAAGAATACCACTCGCCTGCCCAGACGCCCCATCCCCGCTGGACTGCTGGGACGCATCGCGATGCCATGGATCGGTAACTCTCCGTGCGTTGCCAATAACACTGGCGCATGATCTTCCTGACCGACACTCGAACCACCGGAAACCAACACCACATCCACATCACTCTGCATCGCCTTGAGGATCGATTCGGGATCGTCGGGAACGATTCCAGGATGCTCCGGCACACCGCCATCCCGTGTCACTAGACTGGTCAACATGGGACCATTGGAATCAGATATCCGATGTTCCGACGGCAATGACCCCGCCGGCAAGAGCTCATTGCCCGTCACAATGATCCTCACTCGCGGTGCCCGAATCACCTCGACTTCTGCCTGCCCAATCGAGGACAACACCCCGATATCCTGTGGTCGCAAACGGCGTCCACGTGGCAACACCTGGTCTCCGCAACGAATATCTTCCCCCTTCACACCCACATGCTTTTGTCGCACGACCGCGTCCTGGGCAAGTATCCGCTCTCCGTCCACTTCAACGCGTTCGACCGGCAACACCGCGTCCGCACCCCGTGGCAAGGGAGCGCCGGTCATGATCCGCACCGCCTGCCCACTGGCGACCTCCTGCGGAAACTCCACTCCCGGAAGCGCTTGCCCCACAACGTGCAGTGGCAACCGGTTGTAAGGCGTCGCACCTGACGTGTCGTCAGCCCGAACCGCGTAACCATCCATCATGGATCGGTCGAAACCTGGCACATCGACAGCGCTGACCACGTCGTTTGCCAACACACGCTGCCAGGCCGCGTGAATCGAAACACGCTGTGACTCCAGTGGGCATGCGTGTTCGTCTATCCAGCAGAGCGCTTGCTCGACTGTGGTCCGACTGGCAAAACCGCGCATCCGTACATCATGGTTCGCTTGGGAAGCGTTCGGTTCGTGTTCCCTGGTCGACATAGGCAATCGTGTGCAAGCTCACTTCAAGCGGTCGTGGTTTCGGATGCAGACCGCGGCAACTGGAAACACGTGGCTTCCTGTTCGCAGCCCATAACGTTTGTTGGGGTTCGCCATGCCGATGCCTCAGCGGCTTTCACGAGAAAGCATTGGCGAAAGTCCGGAAATGTACTTTCTCCAGCTATCAAGTGCTTCCTGACTGAGACTGTTTTCACGCAGCAACTCATGTTTTACGCGTTTCTCAATTCCCTCGATCGCAACATAGACAGTCAGCCTACCGTTTTCCAGATAGCGAAAACAAACCTCAACTGGTGTTCGAGCAGCCAGTTCGTCCGGCAGCGACCGAATACTGCACCGTCCTACCTGGGAACAGGCATCGGGTATCGCGTTCTCTCCCTCGACAATCTGTACCAGGATCGATTTTTGATTCTGTTTCTGCGTGTGGAAAATTCGTTTGGCAGTCACCGGCAAACACGTGTTGCGTGGAATCAGTGTCGCGGTACGGGGCCGCCCGGTTTTTCGATCGGTAGCGGCAACACCAAGGCTATGAGAATTGACATTGGCAATCTTGAAACTCGGAGACTTCCCCGCATGCCTGGCCAACAAAACACCAGCATGCAGGGCAGCACCGTGTGCTACCGCCTC
>JAKVCB010000035.1 GCA_022448345.1 Pirellulales bacterium
TTTCAATCAGGATCGGTTTCCTGATCTCTATGTGAGCAACCTGGAGCAAGCCAACCGGCTGTATCGCAATAACCAGGATGGTACGTTTACCGATGTGGCAGAAGAACTGAAAGTGACCGCCCCGGTTCGCAGTTTTCCCACCTGGTTCTGGGATTTTGACAATGATGGTGTCCTGGATATTTTCGCGGGAAGCTATCAAGGCGGTGTGGGTGACTTGGCGCTTTATTACCAGCAGCGCGAAGTCAAGAGCCAGCACGTGCGTCTTTACCGCGGCATGGGTGACGGGAAATTTCAGGATATTACCGAAGCGCAGCAGTTAGTGCGCCCCGTGCTTTCGATGGGGGCTAATTTTGGCGATCTCAACTCGGACGGCTTTCTGGATTTTTATATCGGAACGGGCGATCCGGAATTTGGCACCCTGATTCCCAACGCCATGTTCCTCAATCAACAGACCGAACGGTTTGTCGACGTGACGATGGCAGGAGGATTTGGCCACCTGCAGAAGGGGCATGCAGTGGCTTTTGCAGATATTGATAACGATGGTGACCTGGATGTATTTGAGCAGATGGGAGGTGCCCGACATGGCGATGAGTTTGGAGATGTGCTGTATGAGAATCCCGGTTTTGGGCACACCTGGATTACGATTGAGTTAGTGGGGAAGGAATCAAACCGTTCGGCGATCGGGGCGCGGTTGCGTTTGGAAGTTGTTGGAGCCGATGGGGTGCGTTTGATTTTCCGTCACATCAACAGTGGGGGGAGTTTTGGCGGCAATCCACTTCGCCAGTGTATTGGGCTTGGCGAAGCCGGCCAGGTCAAGCGACTGGAAGTGTTCTGGCCTAAAACGGGGCGAACGCAAGAGTTCCAAAACGTGGCTGCTGGACGTATGATACGGATTGTTGAAAACGAAGAGACCTATACCGAAATTCCGACGAAGGCGTTTCGTTTAGAAAACAAGCAGGTTGCAAAGCCAGTGCGCTAGGGGGACTTGAAATGGTTCGGATGTCGTTGCGGAGTCTTTTGTCGGTGGGGAGTCTTTTTCTGTTACTGGTCATGGTGGCTGACAGACTGCCCGCCGCGATTGTGGTGGCTGCGGCCGACTCGTTGCCGGAGGAAAAATCACGGGCCGATCTGGTTTGCGACGGCATCGACGACCAGGTGGAACTGGCCGCGTCACTGGCCCGCGCCCGTACGGGTGAGGCCGTGATTGACATCAATCCCAAAACGCAGCAAACGGTGGTGTGTCGCAAGAACCACGCGGTAAAGTGGTTGCCAGGCAACTACCAGTTGTCGGCCACGCTGGAGATTGCCGACGCGGTCGACTGTGTGATTCGAGCCGAAGGGACCACGTTTCACTACCAGAAACCGACCGGAGATGCGGTGCTGATTCGTGGTATGAATCGTTGTCGCTACAATTTTGGAACCCTCAAAACATCCTCTGCCGATGTGGCGCTGAGGGTTCAGCCTACAAGTAAAATGCCTGCCCTCATGAGTTATCTCAACTTCATGGGGCTCGTAGGTGAGAATCAGCAGGGAACCGGTTTGATGTTCGACCCCAAGTATGAAAATGTCTGTGTCAACCGTACCGAAGGGACCGACATTTACGGTTTTGACACAGGGGTGCTTGTGGGGGGAGCCGGCAGTCGTGAAACGTCGGCTTCGACCCATGGCAAGTGTGACACCAACTGGTTCTGGATCAGTTACGTGCGGCTCTGCAATACCTGTATTGAGGAAGGAGCCCAAGGGGTTGACTGCAGTGTGTGGAATGTCAACGTCGACGCGAGTGTTCCTGGCGGGGTGGCTATTCGGACTGCCGGCGGGTTTGGCAAGTGGTATGTGATCATGGGAACCTACACGTTTGAAGGCAAGAATAAGGCACTCGTGTTGGAACCGGGGGCACGGCACTCGGTCTTTGAGATGCACCCGCCGATTCAGATGTTTTCCTGGGAGGATAACAGCGGGGTCGATTCCAACGTGATCCTCTCCTCCGAGAGCCCCCCCTACCGGCGGTTTGGGGAGATTGGTTCGAAGTGAACCGCACCACTGAAGTGAACCGCACCACTGAAGTGAACAGGGCCATTCTCTGTGAGTGCGTTCCTAGCGGGCAGGCTCCAGGACCAATCGGCCCAATACGTCGCCGCGGCGCAACTGGTCGAGCGCTTCGTTGGCTTCTTCCAGCGGCCGCCGATCGGTGACGATCGATTGCAAGCTGCCATCGGCCATGAGGCTGGCAATTTTATGCAGGTCGCTGCGGGGCCCGCAGCGGGTCCCGATGATTTCCAGCTCATTCTGAGCCATCCGTTTACCGCTGACCGGATACTCGTCAGGGGTATAACCTACGATCACCAGTCGGCCTCCCACGGCCAGGGTGTCGATTCCTGCTGAGAGGGTCTCGCGGAGGCCGACGATGTCGAGCACGCAATCGACTCCTCGCCCGGCGGTTTCACTGCGGACTGCCTCGACGACATCGGTCTGGTCGGCATCGAAGGCGACGTGCGCCCCCAGTTGCAGGGCCCGCTTGACCTTTGCCTTGCCCCGGTCTACGGCCATCACCCGGGCCCCCAGTTTTCGGGCCAGTTGTACGACAAACGAGCCGACTCCCCCCACGCCAGTCACCAGGACCGACTCGCCCAGTTTGAGCCGGCTACGATCGACCGCGTGGTAGGCCGTGATGCCCGCGTCGACCAGAACGGCCGCATCGGGCCAGTTGATCCCCTCGGGCAAGGGCACGATTTGTTGAGCCGGGACGGTGCAATATTCGGCATAGCCGCCCGCGATTTCTTTCACACCAATCACCCGGGTGACATCGGGGCAAAGTTGTTCGCGCGGGCTTTGGTACCAGGGGTTCTCGGGCGGAATCACAAAGTTGTAGGTAATCACCGGCTGGCCAATTTCCAGATGGGCAACCCCATGGCCCACCGCGTCAATCACTCCGGCCGTTTCGTGGCCGAGAATCAGTGGCAACTCGGGACGGTAGCCAAAGCCTTCGACCAGTTTTAGATCGGTCCCGTCGATTCCGCAGGCCATCACCTTGATCCGGACTTCTCCAACCGCCGGGGTGGGCTGGGGGACCTCTTCGATCGCCAGCGGTTGGCCAAATTCTTTTAAAACCGCTGCTTTCATGGAATCTCCTTGTCGGTCGTTTGTGCCTGGCCACTTTCGGACTTTCAGCTTGCCCATTAGGATAGTGGCAATCGTGCTGGAGTGCGAGCGACCATGGTTGCCTTCTGGACTTGTAGCCGGTCAATTCTCCGCCCGAACGGTCGGTCGTATTGAGTCGATCGGTAACGGCAGGAAAACCGAGTTTATGAACTTTTTTGGCTCTTAACTTAAATTCATCGTTAAAGGAAAAGCATCAATGGCACGCAGGCATTTGGTTGTGGGTGGTTCAGGCTATGTGGGACGGGCGTTATGTCTGCAGCTTGCAGAACAGGGTGAGGAAGTGGCAACCTTAAACCGGTCGGATGGCGACATTGACGATCGTATTGAGTGGATTCAAGGCGACATCACCGATGCGGGCGATCTGAAGCGGGCCCTGGCGGACAAGAAATTTAATGTCATCTATCACGTTGCCTCATTGCCAGGCGATACGGGCGATCCGCTCCAGATGGTGGAGGTGAATCTGGTTGGTTTGACCAATATGTTGAATTTTGCCAGGGAGTCGGGAGTGGATGGCTTTGTGCACTCCAGCAGTATTTCCGCCTACGAGTGGTATCCGGCCACGAAATTTTCGGCGCCTGACTACGAGCCGGTCGATGAAGCGCACCCGTGTCGCCCCCGCGACATGTATGCATCGAGTAAGAGGATGCAAGAGATTCTGGCGATGACGTTTTATCATCAATACGAACTTCCGGTCAGCAGTTTGCGTTTGACCGCTGTCGTGGGTCCAGGGGGCCGTGGTGGCGGACGCGGATGGCGCGAGTTTGCCGAAAAACTTGCCGAGGGGAAGTCGGTACAGATCCCTCACTTTTCCCTGGAGGAGGTTTGCCATTACGTCGATTCTCGCGACGTCGCCGGGATGCACATTGCCGCCGGGGCCCATGAAAAGGCACATGGTGAAATCTTTAACTGCTGTGGACCTGGTGAAACGTCCGGCGATGATTTTGCCCAAGCCATCCAGAAGCATTATCCCGGGATTGAGGTCGAAACGGGTTTTCCCTGGAGTATGGCGCAGGGTGGCCGGATATCTTTTGACATGTCCAAGGCTGCCAGGCTCATCGACTTTCGGCCACAGTTTACCGTGGAGGATTCGGTATTGGCGATTAAAGCCTGGATTGATTCCGGGGGTCTCGACGAAGACCGCTCTGCCGAGGACAAAGCGTACGGTGGTGGTGTCGAGAATTAAGCACGAACAAGCCATTTAAAACGCGGCGGCTGGTTTGTCGGGCGTTACGGTGAACTGGTACCGAGTTGGCCTGCGTTACAGGGCCGATGGTAAGAAGAGGTTTTTGCGTCAGGTGTATTGAAGAGCCTGACCCGATTTAGAAAAACAGGAGTCTATTGATGATCGTTACGATGCACGGTTTGAGCACAATGCACTGCAATGTTGCTACCGAAGTACGGATGGCCAGGGAAACCGGTTACGAAGGAATTGAATTTGTGGAGGGGAAAGTACTCCGGTATCTCGAGCAAGGGTTTACGGCAGAGCAGCTCAAGGAGTTGTTGGACCAGCATCAAATTAAGGCGACTTGTATCAATGCGATTAAAGATGTCGAGAAACAGGGTTCCACGTTTGAGGAAGTTCTTGAAATTTCCAAAACACTTTGCCGCACGGCCGAGGTGATTGAGTGCCCGGTCATCCAGCTAGTGCCATTTGAAGGCCTTGAAAATCTTTCCTACGAAGAAGGCTTTGAGCTTACCTGCAAAAACATTGAACAGATTTGCGATATTGGAAAGTCGCACAATGTAAAATTTCAACTCGAGGTGATTGCCTGGGCCCCGATCCATTCACTCCGGCAGGGTCTCGACGTGCTTGAGCGCGTCGATCGGGACAATCTTGGCATGGTGATCGATTTCTGGCACCTCTGGGCAGGTGGAGATACCATGCCGGAAGATGTTGCTGCGCTGGACCCGGCGATCATCTACGGGGTTCATTTCTGTGATGGAAAAATGATTCCCAGCGAAGGGCCATGGGAAGAACCTGGCCTCCGTGGCTATCTGGCTGGCGAAGGGGACATTGATGTAAAAGCGTGGTGCGAGGCGGTCAAATCGACCGGTTTTGACGGTACCTGGTCGTCCGAACTATTGAGTCCCAAGCATTGGGAATGGGATTTGTGGGAAGTAGCCCGCGAGGCACGACGGCTGATGGTCGAGTATGCCAGCTAGAATTTCTGGCGACTAACCTTTACCGGTGGTTGCCTTTGGAAAGACGGAAGGTTTACGCACAGCTGGTTTACGAGGTTGGGGCTTCCTTCTGGAGTGCTGACCAGGTCACCTCGTCGACGTCAATGCCCTCGGCCAGTCGCTGTTCGCGACAACGGAACTCATGTTCCCCCGGCACAAAGACTTCTTTGAAACCCGGGGCTGGGGGGCATGATTTAAGATGTTCGACGAGCGCTTTTACCTGATCGTAGTAAGCGCCTGCTGCCGCAAAGTTTTCAATGTTCATTGCCAGCATGGTAAGGCCGTCACTGGCCGCTACTTCCTCTGAGCGGCAGCAGCCGGAACCGGAGAGGCCACCGGCGAGGATATCGATCATCACCGAGAGACCAAACCCTTTGTAGCCTGCCGCTCCCCCCAGCGGTTGCAGGGAGCCGCCAGGAGCCGGTTCGTAAAGATCGTTCGGGTTGGTGGTTGGGCGGCCCTGGTGGTCGAGAATCCAACCTTCGGGGACTTCTTTCCCTCGGTTACGGTAGTCGCGCACTTTTCCTTCCGGGGCAACCGAGGTCGCAATGTCGAGTATGATCGGGTACTTGCCACCTGAGGGGGCACCGATGGCAAGGGGGTTGGTGCCCATGCGGCCGGCTGCTCCTCCAAAGGGTGAAACCCATTGTCCTCCCCCACCCGCGTTGACCAGGATGATCCCGATCATGCCGGCTTCGGCAGCCTGTTCGGCGTAAGTGCCAATCCGTCCGCTGTGGTAACAATTTGAGACGGTCACCGCGGCGACACCCATCTCGCGCGCCTTTTCAATGGCCAAGGACATGCAGTCATAACCGGCAACCTGGCCGAAGGCCCGATTGCCAGCCAGGCTAGCCCCGGAGGGACTGTCGCTCAGCGTCGAGGGGCGGGCCTGGGGATCGATCTCGCCACTTCCGATTGCCGCTACGTACTGGATAATTCGCATCACGCCGTGTGAATCATGGCCTGCCAGATTCGAGGCCACCAGGTGGTTGCTAACAATTTCGGCATGCGCCTGTGGTGTGCCGGCCTTGGTGAAGGTTTGTGTGACCAGTTCGGTGAGTTCTTGGTGGGCGATGCGAGGCATGAGGTGGATATTCCTGGGAAAGATCGTGGGGGATTAATCGGAAATTAAATGGCTCATTTTGGTCTTTATAAACTCTATGGACGTTTGCAGTGCTTCGAGCGGAAATGGATAGAGCCAGACGTCAATCATGGTCGTTCCGCGAAACTCGATATCTTCTAAGGCGGTGATGACCCCATCCAGGTCCATTTTCCCCTCGCCCAGTGCGTAGTGAACTTCCGAGGAGACGAGGTCGCTGTCGGAGAAGTGCAAATGTTTGATTCGATGGCCTAACTGACGGATGGCGTCGATATACGTCTCGGGGTGTGCTACCGCAAAATGGGCACAGTCATAAGTGACTCCAAATTCGGTCGAATCGACACGATCACAAAGCTCCACCAGCCACTTGAGGTTGGATCCCAGGGAGAAGGGATGAACCTCCAGCGACAGGCTCACTCCCCTGTCCTCGGCATAATCCATCACGGCTCGAAAAATCTCGACCGTTTCGTCGAGAACCCAGCCGTTGATTTCCTCGTGGCTTGCACCGGCAGGAATGCGGCCTTCCCAGGTAAGCAGTTGGTGGATGCCCAGATCGCTGCAAACGTCAACGTCGGCCTTCATGGCAGCGATGATTCCCGGGACCTGGTCCTTGGATGTCAGCGTGTCGAAGTACGGAGGAATCAGTGAGTTGTAGCGGATAAACCGCAGGCCCGTTTCGGCAATTTTTTTGCTGAATTGGTGGCGCAGTTCCGCGTTGAAACACAATTCCAGGGCAGGAGTGCACACTTCCAGTCCGGTGACGCCTAGTTCTACAAATTCCCGCAGCGCCACATCGAGCGGGCGATCGTGGACCGGCTTTTGCAGCGGGTTGGCGATGATGAGCATAGCGTGGAATTTGGAGTCGGACTGGTTGTTGAAACAGGTGACTGCGGTGAAGCGGTTGTCACAGAACCTGGTAGCCAATAGTGCTACATCTGGAGACCGTAATTTTGCGCGGCAGTGTGGTCCGTGTCTACCGTCAAGGCGAGGTGTTAAGTGTCTATTCGGGATACCCGGCGATTGGACGCCCGGCGACATGTGCAGAGCCGGGCCTTGAGTCCCTTGCCTTTGGCGGGTTTGCGGAGTCCACGGTGTCTTTTAGCGGTCGAATTTTTGCGACTGGGGAATAATAAGTGGATATCCTTTCCCAGGCAACTGCACTAGTGGCAGAGATTCTGAGCAACCTCCGCAGTCATGCGTTCGGTTGGCTTTTGGTGTACAATTGGCTGAAGACAGCATGCCGAGGTTTTGTCGCTTTGTGTTTTAAGATTCATGCTGAGTGTTTTAAGATTCATGCTGATTTCTTTGCCGAAAGCTGCTGCGGTGATTAGCGGACAAGAGAATTTTGACGGAAGAAAGAAGATGCCGCTTAGCAGCCGACTCGTTGGATATGGTCGCTGGACGGTTTTGGCGATTCTGTTTTTCGGAAAATTTCAGGCAGCTGTTGGCCTGGCTGCCTCTGGTGGCGGTCGGGAAATATTCTTTGAACAACAGATCCGCCCCCTGTTGAGCCAGAAATGTTTTGCTTGTCATGCCACCGACCAGCGCAAGGCCAAGGGGGGGCTGCGGCTTGATTCGGCCGACCGCTTGTTTCAGGGTGGGCATTCAGGACCGATTGTCGTTCCTGGAAAGCCAGATGAGAGTCGCTTGATTCAGTATGTGCGCGGCAACGCAGACCTGAGGATGCCGCCAGATTCGCCTTTGGAACCTGCAGAAGTGGCTGCCCTGGAGCAATGGGTTCGCGAGGGAGCCGTTTGGCCTGGCTATGATCTGCAGCCGCGCCCTGTGGTCCAGGTCCCGCTTGAGTCGCCCAAGTTCACTGAAGAAGATCACCATTACTGGGCCTATCAGCCGGTTGGAGATCCCGCTTTGCCACAAGTTGCCAATTCCACGTGGCCTACCTCCGAGATCGATCATTTCATCCTGGCACGCCTGGAGGCTGCCGGTATTGCTCCAAGCGGACCTGCCGGTCGCGAGGTGTTGCTTCGGCGGGTTACTTTCGACCTGACAGGTTTGCCGCCTACCGCCGAAGAAATTACGACTTTTCTTTCAGACACTTCACAGGATGCGTTTGAGAAAGTTGTCGACCGATTGCTTGATTCACCCCGGTATGGCGAACGGTGGGGGCGCCACTGGCTTGACGTTGTGCGCTACGGTGAGTCAGCCGCCCATGACGGGAACAACGCGTATTTGCATGCATGGCGTTACCGGGACTATGTGATTGAAGCATTCAACGAGGACAAGCCATATGATCGTTTTGTACTGGAGCAATTAGCAGGCGATTTGCTGGAGACCACCGGTGACCGGAAAATAGATTACCAGCAGCAGGTAGCAACCGGATTTTTGCAAGTTGGTACGAAGCCGGTGGTGATGCGGGACAAGCGGCAGATGTTGCTTGATATCGCTGACGAACAATTAAATACGACAGGAATTGCGTTTATGGGACTGACGCTTGGGTGTGCGCGGTGCCATGATCACAAATTCGACGCGATTCCGACAGCAGACTATTACTCGATGGCGGGGATTTTCAAAAGTACCCGGATCATGGCCGATCATATTGAGGATTCCAAGTGGCTGGAAGAGGAAGTGATTGGGCCCGATGGCGAGAAGGCCAAACTCATGGTGGTTCGTGATTTTCCCCAGCCACGCGACATGCGCATTCATCGCCGAGGCAGCTATCGCCAGTTGGGGCCTGTAGCGCCGCGCCGGTTTTTACAAATTATCGAAGGTGTCGATCACGGGCCACTTGAAACCACAGGTAGTGGCCGCCTGGAACTTGCCCGGTGGCTGACCGATCCAGCGCATCCGCTCACGGCACGCGTGATGGTCAATCGTCTATGGCAACATCATTTTGGGCGAGGAATTGTTCGCAGTAGTGGCAACTTTGGTGTGCAGGGGTCACGGCCTACGCATCCCTTGCTTCTGGATTGGTTAGCAAAGAGGTTTGTCGAAAGTGGGTGGTCGATCAAGGCAATGCATCGTTTGATGCTGCTAACACGTGTTTATCAGCAGGCATCGACTTACCATCAAAAGTCCGCAGCCGTAGATCCCGAGAACGATTTGTTTTGGAGAATGCCGCGGAGGCGCATTAGTGCTGAAGAAGTTCGCGATGCGATGCTTTTAGCCTCGGGTGACCTCGATATTGCAACAGGGGGGACGTTGTTCACCGAAGGCTATGCGGCCAACGATGCAGAACGAGAATTGTACGTGGTGGATATTTCGGGAAAGGAATATTTCCCGCCTTTTCAGCATCTGAGGCGAAGCGTTTACCTCCCGGTCATTCGTAATGGACGTCCCGAGATTCTCAAGCTCTTTGATGTGGCCAATGCGCACGAGCCAACTTCGGTGCGCGGGGAAACGACCGTCGCGCCGCAGGCCCTCTTTATGCTCAATAGCCCGTTCGTTCGCAGCAGGTCAGAGAACCTGGCGATGTCACTCATCGCCGAATACCCGGACATGGAAGCTGCTTCGGAGTCCGGGGAACCTCAAGAGTCACCGATTGTAAAACGTGTAGAAGTAGCCTACCTGCGTTTGCTTGGCCGGCTTCCAACCAGCCAGGAGCAGCAGAGTGCCCAGCTTTTAATCAACCGGCAAAGGGCCATGCTGGAACGCGCCCCGGAACTTCTGGCTGCTGTCCAGCGAGAACGTCCGCTTGAGCTGCCGGAGACCTATGCGGATGGTGTTCGGAAGAATAAATCGCTCGTGCTGTATCAGCGGGTGAAGGGAATCGAATTCAACGGTGTAGACCGGATGTTGGAAGTGGATGACAAGGAGGCCCTAAATCGTTTGTCCACAGAGATGACCGCTGAGTTTTGGGTGCAGCCGACCGCACTGGTTGAATCGGGACATTTCCTGATAGGTCGCGATGGAAGAAAGCAGCGCTACTGGAAAGCGGGAGTCCATACATTACCGGTTGATGGTCGTGAGCAAGTGGTTCCTTTTTATGAGTTTTTTGGACCAGAACGGGGTGGGTTACACAGGAATGCCATTTCAAAATTTGTGACCCCGTTAAATGCATGGACCCATGTTGCTTTTACCTTTAGCCCCGAGCGTCGCCGGTTGTACGTTAACGGCCAGCTTGCCCACGAGCTTGAGTTTGCTCGTCCACTTCCTGTGCTCTCGGGTGATTTGCCTTTGACAATCGGTGCCCGTGGCGGTGGTGGGGAGTGGTTTAAGGGGAAGATTGATCATATTGCGCTTTACGACAAGCCATTGTCTGCGTCCGAGATAAAATCTCATGCCTTATTGTTTGCCGCTGTCACAAGGCAAACCATTGGCGAGATTTCTTCACTTGAACTGGCGGCCTGGCGTGGTTTTTGCCAAACGCTGTTTTGTGCGAATGAATTTGTCTATGTGGACTAGTGCTTGTAGCAAAACAAGCTTGTTTGCGGGTTGATTTTGCAGCTTGATGCCACTTTGTGTATCCTGGAAGCTCGTGCCGTGGTGTGGGCAGGTAAAACTGGCCACAGGTAAACCTTCAGAGGCTGGTCGAGGAGTAAGCGAGAGATAGAGCATGGGACGAAAGGTAACCCCTGGTGTTTCTATAGAACCGTCGCGTCGCCAGTTGCTGCAATCGACCGCATGCGGGTTTGGGCATGTGGCACTCATGGGGATGCTCAACGGTGCTTCGCAACGTCTTGAGGCAGGGGCGGTGTCTTCGGGTACGCAACCTTTGCAGATGCCGCATTTTGCGCCGCGGGCGAAACGCGTGATTTTCCTTTTTATGCATGGAGGAGTGTCGCACGTTGATTCTTTTGATCCCAAGGTGCAGCTTGATCGGATGCATGGTAAGCCGTTGCCGTTTGAGACACCGCTGCAGTTTGCCGCGGTAGGAAACCTGCTGAAGTCCCCCTGGAAGTTCCGACAATATGGCAAGAGCGGGCTTCCGGTCAGCGACTTGTTTCCTCAGGTTGGGTCGGTCATTGACGAAATCTGTCTGATTCGGTCGATGCATGCTGAGCAGGTGGACCATGGTGGTGCTATTTTGCAGCTTCATACCGGATCTGCCGTATTTACCCGTCCCAGTCTCGGCGCGTGGGTGACCTATGGGTTAGGAAGTGAAAATGAAAACCTGCCCGCATTTGTGACGATCAGTCCGCAGACGATTCATGGTGTTCAGCAAAATTATGGATCGGCTTTCTTGCCGGCCAGCTACCAGGGGACACCTGTTGGTGCCGCAAATATCCCAATGAATTCGGCAAAGATTCGCAATCTGCGCCGGGCGAGTCTTAGTGATGACTTGCAACGACTGCAACTCAATGCAATTCAAGCGGCCAATCAAGAGCATGGTAGGCAAAGGACCAACGATTCACGGTTGGAGGCGCGCATAAAATCATTTGAGCTTGCATTTCGGATGCAGATGGAAGCACCCAAGGTGTTGGATTTATCGGGTGAGTCCCAGGCAACGTACGACTTGTACGGGGTTGACCAGGGGGTCACCGACAATTTTGGACGACAGTGTTTGCTTGCGCGCCGCCTGGTTGAGAGTGGTGTTCGTTTTGTGCAGTGTTCTCACAGTTACAAGTGGGATCAGCATGGTGGTCTTCAGAGCGGACACACGAGTAACGCACAGGAAGTTGATCAGCCGATAGCCGCCCTGATCAAAGACCTTAAGGATCGGGGGATGCTTGATGAAACCCTGGTCGTTTGGGGGACAGAGTTCGGGAGGACTCCCGTCGCCCAGGGGGGCGATGGCCGCGATCATAACCCTTATGGATTTACGATGTGGATGGCCGGTGGTGGAGTGCGGGGGGGAACTGCTTACGGATCGACGGACGAGTTCGGCTATTTTGCCCAGGACAACAAGGTGAGTATGTATGACTTTCACGCGACGATGCTCTATCTTTTGGGGATGGATCATACTCGTTTGACTTACCGTTATGCCGGTCGGGATTTTCGGTTGACCGACGTCTTTGGAAGTGTTGTCGGCGGCATTGTTGCTTGAACCCGCCAGTTGTGGCTTGTTGTGTTCATCCAAAATCAAAGGGTCATCGTCACGTGGGGACTGGCCTGGAGAAATGTTTTCGGAACCAGTTCGCATGATCCGTCCCGCCCAGCCTGACGACACGCCAATAATTTGCGGATTGATCCGCGAATTGGCCGAATACGAAAAACTCACCCACCAGGTTGTGCTTGAGGAACAGCGGGTCCATGAGCATCTGTTTGGTTCCCAACCTTGTGTCGAGGCTATCCTGGCCGAAGAGCATGGCCAGGCTGTGGGATTTGCCCTTTTCTTCAGTAACTACTCGACTTTTCTGGGACGCCCTGGCATTTACCTTGAAGACTTGTACGTCAAGCCGAAGCACCGAGGTGCCGGTCACGGACGGGCGCTGCTGGGGGAGGTGGCCAGGTTGGCGGTCGAGCGGGATTGTGGGCGGCTTGAATGGGCCGTGCTGAATTGGAACCAGCCTTCGATTGAGTTTTACAATCGGTTGGGAGGAGAGCCGCTCGACGGATGGACCACCTATCGAGTTGCGGGAGAGGCGCTGGCAAATTTAGCCCGGTCGGACGCGTCGTAAATGAAGCTGGTTGGCCGTTTTGGCCAGTGAATTGGGCGCATCCCGAGGCAAGCCGATTCGTCCAACAGTCCTGCCCGTCGGCCACAGTACGGTGGCGATCGCAAGACCAAGTCCCAATCGCAGGGAGGATGGCTCGGGAACGGCCTGGCCGCTGACCTCGACGGAGTTGCCGAACCGCTGCAGCCACAGATCGTAGTCGGCTTGCGCCTACCTCAACCGGCAGTTGAATTTCCCACATCAGGGGAAACATCAGGCTGAGCAGAACGTGCCTAAATGTCGTTGCGATCTGATTTTAGCCCAAGCAAAGGGGATAGGATTTTGCGTATCCGATTCGGTGCAACGTTCAGCAAGTCAATAAAATGCGATGAGAGAAAGAGTCTCGTAAGAATGGTGTAAATCGCTACGAAAGAGCATCCCCGCAAGAGAATTTGTACTATGGGATTGGCCTCAGCAGGCAATAAATTTCCAATCAAAAGAGTGCAACCAGCTGCTGTCAAAGCGAAAATCAAGGCTGGCGCCACGGCAGAAGTGAAATTCCACACTTGCATTCCTATACTACGCAAACTAATGACAGGCATCACATAGCTAAAGAGACCTTGCACAGTGGCAGCGACCAACGCGATTTTTGTGAGGTCATCTCCAAATAGCCGGACGGCAACCCAGACACCACTCATCAGGAGTACTGCTTGCACCAATGTAAGCAGTGCCGTTTGACGAAAACGTCCGCGAGATGTTAGCGAGGCAAAGGCGATGGTTGAGAAAATCCGTAGTGGCGCTGCGATGGCAAAGATTTGCATCAAAGGTACTGCTGCCATCCATTTTTTGCCCCAAATTAACGATTCTAAAGGTTCAATAATGATGCCAAGCAAGATGCTCACGGGCGCAATGGTCAAAAGTAAAACTCGATAGACGCGATAAAGTGCCTTTGTATGGCGGGTAGAATCATCAGCCATTCGACTCATTACTGGAAAAAGAACTTGCTGAACACTAAAGCCCATGAGCCGAATAAATTGCGACGTTAATTGGTAGCCGAAAAAATATTGGCCAACGGTCTCCTTGGAAACCAACAGGCTCAAGACGAGATAGGGACCGTTCAAAGTAAGGGTTTGGAATAGTACAGTCAGGGTGACCCAAAGTGAATCACCCAAAAAGTCTGGCCAAGTGTGGAACCGAGCTTTTTCTAGCCATGGGGTTATGCGAGTTGCGGCAAACATGGCCAAAAATTCGAATAGGGCTACAACCAAGACCGGGATGACAAAACTTAGTGCTCCAAATCCCAGGAGGGCTAAAACAATGGCTCCACAATAGCGAATCGCAGCAGAAGCCATTCCGATTTTTGCCAAAGTGCGAAATTGCAAATCGATGCGAAGCTTGGCGTTGAGAACCGTTCCAAGACCCCGTATCAACACATCTCCCGCAATAATTAACAACAACGGAATAAGTCGTGGGTCGCCATAGAGCTTGGCGACCACCGGAGAAATGCCAACCAATATGCCACTGACTCCGAGGCTGAAGCTTGTTGCCAACCAAAATGCTGGCCCGGCAAACTCCTGGAAATAGGTGTCGCCACGTTTGACAAGGACATCCTGAACGCCCCCGTCACGGAACACGCGTACAAACGATGCTACAGAAAGGGCAATGACATAGATTCCGAATTCCTCGGGAAGCAGAATGGTTCCCAACACCATCTGTGCTGCAAAACTGAAAACCTTTCCGAATAATGTCTTTGACATCATCCAGGAAAATCCGCTTCCCGCTGTTTGCCCTAGAGCAACTTGGTTGGGAGGGTTTTCGCCAGCATTGTCAGGTAAAACTGATTTTTCGCTCATGTTATTTTGCGATGTCCCAAAGCAAGCATGTCCAGGCGTTGTTATGCCAGGAGAACTGTGCGAAATCGGGTGACAAGTCTTGCCGTAAAGTGTTTTGGGTCAAGGCTCTGTAAATCAATTTGGATGGAATGTTACCACTGCGACGGCCCTGCAATGAGACAATCTGAACACATTCAGGTTGCGGTGCAAGACAGAAATTAAATCGTGGAGCAGGACGTCAGCCTTAGGATTTGGTTATTTGTCATTCCATTGCAAACAACTGCCTGATGCCTACGCCTCTATGGCACCATTTCCGATAGCGGATAGCGTACCGAAACTCCAGAGGAGGGGGACCGTGATTCCTGGGGACGGATAGGGTGGTGATCCACGGGCGCGGATCCATGTCCTTCCTGCCATGGGGGAATTTTTCGGCGATTCTATCCCGCATGCCCCTGGGAAGCAATGATTTCCAGGCAGATAGGAGCCGCCTGGGATACCATCGCAGGGCACTGCTGGAGGTGGCACGAAAGGTTGCGGTCCTCCCAGGATTCTTTTTCCAGCCATGGGTGGATTTGAGGAAGGCTCTTCTGTCGAAAGTTGAGGCGAGGATTGCGGGGGAAAGATTGCACATGCCAACAATACGATCAATCGCGTCTTTGCCGTTTGGGACAACCCCCGTCCATGTTGAATATCCCAGTAGCGACGATCGCTTGCCAACCATTAACGTATGGCTCAGGCCATCGGCAACATGGGCAAACTAAAGTTGGCTATTGTGGAAAAACAGACCTTCGCCCGCCGCAGGGGCATCTTCAATGTCCAAGTTGCCGAACACACCTACGTGGCTCGTCTTGGCCAGTTGGACGAACCACTGGCTGCCCTGCTCCCCTAGGTGTCTCTCTATATGTCAGGGAGGTTCTAGTCGGACTCGACAAGCTCGATATCGGTCCGCTGACCGTAACAGCGTTCTGTGTCCTCCTCGCACTAGCGGTTCACCGCAAACGCTGCGCGGGATTTGCCAGGCTTTCGGGCAATGGCCGTCGTGCCGCTTCGAGTGTGGTGCAGCTGTTGAATGCTTGAGGGCATATTGATGCCACGCCACCGTGAATAATCGCAGAAATTGATACCACCTGCATAGAACTGTTGTTATCATTAAAGCCAGTTTCACTATGGGAGATATAGCTTTCCCCTCCGCTTTTTCCGACGTTACTAGGTTCCTATCGGAAATTAAATTTCCTCTCACTCAAATTCCTGACAGTTGAATTCCTGACAGTTGAATCTGCAATTGCTGCTCTGAGGTCAATGCTATGAAATCACTCCTCGCGTTTTTATCCCTAGTGGTCGCCTTAGGATGCTGCGAGATCCAAGCGGCAATCATAATTGTGCCCAACGATGAGCAGCTTCTCGCCGGTGATCACGCCGTGAAAAATCCAATTCATGAGCACAGCGACCCAGACGCATCTCAAACCGATCCACATGCTCACAACTCGCAAGAAACAGTGGCCTCCATCGTGCTGCCCAATCGGCAGGTACTGACCGCTTATGAGTCTTACCATGGTGATTCATGGAGACATGAGGCCAGTGAGCACCGACGTGATTCCGTGTACTATCGGGTTCTCGATTACCAATATCCCAATTTGACGTTACTCGACAGCTTCGAAGACCCCTATGACCTCCACGTGGATTCAAATGGGCACATAAGAAATGCTGATGGGGTTAAGTGGGCGGCAGACGATGTAGATGGACGGTTAGTGAACAAGTCATTTAGTAGAAATCAGCGTGATCCGGCCGTTGCCAATTTTTCCGACGAGCATTTTGTCATCGCGTGGCAGTCCAACCATTTGAAGGTGGGTTACCGAAGTAGTTATAAATATGGCGTCTACTACAACATCTATAGCACGGACGATCCTGTAACACCCATCGTCCATGAACTGGACGCGTCGGTGGAGCCTTCCGACAATAGTGAGGATCCGACGGCAGACGCTTTTACCAATCTCTTCCCGGCCGTGCAACGATTAGAGAATAACAGCTTTCTGATTGCATGGAGACACAAACAGTTCGACAATATGAACGATCTCAACACGGTGGCTACCAGTGTTCGAGGGAAAGTTGTGCAACTCGATCCTGGAACGAACATAGTCACAGAATCCCAGATTTTCGACATCTCCGAACAGGGGCATGCTCCGGAGGACTACGATTACGAAACAGGCATGATTGCAATCTCGGAGTACGACAGCACAAACCGCAAGGTTGGCATCGTATGGCTGGGTGAGGACTATACCAGCATCCACGGCCAATTCTACGAGTACACGGGGGACTCTCAGGCGGAGGGTGCGGCCCCCGTACTCAGCGCGACTAACAATAATTTTACGCTCGATACCGCCAACTCGGACAATTACACCAAGCTTATTGATCCAGAGATCAAAACCATT
The DNA here is from genome assembly GCA_022448345.1 of Pirellulales bacterium. Taxonomy (GTDB): domain Bacteria; phylum Planctomycetota; class Planctomycetia; order Pirellulales; family Lacipirellulaceae; genus JAKVCB01. The sequence continues at coordinate 17,195 of JAKVCB010000035.1, forward strand.
GGAACGGAAAACTATCTCGTTAAATTTGGAGCGGGTGACAGTCTCACGGACGGGGGCCAAACGCTCGCCAAGAAGACCTACGCCCACACCATCAACTCGGATAATCAACAATTACTGTCCTCCAAGATCATCAATGCGAGCGCGGATCCTGATTACACCCACAGCGTGCAGAGTGACGTGAGCATTCTTGGTAATGGGACCATTATCACCTGCTATTCGTTGTATGACGAAAACGATCCGCATGTGGTTAGCAGCACGTCGGATATTTATTGTGCCGCCCTTGACGAAAACCTCGATACGGTTGAGGAGTTCATGGTGAACTCCAATCGCCGCTCTCCGGATTACAAGCAATCCCATCCTCACATCACTCCGCTGGGTGATGACCAATTCGTTGTGTTCTGGGAGTCGCTGGACGCGAACGAGGCGGTGACCCACGAGTTGGGCGATGACACGCCTTCTTCAGACGATGACCTGTTCTACCGTGTGTATAGGGTCGTACCCGAACCTTCAACACTTGCCCTGCTTGGTTTTGGACTGCTGGGCGTTGGCTCCGCTGGACGCAAAATCCGTTCCCCGTCTAAGCTTCTGCAGACGCCAGGTTGCGGTCGAGCATGCGGTAGTTGAATGCTTCTTGAATGTGTTCCTGCTTGATGGAGGAGGCATCGTCCAGGTCGGCGATCGTACGTGCCACGCGGAGCACCTTGTCGTGCGCCCTTGCCGAAAGGCCAAGTTCTTCCAGGTTCACACGGAGCAGGTCAAGGCAAGGCGCGTCAAGCTGGCACCAACGGCGGATTTCGCGACTCGACATGCGGGCATTGGTTCGCGCCGGCGATGCAGTGAATCGGTCTGTTTGCAAGGCACGGGCAGCGGAGACCTGTTGGCGCATTTCGGCGCTGGTGGTGCCATTGGTTGTCTCGCGGAGATCCCCAAAAGAAACCGCCGGAACTTCCAGGTGCAGGTCAATCCGGTCCAGCAGGGGGCCACTGATCTTGGCCATGTACCGTTCGATCTGACCGGCGGCGCAGTGACATTCGCGATGGGGAGCGTTGCGAAAACCACAAGGGCAAGGATTTAAAGAACAAATTAAGATGAAGTCCGCAGGAAAAGTTGTCGAAGTGAGGGCGCGGCTGATTGTGACGTCGCCGTCTTCAAGGGGTTGCCGCATCACTTCGAGCGTTTGCCGATTGAACTCGGGCAATTCGTCCAGGAACAACACGCCATTGTGGGCAAGGCTGATCTCACCAGGTGTGGGAATAGAGCCACCCCCCACCAGGCCCGCATTGCTGATCGTATGGTGGGGCGATCGAAATGGCCTGCGGGCCAACAGTGGCTGGTCTCCGGGAAGGCGGCCCATGGCGCTGTAGATTTGCGTGGTTTCGATCGACTCGGTGGCCGAGAGTTGTGGCAAGATCGACGGAATTCTCTTGGCGAGCATGGTTTTGCCACTGCCGGGTGGGCCCAGCATCAGCAGGTTGTGTCCACCGGCGGCAGCAATGGTGATTGCTCGCTTGGCCATTTCCTGACCCCGCACGTCGGCAAAGTCAATGTCGTAACTGCCAAGTTCGCGGAACAACTGTTCGACCCGCGAGGGATAGGGAGCGATGTCGACTTCGCCCCGAAAAAACGCGGCAGCCTGCGCCAGGGTATCGACTGGGATGACTTGAATCCCCTCGACAACCGCTGCCTCCGGGGCGCTGCTTGTGGGGACGACTAAGCCGCGTTGATTTGAGTTGCGTTGATTTGAGTTGCGCTGCCTGGACGCGGCCGCCGCCATTGCCATCGAGAGCCCTCCCTTGACCGGCCGTGTGGTGCCGTCCAGGGCCAACTCGCCCACCACGGTGTACTGGGCCAGTTGTTCGAATCCGAGTTGGCCACTTGCCGCCAGCACGCCCAGGGCAATCGGGAGGTCGAACGAGGCTGCTTGCTTGGGAAGTTCAGCCGGGGCCAGGTTGATCACGACCCGGTCGGCAGGTCGCACGTAACCGCTGTTGACCAGGGCGCGTTCAATGCGGTGGGTACTTTCCTTGACGGCAGCCTCTGGGAGTCCGACCAAAACAGTCTTGGGAAGCGCTGCGCCCGAGACGTCGACTTCGACTTCAACCGGCACCGCTTCGATTCCCAGCAGACTGAAGGTTTGCAGCTTGGCAAGCATGGTGGTCTGGCTCCTGTGGCGGTATTGGCCTCTCGGGAAATATATACATATGTATACTATCCAGGTGAGTTGGGCGACGCAAGGGGTGGCCAAATTTCTTAAGGAATATTTCGGCGCTGGTGGTGCCATTGGTTGTCCCGCGGAGGTCTCCAAAGGGAACGGCCGGAGCCTCTAGGTGCAGGTCAATCCGGTCCAGCGGAGGTCCGCAGACGTTCTCAAGCCAGCGGTAAACCTGGACAAGATTCATCGTCCTGTGCAGTTTCACGACCGGTTCATTCTGCCTCCTGTTCCTCCCAGAAAAGGTCTCCCGGAGCCCCGTAATTACGAGCCTGGCCCAATTTGCTTGCAGGAGCATGGCGATTCGGTCGTGTACCGCAATATCTGGCTGGTAGAGCGTTAGGACCCCACGATGGCAGGCAGTGGTCAAACGCGTGCTGCGGCAAGTCTTTTGCAAATGGACTTTTACGTCACGCGAAAGAGTTGTATTTCGTGAGTGGGAAGGCGCGTGTCGTTGGATGGCCAACGCGATAGCCGGTAGTTAGAATTAACTATTGCCCGGCAGGATTGTCATCTGGCAGGAAAAGCTCACTCATCCCATCAGGTTGTTCTAGTATGCGTGCTTGTGGCTTTTTACGTTATTCTGGAACATGCTGGGGAGTTGTATGGTTGGTTGGTTTTGTTTGGATGCCTGCATTTGCGTCCGACAAGGTCGATTACCAGCGCGACATCCAACCGATTTTTTCTGAGCACTGCTTCAAGTGTCATGGTTCGGACGAGGGGGCCCGGCAGGCTGGTTTGCGGTTGGATCAAGTCGACGCGGCGATGGCCAGGCTGGCCTCAGGCAAAACGGCCATTGTTGCGGGTGAGCCTGCCGAGAGTGAACTGGTGCGGCGCATTGGCTCGCACAACCCCGAGATCATCATGCCGCCTCCGGGCGAGCAGAACGGTTTGAACGATGAGCAAATCGCGGTGATGACCCAGTGGATTCAAGCAGGAGCGGGCTACGCGGGTCATTGGGCCTTTGTTGCCCCCGAGCGAGCCGAATTGCCCCAGGCTGCCGAGGGCGATCAAGGTGATTGTCATCCGATCGATGCGTTGGTGGCTGCCGGACTGGCCGAGAGGGGATTGAGCGGTTCCCCTCCGGCGCAACCTGAAGTGCTCTGCCGACGCCTTTACCTTGACTTGATCGGGCTGCCGCCGTCGCCCGAGGAAGTAGCGGGATTTGTTGCCGGGGCCCGGGAAGATCTTGCCTCGGCAGTGGAAGCCACGATCGAACAACTTCTGGCAAGTCCGCATTTTGGAGAAAAATGGGCTCGGCACTGGCTCGACGTGGCCCGTTATGCCGACAGCAACGGTTTCGAGAAAGACATGCCCCGGGAACAATGGTCCTGGCGAGATTGGGTCATCCGGGCCATGAACAGCGACATGCCGTACGATCAATTTGTGATTGAACAGATAGCGGGCGATTTGTTGCCTGAGCCGACGCAGGACCAGGTGATCGCCACTGGGTTTTTACGCAACGGCATGATCAATGAAGAAGGAGCGATCGTTCCCGAGCAGTTTCGCATAGAGGGAATTTTTGATCGCATGGACTGCATTGGCAAAGCTGTTCTAGGTGTGTCGCTGCAGTGTGCACAATGTCACAGCCACAAGTTCGATCCGATATCGCAGGATGAATATTATGGCATGTTTGCTTTCTTGAACGACACCAATGAGGCCCAGGTATCGGTCTTCGCGCAAGATCAGTTGGTGCAGATTGATCAGATCAGCCAGGGCATTCGTCAGGTCAATGACCGCGTAAAATCGGCGCGTCTCAATTGGCGCACGGAACTTGCCCAGTGGGAAGCAGAGCAAAAGGTCGTGGCAGTCGGCTGGGAGGTTCTCGAAACCTTTGACGAAACATGGATTGATGGCCTCAACCATCTCAAAAAACTTGTCGACCACAGCATCGTGAATTTGGGACACCCGACAAAAACCGGCGAGTTGTACGTCCGTTCTCAACCCGACCTGCAAGGGGTGACCGGGTTGCGACTGGAGGCCATGACCTGCGCTGACTTGCCCAACAACGGTCCGGGACGCAGTTTGCAGGGGACCTTCGCTTTGGCAGAACTGAAGGTCCAGGCCAGGCGACCGGGTCGCGACAACTGGGAAGACTTACCCCTCCAGAAGGCGAGTGCAGATTTTTCGACCGAAGAGCGCGCGGTTGCCTCGATATCGAAGGCAGATGTCAAAGAAGATGACAAGCAACGCCTCGGGCCTGTCGACTTCATGATCGACGGTGACGACACGACCGCCTGGTATGCGGATCGCGGGCCGGGCAGGCGGAATACTGATTCGGTAGCGGTGGTTCAATTTGCCGAGCCATTGAGTTTTTCCAACGGAACGGAATTGAAGGTCAGTCTTCACTTCCGTACCGATTTGAAGGAGCGACTCAAGACAAGTGACTTCGGTCGAGGGTTACTCACCATTGGGCGTTTTCGCCTGGCGGTCACCAAGTCGCCAAACCCACACGCGACTCGTTACAATCACGCGGCCACCTTGGCCATGCAAAAGCCAGCGGCCGACCGAACCACCCAGGAGCAGCAGGCCGTTTTTACAGCATGGCGACAAAGTCTGCCCGAGTTGGCGGATTTCGAAGCTCAAATCGATAGGCTGTTCAGCGATTATCCTGACGCGCCGCCCACGCGTGTGTTGAGTTTGAGTGCCCGCTCGCCAGAACTTCACCGGAAGACATTCGTATTGGATCGCGGGGTTTGGAACCGTCCACTACACCAAGTTCAGCCGCATGTCCCGGCGACATTGCATCCGATTTCGGGTGGAGATTCTCTTGACCGGCTGTCATTTGCCTGTTGGCTGGCCGACCGGCGATCGCCACTTACTGCCCGCGTGCAGGTCAACCGGGTTTGGCAGGCGATCTTTGGCGGAGGGCTGGTGGAAACTTCCGAAGATTTTGGCACACGGGCTCTCCGGCCGGAGTACCTCGAGTTGCTTGACACGCTGGCCGTTGATTTTATGGACCGCGGTTGGAGTCTGAAGGAGTTGGTGCGTACGATCGTAACCAGCCGGACGTATCAGCAAAGTTCCCACGCAAGTTCGAAGGCCTACCGGCAAGACCCGAAAAACCGCTGGCTTGCCCGAGGGCCACGATTTCGCGCCGAGGCAGAGGTGGTACGTGATATTGCGCTGGCTTCTGCGGGGCTTTTGAATCGCAGGATAGGTGGTCCGAGTATCTTTCCGCCGGTTCCGGAAAGTATGCTCAAATACAATTTTCACGCACTGGGCTATTGGAAAGTGGAGACCGGTCCGGACCGTTATCGACGCTCTTTGTACATGTTTCGAAAACGATCGATGCCAGATCCGGTTATGGCAACGTTCGACGCACCAAATTCGGACGCGGCGTGTGCCCGCCGGATGCGGTCGAACACTCCCCTGGCCGCCTTGGTATCTCTTAATGAACCTTTGTTTATCGAGGCTGCCCGGGGGTTGGCTGTGCGTATTTTGCGCGATGGGGGGCCGACCGACCAACAGCGGGCCGACTATGCTTACCGGGTTTGCACGGGCAGGCCGGTGAAACCGGCCGAGTGGGAGGCGATTGGGGCTTTGCTGGCGAGTCAGCGGCAGCGGCTTGCCGACGGCTGGATTTCGATCGGCGAGTTAGCCACAGGGACTGTCGACCAGCGCCCGCAGTTGCCTCCCGATACCACACCTCAAGACGTAGCGGCCTGGTTCCTTGTGGCACGTGTGATGCTCAACCTGGATGAAACGCTAAGCAAGAATTAAGAGCAAGGCCTGATAGAAATGAACCTCACTTCCGAATTGCGACTCCAACATGCCTGTAACCTCAAGCGGCGGTGGTTTCTCCGCGACTGTGGGGTTGGCCTCGGGGCAATCGCATTGCAATCGCTGATGGCTGGCGAACGCACGGCCGATGCAGCGCCTGGCGGGTTGCCGGGGTTGCCGCATCATCCGCCGCGGGCAAAACGGGTGGTCTATCTCTTCCATGCAGGAGCTCCCAGTCAGATTGAGTTGTTTGATCCAAAGCCACAGTTGGCACGTCACGATGGACAGCTTCCACCGCCGGAGCTTTTAAAAGACTACCGATCGGCCTTTATCAAGCCAAATTCCGCGTTGCTGGGGCCGAGGTACTCGTTCGCGCCCCACGGCAAGCACGGGATTGAGCTCAGCGAACTGTTACCTCATACCGCACGTGTTGTCGATGAACTTTGCATCGTCCGCTCGATGCACACCGAGGCTGTGAATCATGCCCCTGCCCAGATCATGATGAATACCGGGTCCCAGCAATTTGGGCGACCAAGTTTTGGTTCCTGGACCTTGTACGGCTTGGGGAGTGAGTGCCACGATTTGCCGGGGTATGTCGTGTTAACCAGCGCCAGGGGGACGAGCGGTGGAGCCAGTAACTATGGTAGCGGTTTTTTGCCGACGCCCTTTGGAGGAGTCCCTTTGCGGGGGACCGGTGATCCAGTGCTTTACTTGTCGAACCCCAAGGGACTGGACAGGGAGGCTCAGCGGGCATCGCTCGACACGCTCCGCCGCTTGAACGAGCTGTCGCTGGAGGAAGTGGGGGACCCCGCGATCGCTGCACGAATTGAAAATTATGAGTCGGCTTACCGCCTGCAGGCTGCTGCGCCGGAACTTGTGGATTTGTCACAGGAACCGCAGGCGATGCTTGATCTTTACGGCATCAAGGACCCCGCCGAATCGAACTACGCCCGCAACTGTTTATTGGCCCGGCGGTTACTGCAGCGCGGCGTGCGCTTCGTGCAACTTTTTCACGAGGCCTGGGACCAGCACAACAACCTCAGCAAGAAGCTCAAGCAGAATTGTTTAGATACCGAGCAGGCAAGTGCAGCCCTCGTGCAGGATCTCAAGCAACAAGGTCTTCTCGACGACACGCTTGTCATTTGGGGTGGCGAATTCGGGCGCACACCTATGGTGCAAGGCGAAGGAGCTGGCGACGGCCGGGATCATCACAATCGGTCCTATTCGATATGGCTGGCCGGGGGTGGCATCAAGGCAGGATACGTCCACGGCGAAACCGATGAATTGGGATTCAATGTTGCCCGCGATCCGGTCCATGTGCACGATCTGAATGCCACGTTGTTGCATCTGTTGGGGATTGACCACGAGCGGCTGACTTATAGGTTCCAGGGACGCGATTATCGGCTGACCGACGTCCATGGGTCGATTGTGAAAGGTATTTTGACCTAATTTTACCTGTAGTGGCCGTTCTTCATTCACTGGGTGCAAGTTTTGTCGACCGTTTTGTTCTGTCGTGTGTACCGGAGGGCTGAAGCGAAATTCAGAAGACATCCCACTTGTGGTGTGATCACGTTACCAGTAACTTTGGTTCGGCGCGACCAAATTGATGCAGCCTTACAACCTCTCCGGCAATCCACATCCCGATGAAAATTTCTGACATTCAAGTTCACCCCGTTCAGGCTCCTGGTCGTACGCTGGTCATTGTCACGGTTTCCACCGACGAAGGGATTGTGGGAGTTGGTGAGGCAGGTTTGCAGCGGCGCTGGCGGGGAATTGAAGGTGCTGTTGAGCATATGAAGCGCTGGTTGATCGGCCAGGATGCTTCGCGCATTGAGTACCTGTGGCAGCGGATGGCGCGGGGAGGTTTTTACCCGGCAGATCGCTTGATTGGTTCGGCAATTGCCGCCATCGATATCGCACTTTGGGATATCAAGGGCAAGGCCTTGGGCGTGCCGGTTTTTGAGTTGCTCGGCGGCCGTTGCCGTGATTACGTCGAGGCGTTTGCCAACCCGGGTTATCTTGGAAAGTCATGCGGGATCGACACGGGTGGCCTTTTGGAACCGGTTAATCAGGGCGATCCGGAGGCAACCGCGGCACTGGCAGTCCGTTTTAAGGAGGAGGGAGTCAAGTATTTCAGACTTACGCTCAACGGCAACGGCGACCTGATGGATTCGCGAGCTGCCGTGCGGAAGTGCGTCCGGCAGTTTCGTGCCGCACGGGAAGCGGCCGGTGACGAGCTGGAATTGATGGTCGATCTGCACACGCGGCTATCCCCGGAGGAAGCAGTTTGGTTTTGCCGGGAGGTGGAACCCTTGAACATGTTTGCCGTCGAGGACCCGATTCGTGCCGAGCACCCGCAGGGCTACCAACGGATTCGCAGCCAAACCACCGTACCGATTGCTGCCGGGGAGCAGTGGGCCAACAAGTGGGAGTTCCGCGACCCGATCGAAAACGAGTGGATTGATTACGCCCGTGTCGACATCTGTATTGCCGGTGGTATCAGCGAGGCAAAGAAAATTGCTGCCATGGCTGAGCCTCACTTCATCAAGACCTTGCTTCACAATCCACTTGGCCCGGTCTGCACTGCGGCGTCCTTGCATATCGACATTGCGTGTGACAACGCAGGTCCCCAGGAAGTTCTTTTTCCGCCGGATATTCTTCCCGATGTGTTGCAGTGCGACTTTCAGCTGCAGGAAGGTTCGCGGCTGACCATTCCAACGCAGCCTGGCCTGGGGGTGACCTTTAATGCCGAAGCTGCCAAGGAGTTTCCAGCCGAGATGACCGAGCCACCCCACTACCATCGTCCCGATGGGTCATTCACCAACTACTAGTTAAATGTCAAGTACAAGTATTAATCTTCATCCGGTGGATATCGCAATTGTCGTGGCATACATGGCGATTCTGGTTGCGGTTGGTATCTATCACTCGCGCAGGCAGGATTCGCTCCTTGATTTCTTCCTGGCGCACAAGAGTATGACCTGGATTCCCGTGGGAATCTCCTTGATGGCAGCCCTTAATAGTGGGTTGGATTATCTGAACACTCCTTCGGCAGTCATTCGCTTGGGGTGGCTGATCATTCTTTTGAATGGTTCGTGGCTGGTTCTTTATCCTTACATGGTCCGCATTGTTTTACCAATGTATCGTCGGCTGAATGTCATCAGTGTTTACGAGTACCTTGGTCTTCGTTTTGGCGAAGGTATGCGCACTTTTGCCGCCGGTCTCTTTTTTTGCTGGCGTCTCAGTTGGATGGCCACCGCACTTTTCGTGCCTTGCCTGGCAATAACAACTGCGGTCGGCCGGGAAGAGTGGCTGGTGCCGATGATCATTGTGTTGGGGGCGATTGTCACATTTTATACGATGATGGGTGGTATTAAGGCCGTTATTTGGAATGACGTCTCCCAGTTTTTTTTGATGATGGTCGGGTTGGTTGTGACCCTGGTGATTGTCATTTCAAGAGTCGATGGGGGAATCACGGCAGTCTTTGGTGAAATGTTTACCGAAGGGCTTGAAAATGTTCCTCATCCAGCGATCGACACTTCAACCTGGTGGGGGAAGGTTTGGTCGTACTTCTCCATCGATCTGGTGATCCCGGGAATCGTTTTTGCGTGGTTCTGCCGGCTCGGTGGTTTTACGAGTGACCAGGTAATGATTCAGAGATTTTCTACAGCCAAGACACTAAGGCATGCCCAACGAAGTTTTTTGATCACTGCCGTAGCTGACATCTTGTGGATGGTGTTGCTGTTTGTGGTAGGGGTAGCCTTGGTATGCTACCTGAAAGGGGATGCAGTATTTTCTGGTTGGGATGCATTGCCGGATTGGGTCAGGGGCAATACGGATCGAATTTTTCCTCATGTCATGGCTGAGATTTTTCCGGTTGGGGTGACCGGGCTGGTGCTGGCGGCCATCCTGGCCGCGTCGCTTTCAAGTGTTGACTCGGCCATCAATTCGCTGACCACTATCGGGATGGTGGACTTTTATCGGCGTCTCTATCTCGGGCTTCCAGACGGTGAGCAGGGAGAGTCCAGGGCAGAGCAGCGTCGGCAGGTGTGGATCTCCCGTGGGTTGAACATTCTGGTGGGAGTTGCCGGGATTACGTTGTCCTGCTTTGTCGAAAATATGGGTACGTTATTTGACGTGGGCACAAAAATCCTGGGTTCCTTTGCCGCAATTATGTTGGGGATTTTTTGGCTGGGAATGTTTACGAAACGCGCAACACTTTTGAGTACCATGGTGGGAGCGATGGTTGGAGTTGCGATCATGTTAGTGCTCACCTTCGTAGAAGGGACTTCGATCGGTGCGATTTGGGTTGCTCCGGCCGCCCTGTTGGCAACCCTTGTATTCGGGGTGATTCTTGGAACCAGTAACCCCGGCGAGGGCGGCACGCAGTGGAACTGGTGGGCTATTATGCAAAAGCCACTTCCAGACTAAGCCGGTCGTCGCGCTGCGTTTTGACGAGGGCCTGGTTTTTTTAGTTCTCACCACTGGCCCGTGGGCTGCCTGGTAATCACGGTAGAATTCATCAACACAAGATGGCCC
>JAKVCB010000350.1 GCA_022448345.1 Pirellulales bacterium
TCTTCAGTCACGTTCGGATCACTCTGATTCTGTTCCAATTCCTTGGCCGCGATGGCAATGGTGCCCAGGGGAGTAGAAAGCTCGTGCGCGGCCCCCGCCGAGAGTGTGGCCAGAGCGGCCAATTTTTCGGATCGCACCTGCTGGGCCCGTGTTTCCTTCAACTCTTCTTCGGCAGCCGCCACCGCGGCCCGAAGCCGCCCTACCGCGTAGGACACCACGGGGCCCACCACAACAAAGGCAACCCACATGCCCACAAGGTGGCTCTGCATCGACTGATGACCGCCATGGCCCGCGTAAAGATCAGGCCAGAAGAGAAACGTGTACGCGCCGATGGCCAGAAGAACGAGAACCGAGGCAAGGACCTGAGGAAGAAGCAGGGCTCCAATGGGGATATAGAGCAGATACACACTGCTAAAAGGATTGGAGGCCCCTCCCGAAAGAGACAACGCCACCGTCAAGATCAGGAGATCAAAAGCAATCACACACAGAATCAGTGAGTCCGTCATGCGGGCGCCCGATTTCGCATACATGTAGAGCAGGACATTGCTTGCCAGCGAGACGGCAAAGAGGAAAATGAGGGTCCAGGCCGGAAGCGTCCATCCTCCCCATAGATCGGCCAGAACCACCACCAGAAGGCCAACCGTTGCCAGTGCAAACCGGAAACGGAGAAACCAATTGTGTCTGACCCGATCCTGAGCCTCGGGCGAGTCGAAACTTTCCAGCAAAGGACTCATGGGATCAGTATAGCTCTTCACCGGGCACATCCGCCGATCTAGGCCTTGGCGATTGCACCCACTCTCCGGGCGCCACGCGAACGCAAACGTGAAATCACCGCAAGGCCCATACCCCCGGACATCAGAAGAACGGACATTGCGGGCTCCGGTACGGTTTCGACGATCAAGACAATCTGGTTGTCATAGCCTGTGGGGCTCGCTGGATTGGCACAATCAGGCATGCTTCCCATGCTTCCAAAGTGGCACATGGAGCCCTCAAGGCTCAACCAGATATTGTCTTCATCAAAAGTAATCGACAACGGACCCACGCCATAAGGAGCGAACGTGTCATCCAGCCATACGTCGGCAATAGCCGGAAGCTCGTCGAGATGATCCTCGAAATGAATCCCGACAGGCGTGAGGTACATATACTGATGAAAGGCGTCCTGTACGTAGATGCTCTTGTACGTCAGGGTGATTTCATCTTCCCAGAAGTCGATATCCCACAACTCGTATTCCGTTCCGGGACTCGAGTGGAAGGACAATACATCGGGATCAATCCCGTCATCGCCAACCACATCAAGCGTGTCCGTCGCCACGATCAAAGACCCACCCTGTCCGGGGCTCCCCCCGCTCCAATATTCCCAGGTGATTCGGATTTCCGCACTCTCGAAGGGCGAGTCCGCCCACGCCATGGGGGCCAAAAGCAGCACCAGCAGGACAAGCAAAACAGAACGCACCTTTTCACTGCTGTTTTTCGGTTTTCTCATCTTGTTTCTCATCCTCCTTCCAGTTTGGCGCCTCAGGTGCCGGGCCTTTGTCGAGCTGAATCAAATATCCAGATCGACGCTTAGGCGGATCCAGAAATTTCTCCCGGGCTCATTGATTTTCAGGCCCGGATTGAAAAAGCCAGGCACGGGTGATTCCAGTCTGGACAAGTGTTCGTAGTATGTCTGGTCGAGAACATTCTGAACGCCCAGCGAGAGATCAACAAAGGACCAGGGGCGAAAAGAGGCGTCTGCCGAAAGCACCACGAAGCCAGGACTGGGCGTCGTATCCACTCCCAGACGACTGCCGTAGTCGGGATGGATGCGATCCTGAGGCGCGACGAGACGCGTTGTCGCTCCGATCTCGAAGCGTTCGGTTTCGTAACGCATGGCCACGGTCCCTTCGACCGGCGGCGTTTGCGACAAGGGTGTGTCCTGAGTCGCGTTTTCAGCAAATACAAAAGCCAACTCGGCACTGCACAGCAGCTCGG
>JAKVCB010000351.1 GCA_022448345.1 Pirellulales bacterium
GGTTACATGATTTGCGGCGTCGGATTGGGCACCTTCATGGCGCTCAACGGCTCGGCGGTGCACGCATTCTCCCACATTTTCTATAAGGGCCTGCTGTTAATGTCCGCCGGCGCGGTCATTTACGCGACGGGCCGTGGAAAATTGACCGAGTTGGGGGGGCTGGCGCGCCCGCTGATGTGGGTCTTGGTTTTCATGATGATCGGCGGTTTCTCAATATCCGGCGTTCCGCTATTTAACGGATTCGTCAGCAAGTCGATGATCGTTTCCGCCTCTGGCCAATCGCACCGTGGCGCCATTGAGCTGATGTTAGAGATCGCTTCGATGGGAACCTTCCTGCACACCGGGCTGAAGCTGCCTTGGTTCACGTTCTTCGGCAAAGATAACGGAGCGAGGGTCGAGCGACCTGTACCAATATCCATGTATTGGGCCATGGGTCTCGTGTCTGCGATTTGCATTGGCACGGGCATCTTTCCCGGGCTGATTTATCAACTGCTCCCACACCCCGTCGATTATCACCCCTATACCGGCTATCACATCGTAGGCATGTTGCAACTGTTGGTCGGCACGGCGCTGGGCTTTTGGTTATTGCGTGGCAAGCTAGGTGGGGAACCGACCGTGACGCTGGACGTCGATCGACTCTATCGCGGCCCCGTGTGCTGGGTTGTCAACAGCGCGGGTACTGCCTTGCAAGCCGGAGGCTCCTTAGTCGACGGTGTTCAGCAGTCTCTATCGAGCATCCTTAGACGCTGGGCGGAGTCTTACAAATCCGCAACACACCGGCTCCGGCGGGCCCACCAGGCTGGCATCTTCATCGGTATCCTTGTGATTACGTTACTCGCACTCATCTCTTACGGGACTTGAAGATCGAAACGATTTTTTCCATTGGATCATGTCCCCCCAGGACAATACGTCTGGGGACACCTTCCTCGTGAGATCCCTTTCACGAGAACAGTCATATCTCAAAGGCACCTATTTAACGAGTTGTGCCGATGGCAAACTGTTCCCGGATCCACTTCATCTTCAACACGACATGCTCGGGCGGTGTGCTGTGACCAGCTTCCGGGTACACGCGATATTCTTTCGGGCCGCGAAGTTGGTTGTAGGCGGCGAAGCCGGTTGACGCCGGGGCCGCTGTGTCCTGTAAGCCGACGCCTATCAGGACAAAACACTCGACCCATTCGGCGAGGTTCTTCGGATCGATGTGACTAAAGGTCGTGGGCGGCCGTTCCCACGTTTTCTTGGTATCTCTACCCACCCAGTGCCGCACGGCCATCCCCGACCACCCTGTCATCTGGAAACCCTTCATCGAGTCGCCACGCCAAGAAATCGGATATCAGCCCGTAAGGGCTGCACGGGCTTTACTCCAACCCGCAGCATCTATTTGTGGTCGCCTTGCAATTCAATGTGTGCCTAAGATCCAATGAGAACACATTGGGAGATCCGACTAAGGCGATCAGATATCGATTCTTACGGGAGCAAGTCGTTGTCACTCCGCAAGAGCTTGAACATCAAAGGCGCTGAATCCAACTTTTGCCGATGCGTTGTCCTGATTGAATTCGCATGAAACTTTGATACTTAGATGACATTCGCCGGTCATTGACCGACGAACTACCTTCGCTCTGCCGGGATCGGCATTCAGCTTTGTCCACGCTTGGTCTTTTTGAATGCAGATATCCCAACCGCCTCCCCCGGTTCAGATTCCATCTGAATTCCGGAGAGAAGGTGCAGAACGTCACTCATGGCTTAACCGGGATAGCTTGCTACATACACAGCTTTGACTTGCGTGTAGTCAAGCAAGGTTTCTTCGCAGTTGGTACCGCCACCGGGACCACCCGAGATCCCCTGACCGTTGTAAGGCAGTCCGTAGGCGGTCGAGTTATGGCAATTGACCTGGCCAGTTCCATCGCGAAACTGTTTGGCCAAGGCGACTCCGCGTTCGATGTCCTTAGTCCAGACGCTGGCCCCGAGTCCATAAGGTGAATTGTTTGCTAACTCCATCGCTTCTTCGGGAGAGTTGACGGGGCAGACGGTGGCGAAGGTATGGAAAACTTCGAGTGGATTGCAATCAATTTCGGGCGTTGTCCGATATAACGCCGGCTTCACGTAGAAACCGTTTCGCCCGACAACATCGGCCTCTCCCCCTTTGAGAACCGGTTGACCACCACGTGCTATTGGAGGGTTACAGCTCTCGATTTTGTCTAGTTGTTGCCATCATGTTTTGACACTTTTTAGTTAGAGCCATGCTGGCGCTAATGACATTTTCATCAAAAAACAA
>JAKVCB010000352.1 GCA_022448345.1 Pirellulales bacterium
ACTGCGTTGTTGGCCGCTGTCATCGCACTGACCCAGTTTTATCTGAAACGGGTACTGGCATATTCCACCATCAGTCAATTGGGTTACATGTTCCTCGCGCTGGGAACCGGGACGATGGCCGGAATTACGGCCGGCTTTTTTCATCTCTTCACACATGCCTTTTTCAAAGCTTTGCTGTTCCTGGGAGCAGGAAGTGTGATGCATGCGATGGGTGATGTGATTGACATGCGGAAGTTTGGCGGGTTGCGGCACATCTTGCCGAAAACCCATTTGACGTTCTTGTGCGGTTGCCTGGCCTTGGCCGGGATTCCACTGTTCTCTGGATTCTGGAGTAAAGACCAGATTGTCAAAGCGGTCAAAGAGAAGGCGGATCAATTGGAGGTGTCTGCCGTAACGCTGGCGGATGTTGACACAGTCGCGTCCGCGCCGCCGGAAAAGCAGGTATTCACGATACCCACGCCGTGGAGTGCGTCGATCTATCGCTGGCTGCATTGGTCGGCCATGTTTACCGCATTGCTGACCGCTTTCTATACGTTCCGGGCCTATTATTTAACCTTCTGGGGCCGGCAGTATGTCCCCGAGGAAGCCGATCACCCACATGAACCCGCATCCATGTGGAGGCCTTTGGCAGTCCTTTCCGTTTGCGCACTGGCAATCGGTGGTGTGTTGGAGCTTTACCACCAGCCTGCTGGTTATTTGCAGCAGACGCCTTCCTTGTCCGGGGAGTCGTTTATACCGAAGCTGGATGGGGAGGTGGCCTTGATCAGTTCGGTGATCGCCCTGGCTGGCGTTGGGATTGCTTCGGTTCTGTACCTGGGTGATAGGCCTTTTGTTGGGTGGCTCCAGGCGTTTTTCGAGTTTCGCTGGCTGTCTCGTGTGACTCGGCGAGCGGTTTATTGCTCGCCTTATCGATTGTCCAGTGAGAAGTTTTACCTGGATGAATTGTATGGTTGTGTCGTGATTTGGCCTTTGCGCACACTCGCCAACATCAGTGGTATCGTTGACCGCTGGTTGATTGATGGACTGGTCAATTTGATTGGCTGGTTGCCACGATTTGCCGGGTGGATGGTGCGATCCCTGCATAAAGGCCTGCTGCAGTTCTATGCGCTGGGCATGGTGTTGGGTCTTTTGTTGCTGGTTCTTTGGATGTGGTGGATCCGTTAGGTTCTGAATCGAATTGGTCGTGCGATGTTGGATTTAAAACTCCTGTTACTTGTTACCTTGTTTGTGCCGCTGGTTGGCGTCGGGGTCATTTGGGTCGTGGCACCCTTGGGTGACCGGGCCGTCCGCTGGATTGCGCTCTTGGTCGCCTCGGTAAGTCTGATCTGCTCTACTGCGGTTGTTTTTTCCAGCGAAGCGGCGACTCAAGCGGAGCTGGCTGTCACCGATGTTGCGTGGCTTGCTAATTCATCGGTAACTCCGTTGGATGTCCGTTTTCATGTTGGGCTGGATGGCCTCTCGCTGTGGATGTTCGGGTTGTCGCCCCTACTGACCTTGACGGCCATTCTGGTCAGTTGGGAAGCGATTCGCGATCGCGTCGCGTTGTTTTATGGCATGTTACTGTTGTTGGAATTTGGCTGTGTGGGCGTGTTTGTCGCTCGTGACATCGTGCTGTTCTATGTGTTCTTTGAATTCACTTTGATTCCGCTGTTTTTTCTCGTGGGCGTATGGGGCAGCGAGCAACGTCAATATGCGGCCGTCAAGTTCTTTTTGTTCACTTTGGCTGGCAGTGTTTTGACACTGTTGGGTTTGCTGGCGATTGTGGTTTGGAACGCAAACCAGTGGAATGGAGGAACGTGGACGTTTTCGATTCCCGATCTATCAACCAATTTGCGGCTGGCGGCCAGTGAAGGAAATTTGCCAGTCAAATTTCAGTTAATGGTTTTTCTGGCGCTGTTTGCCGGCTTCGCGATCAAAGTGCCGCTCTTCCCGTTGCATACCTGGTTACCGCTGGCACACGTTCAGGCACCTGCCGCGGGCAGTGTCATGCTGGCTGGGGTGTTGCTGAAAATCGGCACCTATGGTTTTGTTCGTTTTGGGATCTTGATGCTTCCGGATGCGATTTTGCACCCGGGTATTCAAGTCGTGCCGAATGTCGTGGCGAGTGTCTTTCCCTGGGTGAGTACAGGGACCGTATTTGTATATCCCTGGTTGTTGTCACTGGCCGTGATCGGGATTGTCTATGGCGCTTTAGTGGCGCTTGCGCAAGACGATTTCAAGCGTCTCATTGCCTACTCGAGTGTGAGTCACATGGGTTTCT
>JAKVCB010000353.1 GCA_022448345.1 Pirellulales bacterium
CCGCTCACCGCGGGCGTAGCCATGCAGGATTCTCCCATGTCATTCGTTGCCAGTAATTGGTACTTGCTGCCAGCCTGCACGACGCTCACGCGTCCTGCTTCACTGGCAAGAACGATCTTGTTTCCGATAGCAATTGGCGAAGCGTAGTAGCGATCACCACTGATTCGCTGTTGGTAAAGTCGTTCGCCAGTCGTTGCCTGATAGCAACTCAAGATTCCTCGTCGCAAAATGTAGAGGTTTTGGTTGTGGACAAGCGGCGTGGTCATGTAGGGACCGCCTCGATCGCTGTTCCAGGCAATTGCTTTGTGAGGGGGAGTATCAGCTGCAGTTGTGAGGTCCCCGACGGCGCCCGGCCGTACGGCAAAGATCGGCTGAGCCCGATAACCGCTGGCGATGAAGACAAGCCCATGTCCGACGACCGGTGTGGGGGTGGTGTTCTTGGAGCTTCCGGAGAGCCGCCACAGTTCCTTGCCGGTAAGCGGGTCATAAGCTCGCATCTGTTCAGCACCGTTGCAAATCAGTTCCACGCCATCAGGATGCTCGAAAATTGTTGGTGTTGAAAAAGAAGAGATTAAATCTCGCGACACGCGCCAGACTGGCTTACCGGTAGAGAGTTCAAATGCGGCCAAGTAGGAGTCTTTTTGAGCATCCGCTTGGACGATTACCAGGTTGCGGAAAATGATCGGGGAACTGCCAATGCCCCAGTCGTAGGTGTCATCGTAGGATGCTCCGGCATCAATAACACCTAAATCGCGTTTCCACAGTCGACGGCCATCGAGCGAATAGCAGACTAATCCCTGAGAGCCAAAGCTGGCTACCAGGTGTTTCCCGTCAGTGGCCGGTGTTGCTGAGGCATAGGAATTTTTGGGGTGACGGTGGATTCGTGGGATGCCTTGATGAGCGATTTGTTCCCAGATCTTCTTGCCCGTCCGTAGATCAAGGCAGATGATCTTCCACTGGTGTTTTGACTTGTCTGTACGTCGGTCAACCTTGCCGCTGGTCTCTAGCGAATAAATCGAGTTGGGGTTGCTGCTGACGGCAGTGGTTAGAAAGACCTGGTGTCCCCAGACGATCGGGCTTGAGTGTCCCAGACCAGGGAGTTTTGTTTTCCAGGCTACGGCTTGCCCCTTGGTTACGTCCCAGTGGGTGGGTGCTTTCGCTCCAGGCGCTGTTCCTTCGGCATTCGTGCCGCGGAAGGCAGGCCAATTCTGAGCGGCTGCGGTAAGGCAGAGAGCTTGCAGTAAGATTGTGAGCGAAAGTTGTCTTATGCGTGTCACTTGCTGGTACTCTCCAGGTCACTCACCGATGCACCAGAGATGTCGGTCACTGCGGATCAGAAGATGGTTGCCGATCGGTACTGGAGATGCAATGAGTCGCTCTCCCATATCGTTTTCAGCTTCGACCTTGAAGCCGTTCTTAAAACTTGCAACCAATAGGACACCGTCTTCACGGGGGGCATAAATCTTTCCGCCAGCGACGACGGGCGAGGCATAATACTTGGATCGGTGTTTTGGGAAGCGGCCTTCCCAGAGAGTTTTTCCGGTCAGGGGATCAATTCCCTGCACCTCGCCTGAGTCGCGTAGCAGGAAAACCTGTTTCCCATCGCTACAGGGAGTTGGTACGAAGGAGCCGGTATCGGTTCGAGTCCATAGCCGATGCGTCTTGCTGACGTCCCCATTTCCGCCAAGGCGAATGCCCGTCAGGCGACTTCCGCGGCCATATGGAATGACAGCCACGTTACCTGCGATCACGTAGGAGGCAACGGCGACCCAGTTGCGCTTTTCATCGGGATTGAATCCTGCACAGGACCAGAGCGTGCTACCATTTTCCGCGCTGTGTGCGGTGAAGTGTTCAGCGCCCCAAACCAGGATTGCTTCTTTACCTGATTGCTCCAGCACGATTGGCGTCGCATAGCTGTGGTCTCCTTCGACAGGTGTCTGGTAGTTTCGATCGACTTTCCATTGCAGTTCACCAGAGTTTTTGTTGAAGGCAGCCAGGTATGAATTCCCCTTGTGCATGACGGCCACGTTGACGTTGTTCTTGGTGAGTACTGGTGACGTTCCGAGATCCCAGTAAAGCGTGTCTTTGCCAAATCGCTCTTGTAAGTTTGTTTTCCAAAGCAGCTTGCCTTGGATATTGAGACCAGCCAAGTGGCCACTTTTGAAGTAGGCAAAGATGTATTTGCCATCGGTGACACAGGACGGATTGCTTCCTGATCCATTGCGGTGTTTTCCGGCTCGTTG
>JAKVCB010000354.1 GCA_022448345.1 Pirellulales bacterium
ATTTTTTAGCACAGGCGGGACGATAACTTTCTCAAACGTTGGCGCATCTGTCACGATTACAGATGACGACGCATACGCAGAAGATCTTACAGGTGAAGATCAAAACAATCCCGAGACTGGAGGCAATGCGGTACTCACCAATGATTTTTCATTAGGTGGGACCACTTATCCCGCGGGAACCCAGATCAACGCGGTCGCACAAATTGAAGTCGCAAACGACACAACAGGTGAAACAGGGTTTGCACAGCTTTTTGCACTTGGTGGGCATCCTAACGGCCCAGCTTTTGTTGCCTACCCGTTCCCGGTTTCGGAAGGGGATAGCTTAACTTTTACTGCCACAGACAACCAAGGCGACGAGCCGAACAAGTTTGGCAACACCCAAGGCTATGAGTATTCTGAATTCGACTTACCGGAGGACCAAGTCAGCTCAACGCCCCCTCTCGTGAGCAGTCCACCAGCGCCTGACAACAGCCATGTTGCGACCGAAATAATTGTAAGCGGCGCCGACGTTGCAAAGAACCCGGTCGTAAACGCCAACTCTTCTGCTGGCTATCAGGGTCAAGGCCAAATCACTGTAAATGCGCAGAGTGTTTTTCAAGATGACGACATCGTCGTCCTGAAGGTCAACCAAGTCGATGCCAATGGCGAGATCAGCCCGACGAGCAATTCGGGTTTGGCTGATGTGACCGTCTATGACAGCTACGAAGACTATCTGGCTGGCACGGTTAAATATCACTATGCCCCTCAAAACCCTGGCCAAACCGCTAATGCCCAAACCAGCATCGCCGGTTTGGGGGACGGTTATGTGAACTTTACGTCCGCAAATATCATGCAACCGCAAAACGGCGGCCCGAGCTTTAACCAACTTTTTGTGGCGCCCAATAGTGGGATTGGAAGTTCTGGTTCTGGTACATTTTCCACCAAGGAGCAGTTTGATTTCAACTCCGATGGAGACTTTGACGACTTTCTGGAGGACGGAAACACAAACTTCCTCGTGGGTAACTTTGCGGCCCAACTCATTTGCTTCACCTCCGGCACTCGGATCGCAACGGTAAGCGGCGACCGCCGCATCGAAGACCTTGTTGCGGGTGATCTGGTTCTAACGATGGACCGCGGATACCAACCCATACGCTGGATTGGGGCCTCCACACGGCCTGCAACGGGCGACCTCGCCCCGATCCTGATCCGCAAGGGCGCGCTTGGGAACGACCGAGACCTGCGCGTCAGCCCCCAGCACCGCATGCTGCTGCAAGGCTGGCAGGCAGAGATGCTCTTTGGGGAACAGGAAGTGCTGGCGACAGCCAAGTCGCTTGTGAATGACCACTCCATCCTGCGGGATGAGGGGGGCGAGGTAGAGTACTTCCACATGCTCTTTGATACCCATGAGATCATCTATGCAGAGGGTGCGCCCTCTGAGAGCTTCCACCCTGGTGAACAAGGCTGGAAAGCCTTGGATCACGCCACACGGGACGAAATCCTAGTGCTCTTCCCCGAGCTTGATGTGGGCGACCATTCATCCTTCGGCGCGTCAGTCAGGGCAAGCCTGAAACACGATGAGGGCCAGCTGCTATCCGAAACACTGACCTCGACAAGCAACTGAGAAAAGTAAAGGTCGTTGACCATCAATTATAGGCAAGTCGGCATTCACGCTCTGCGCGCTCAGTAAATTTTGAAAATAGATCGCTTCGCGAGCCATCTGAGGGAGCAATTTTTGACTGCAAACTGGTTGTTGTGAACGAAAGCGGTGGCCGCATGGACTTTAGAGCAATCGAAGAAATCTTCGAGAGCCCCAAAATGGCGTCGTCAACACCCGTGGCTCAGGTCTGTCACTATTTACCAAATAAAAACATACGCCTGAAAGCGACCGCTCAGTGCAGATAACAGGCCTAATTTTATATCCATTTTGATACTTAACCTATTCACAGGCGCCGTTCCTCAAAGTTGGGGCGCTGTTTTATTCTACAATCAATAGCAAAAACTTGACCACGCGAAAGCTGAGTCCACTGGCACCTAAATGACCACTCCTAGAGACCTCCCCATAATCAGTCTGGCCGACTTTGGTGTCGACGGTTGGCGTGGCATTCGGAATACAACCGTAACACTATCAAACAATGCCCAAACAATTAACGCCAGCATCTTAGATGCCGATGATTCGATGCAAGACGAGCCTGGAGGTGCTGGATCGAACGATCCAGACGGGGCACAGCCACTTGAGGCACCAATTACTGT
>JAKVCB010000355.1 GCA_022448345.1 Pirellulales bacterium
ATGCCTATGTCGATGCAGGGGCGATTGGCTTGAGTCTTGACCGGTTGAATTACGAAAAAATGATTCAGTGGGGAAAGAGGATCAAGTCTTCAGTGATCGCATCCAGCGACCTCATCGAGCATCCTTTTGAAGAGGACCTCAGCTTTCTCTACGGGACAATTTTTATCGGCCCCACGGAGACACCAGGTGTTCACAGTAAAAATGTCTGTGTTTTTGCCGAAGGGGAGGTTGATCGCAGTCCAACCGGCTCGGGAGTTTCCGGCCGCATGGCGATCCACAGAGCCAGGGGCGAAATCAACCTTGGCGAGACGATCAAGATTGAAAGTATCACGGGTTCTGTTTTCAGCGGCTCTGTGAGAGAAGACACCTCGTTTGGTCCCCACCAGGCGGTCATTCCCCGTGTGGAAGGAACTGCCTATGTCGTGGGGAAAAATGAACTGCTGATCGATCCGCAGGATTCCTTCAAAGACGGGTTTATTTTCAGGTAACCTCAAGCCTCCGCTCGCCTCTTGCACCAAATGAGCGTCGTGATGATTAGGCCAGGCGTCAGGACGTACCTGTTAGGAAGTTGGCCCTCTGTGGGCAACCACCGGAGACCTTTGGCATTTGATTGGCAGCGGCTTACCGGCCGCCTTCTTGTTCAACCGCATCAATAGCCTCCTGCAGGTGTTTTTGATGGGCGCTAAGAATCGACGATGCCTTGGCCTGCTTCAGAGCCGGTACGGATCGGACCGCATCAGATCCCATTCTGCCCAGGCTCTCGGCAGCCAAATCCGAATTTAAGGGGAATGGATCCTTGAGAGCGAGAATGAGACTGTCTATGGCTGCAGTCCCTATCGAGTCGATCGCCAGTATCGCACCACCTCGTACATAAGGGTCTTCTGCACCCAGTTGGTGCTTGAGAGCATCGAGTGCCGGCTCGGCCTTGGGGCCAAAAACGCCCAGGGCCCGCATTGCCGGCATTCGCACATCCGGCTGTGGAACCAAACTGGTCAATGCCATAATGCATTCGGCGGTCTGGTCTGGGGTGAACTCGTCAACATCCTTAAAGATAATGGCACTGGCGGCTGCGCGCTGATTGGCCACACTTCCTTTCTCCAGAGCCTCAATACATTCCTCCAGCGACCGATCCGCAAAAGGCTCACCTTCCCAGCCACTCGAAGCGAACTGCCGTGCGGCGGCGCTGATAGGAGGATTGGACTCGCCGGGCGCTTCAGGAAGTTGGGAAATGTAACGGACCGCAGTCATTCGGATCCGATGATATTCCAGGGGTTCGATCTCTGGGAGAGGATCCACCCAGTCTAGCTCCCACAGGTGTTGAAACCCGGTCCCATACAGTCCCTGGATGGCAGAGGTTTGGATGCGATCTTTTAAGTTTGCCATCCAGCGGGCGGCTTCCTCGGCAACGGCGGAGGTGGAGCCCGCTGCTGCAACCCTTGCCTCTAGCAATTGCAGATACCGATAGTCATCAATTCCCTCCCGTCGACCCTCGTACCCAACCCCCGGCACGGGCCCATCGGGTCCTGCGATGATGTAACCCATAATCTGCGGCTGGGATGCTTCCTCCTTGTCGGCCAGCCACACCGGATGGGGTGCACCAACTGCACCATGTTGGTAGCAATACGTATGATTTCCCGCCAGTTCCAGGCCCCAGGTGTAGAGGCCGGCGTAAAAACGGTTGCTTAGCAAGTTGGTCGAACGAATACGCGCATCCCAATAGGTCCATACCTGACTGCCTTGCCGGTGCGCTTCGCGCAACATTTCCGGCGTGATTTCCCCGCCCAGGACGATCCAAATATCATGCAGGTGTCCCCAGGCTAGTGCTGGTGCGCTGCTGAGTGCGGCGATCCCTCGGCAATCGGCCACCCGCTTGAACTTAAAGACTTCGTCTCGCTGATCCTGAGGCCATCCCCGCAGCGGAGGCTCGTCGCGCATATAGAATAAAAATTCTGGCCAGTCATTTTTTTTGGACAGATTCCGCATGGTCTCAGCTACGCGTTGTTTGTTGTCACAACCAAAGTTGCCCTCCGCGTGCATCGGCATATCCACGTGGGCCAAACCGGCCTTCTGGTACATGGCCATTTGTTCTTCCAGTAGGCGCAGCGGGTCAACGGTTCCATCGGCGTACTCTTGGGGATCCAAGAGTGCCAGCGCGTATCGCCAACCACCGTACTCCCGCTGCGTGGCCCAGTTTTTCAGGAGCGGCGATTTGCCCGTG
>JAKVCB010000356.1 GCA_022448345.1 Pirellulales bacterium
GAAAAGTGCGGTGCATGATGAGATTATCGACCGTCAGGTCAAATGAACCAGGATAGGAGTTGCGATGAGAGCCATGACGAGATTGACACTTTGCTTTGTATGTTGCTTGGCGATGGGGGATTTCGCGACAGGTGAAGACTGGATGCGTTTCCGAGGGCCGACTGGCCAAGGGTTTTCAAGCGAGGTGAATCTGCCGGTTCGCTGGTCCGCGAGCAAGAATATCAAATGGAAGATCAGCCTGCCGGGCAAAGGCTGGTCCTCGCCCATCGTTTTTAAAGATCAAGTCTTCCTAACGGCAGCGGCAGAAGAAGGTGTCTCATGCCGTGTGATCTGTGTCAACCGAAAGGATGGGAGTGTCGCCTGGGACACAGAAGTACATCGACAAAAACCGGGGGCGATGAGAAAACAGAACTCCTATGCCACGCCGACGCCAGTGACCGATGGCAAACATGTCTATTCAGTGTTTTATGATGGCGCTGTGACCGCAGTCGACTTGGCGGGAAAGATCGCCTGGAAAAATCATGATGTAAAATTCTTCAGCCTGCATGGCCTGGGTGCGTCACCCATTCTGTCTGGCGACCAGTTGATTATGCCGTTTGACGGCAGTAGCCGTGAAGAGACAAAGATTGGCTGGAAAGTTCCCTGGGACAAGGCGCTGGTGGTGTCTTTCAACGCCAAGGATGGGGCTGTGCGATGGAAGGGGAAACGAGGTGAATCTCGTGTCGGGCATGTCACTCCAATTCTCGTAAACAAGGGAAACCAAGTTGTCAGTGCAGGGGGTGATCGAGTCCAAGGATTTGATACAGCGACCGGTAAACGTATCTGGTCGGTTTACAGTCAAGGCGAGGGCGTGACTCCATCACCCGCAGTTGGCGATGGCTTGATATACACTTCGTCGGGATTCGAAGCTCCGACGCTGCGAGCCATTCGGCTCGGCGGTAAAGGAGATATCACGAAGACGCATGTTGCCTGGGAACAGAAGAATGGCGTTGCAGCGCTCTCGTCACTGTTGTACGTAAAGCCATATCTGTACTCGATCTCGCGGGATAATATTCTTCATTGCCTGCAAGGTGAAACGGGCGAGATTGTTTGGCGGAAGCGGTTGTCGGGTACGTATTGGGCGTCGCCTGTTTACGCAGAAGGGCGAATCTATATTTTATCGGAAGATGGTGTGACCTTAGTGCTGCGGCCCGGCGACAAGTACGACGAGATCGCCGCCAACGACCTGGGGGACCGCTGCTTTGCATCGATGGCTGTTTCGCAAGGAAACTTTTACATTCGATCAGCTCAGCACCTGTATTGCATCGGGAAATAGACCGGCTGCAAGCAATAATCCGACGGAATGGCCGACGCGGCGCCATGGCGGCTTTAAGCTGATCAACGCCCCGCACGGAAAGAGTAGAGGTCAGTATTGCGCATTTGAATTCGCAAGGAGACTGCCTTTCCGGATAGTTGTTGCCATTGGAACGGTTGCTTCCAAGTCACGCCGACCTTGAGTCCGCCGGTTTTAATGGGGACGCAATGCTGCAATTCGAATCCAGGGATCGGCCGTCCATCAGCTGAGAGAGCTTCCACTCTCAAATTGCCTTGGTCGTGGATTTTCACATTGAGCCATAACCGTTTACCGGTGGCAAGGAACGGTTTCGTAACGACTTGTCCCGTGGCGTTGTTGGCGCTGAGGGAAACGAAACCGTCCTTTCGGAGCGTGGCCAGGCAGAG
Organism: Pirellulales bacterium; assembly: GCA_022448345.1. Taxonomy (GTDB): domain Bacteria; phylum Planctomycetota; class Planctomycetia; order Pirellulales; family Lacipirellulaceae; genus JAKVCB01. Next base: position 1,720 of record JAKVCB010000356.1, read on the forward strand.
TGCCTGGAACGGTTGGTAGCCGGTTTCAATCGGAACGGTTCCAGTTTTGCCGCCATAATAGATGAGCAGCTTGCCATCTCGCTCGATCGGTGGATTGGCAAAGACCTTGAAGACGCGGTGTCGCCACGTCTCTTTTGCGGCATCAGAAAAGAAGAGCGTGTTCAGGGGGCGACTCCATTGCCGACCGTCACGGCTGCTTAGCAGTTCCCAGTTGATCCTGGTGCCGCGATCAAGCAAGCCTTTGTCTGATTTGCGAACCCGCCGCATTTCGGCAAAGCCAATCCACTGTCCGGCATACGGAAATCCATATGCCGCTTCGGCCTCGTCGCCCGGGTGATCGCCCTGCTTGGCGACGTGGACCCAGTCCGGCGTGACCGTCCAATGAATCATGTCCCGGCTCCAGGCATAAGCTTGGGCACGCTTGTTGTTGTGGCTGCGTTTGGCGGCACCGGTAAAGATCTTTTTGTCTGGATCCCACCAAAACATGCTGCGGTCAG
>JAKVCB010000357.1 GCA_022448345.1 Pirellulales bacterium
ATAGTCATCGCGACCATCCATGCTGAGAGCATAACCGGTCCCTTGTTGAACCCAGTTGGGCCCAAACAGTTGTCCCGTGTTGCCGTTGCCGCTGGAGTCGGTGGCCAGGCTCCCGGAGCCTTCATCGAAATCCCACTGGGCCATCAAGGCGAGCAGCAGGCGGGACTCCAGTGGCTCGACCGCAAGGCGTCGCTGTCGTCGGTCGCGCCGGTTTTCGGTACGAACGCCACGCGTCGACGTCGGCCACTTGAGAAGGCGTCGGGGCGTATGCAAATTTCCCATTCCTGCAGCCATGGCTACCTAGTGTCAGAGCAGAAGTGCCTCTCGTGGTAATGTCTTCATTATAAACAAATGTTGCCAGAATTTTCGGAGAAAACGGCAGGACCTGAGTGATTTCGTCCAGTTGGCACAATGGAAAGAATCGTTTGCGCAGAGACCTTGCTGGCCGAACCCGTATGCAAAACAGACGGCTGGAAAAGCTCCTCGCCGCGTGAAGAAAGGCCTGTCGGTGATAGCGGCGGAATGCAGTCGCTACGCCGAAGGCCTGGAAGGTATTGCGATACGCACGGGTGATTGCCGCCAGCGAGCGACCCGGTGACGATCAAGCAATGATGTCATGAGTCACATTGCCGTGGACGTCGGTAAGACGGAAATCCCGTCCACCGTAACGATAGACAAGTTTTTCATGGTCCAGGCCAAGCAAGTGAAGAATGGTTGCGTGCAGATCGTGCAGGTGGACAGCCCCTTCGACGGCTTTGTACCCAAGCTCGTCAGTTTTGCCATAAGTCAGGCCGCCACGAACCCCGCCACCGGCTAGCCAGGCGGTGTAACCGTCGGCGTTGTGGTCACGCCCGATGACCGGCTCACCGCCAAACTCCTGGGCCTCGGGGGTGCGACCAAACTCACCGGTCCAAACCACGAGCGTTTCTTCCAGCAAACCTCTTTCACCCAGGTCGGCTAACATTGCGGCGATTGGCTGGTCAATTTTTGAAGCTGCCTTTTTGAAGTTGTCAATTCCTCGGTGATGATCCCAGCCTTCTGTGTTGATCTGTACAAACCTCACGCCCGACTCGACCATGCGTCGCGCCAACAGGCACTGCCTTCCAAAATCATCCGTCAACTTGTTGTCGATTCCATACAGGTCGAGGGTCTCTTTCGTTTCGCGCCCCAAATCCAATAGGTTGGGGACGGCTTGTTGCATCTGGGCGCTCAACTCCAATGAGCCAATCACTCCCTGCACGTCGTCGGTTTGCGGGAGAAGTCGCCTGCTCATTGCCTGGGCCAATTCGAGCGACCGGCGACTCGCCTCGGAGCTCAAGCCGTGGCTCGGCGTGAGGTTTCGGATGGATGCCTCCTTGAGCGGTTGTCCACCCCAACCGACACGGGTTGCCTGGAGGGTACTGGGCAGGAATGCGCTCCCGTAGTTGGCTGGCCCTCCAAAAGTTCGGGTCGGCTTGATCGTAAAAAATCCCGGTAGCTGTTCGTTTTCAGATCCCAGACCGTAGAGGATCCACGACCCGAGCGAAGGTCGCACAAATTGGAAGCCCCCGGTGTGCATCATGGGAACGGCCAACGGGTGGGCGCTGGTGCCCGTCTGCATGGCGTTGAGTACACAAAGCCGGTTGGTTTGTTGGGCCAGGTGAGGAAAGGTATCGGCGACCCACATTCCGCTATCGCCATATTGGGCAAATTTCCAGAGTGGCCCCAGGAGAGTTCCGTTCTTCTGGCCTTTTTTTCCTGCCCTGACTGCAAGCTGCGGCTTGTATTCGAACGATTCGAACTGCGATGGGCCCCCATTGAGGAATATGAAAATAACCCGTTTTGCCTTGGGAGCGAAGTGGGGAGTTTTGGGAGCAATAACGTTCGTGGCACCCAGGTTGGGCATCAAGCCGGTGATCGTAAGGGCGCCAAGCCCACTGGTGGTGACCGTCAGCAAATCGCGACGTGACAAACCCAGTTCTGAGGATTTTCCAATCGTGTTGGCCATCACTGCGGTGCGATCAAGAGGGTAAGAGATGGGACAAGACTTCACTATTGTATCAAAAGGCAGTCCTTGTGGCACTACTGGATATCGACCAGATATCGAAACTCGGCCGTGTTAAATAACGTATAAAACCAGGCTGCCCAGGCATCGACGTCAGGAGGGTCGTCAGGTGAAGCAGTTTGCTGGATCTGCTCAACCAGGTCGAGCACTCCTCGCTGTTCATCCTCGG
>JAKVCB010000358.1 GCA_022448345.1 Pirellulales bacterium
CGATCATCTACATGCCCGAAACCGGTGCCGGCCACCATGGCCCGGATACGGAAGCACCGATGGTTCTCATGACCGGCAAGAACTCGAAGCTCGACATTGCCGGCCGCTATGTCCGCTTGCCGTTTCACGGTACAGAAGGGCACAAGACCTTGAGCAATTGGTACACAACGTTGCTCAACGCTTACGGCAACCCGATCGAGCATTACGGTAATTTGGACCTAACCATGCAACGCAATCGTCTCAAACAGACAGGGGCGATCGACAGGTTCTTGATCTAAGTCATTGGCTCTGCACCCCCACCTTCCCCGGGCCTTCAGCCTCTAGGAAACCCGGCCTGAGAAAGCAATTTACTAGCAGTAATTACGTATAACAGCCTTCACCCTCTCTGAACCCAATCAGGGGAATCCTCCAAACCCACAGATCCCAATTGGGATAGTGTGGAAAAGAGTAGAATGTGTTTTGGGAATCGAACCCAACGAACATCGAATCCCCCGTTCTCAGGGGAAATACAGCTCTTCTCACTGATCTGCCAGAAAACCTTGAGAGATCCAAAAAAGCTGGATTTTCCATGGGCAAGGGCTGAGAAATAAGGATCATGGTAAAGCGTGTGATGATGTCGGCGATGCTCGCGGTCAGCGGGATCGGAACTGTTCCGGCGGACGAACTGGCGTGGCTGGATGCCTACAACGTGGTGTGGAACAGCCAGAGTTCGAACGCGGGCGATTCGATGCCGGTGTCGGGCGGGGATATTGGTCTGAATGTATGGGTCGAGAATAACGAGTTGATGTTCTACCTCGGCCGGGCCGGTTGCCGGGATGAAAATGGAGCCCTGCTGAAACTGGGCCGCGTGCGAATCAACATCAGTCCCAACCCATTTACAGCGGGCTTCAAACAGGAACTGAAACTCGACGAGGGCTACGTGGAGCTCTCCGGCGAAGGCGAGACCAAGGGGACAGTCAAGGTCTGGGTGGAAGTGCAGCGGCCGATCGTTCACGTGGAGGCGTCCACGGAAAAACCGGTGTCCATCACCGCGACCTATGAAAGCTGGCGGACGAAGGACCGGGAGCTGCCGAACGTCGGCGGGAAAATGGGCGCCCGAAGCATGTGCATGATCACCTTCGACTCGTATTCGGGAAAAATCACCTTACGCAAGGATACGGTCGAAGCAGCGCAAAACTCGGTCCTGTTCTATCACCGGATTCCAAACAAATCCTTCTTGTTCGACTACACGGTGAAGCAGCAGAAGCTCGAGGCTGTCGAGGGCGAGCTTTGGAATCCACTGGAGAACCTGACCTGGGGAGGGCTGCTGACGGGGGATGGCTTCTCCTCGGCGGGTCAATCCTCCGGAAATTACGGTTCGACCGATTTCAAGGGATGGAGCATCAAGTCCGACAAGGCGGCGCGCAAGCAGCATCTCAGGGTGGTCCTGCACACCGACCAGAGCAAGACGCTGGATGCGTGGAAGCAAGGTCTGCAGAAGCTCGTGCGCGACCAGCGGAGTGCCGAAACCTGGAAAAGCAACCTGGCCTGGTGGCGGCAGTTTTGGAAGAGGAGCTTCATTGTGGTGAACCCCGAGGCGAACGAAAAAGATGCCGGGTGGAGGGTGGCCCGCAACTACAACCTGTTTCGCTACATGCTGGCCAGCAACGTGCACGGCCGCGAACCGACCATGTTCAACGGCGGCGTCTTCACCTTTGATCCGGTCTTCGTCGACGGCCGAAAGTATACCCCGGACTACCGGCAATGGGGGGCCAGCTACCATGCCCAGAACCAGCGGCTGGTCTACTGGCCGATGCTAAAATCCGGCGACTTCGACATGATGCTGCCGGCCTTCGAGGGCTATCGCCAGGCGCTGCCCAGTGCCCGGGCGCGGGTGCGGCTGCATTGGGGACACGCCGGGTGTTGCTTCACCGAAGCGCCGGGCCCCCTGATGTTGCCCGGGCCGGCCATGTATGGTTTTCGCGACGGCAGCGGCCGGAGCCGTCCCAAGGAGCTGGAACCCGGAGTGCAGGTGAATAGCGCGTTCAATTATATCTATCAGAGCCAGCTCGAATTCGCCTGGATGATCTTGCAGTACCATCACTTCTCGGGATTGGACATCGAGCCCTACCTGCCCCTGATCAAGGAGTCCGTCATATTCTACGACGAGCACTATCAATACCGGAGGACGCGCCGGAACGAGCCGCCTCTCTCTCCCGGCGGAAAACT
>JAKVCB010000359.1 GCA_022448345.1 Pirellulales bacterium
TTAGCTGTCGGTGCTGCGTCCGTGCTCGCCGGAATTGGGTGGAAGCTCAGCAAGCAGAAAGGGGGCACGTCGTTGGCTCCTGGTTTGCGGTTGGGCAACGGACCACATGTTTCGATCGATTGTCCTGCTGCTGACAAGTTTACCGACAAGCTCGCGAAGATTGTTGAGGAATTGCGCGAGGCCGCGATTGAAAATGAATGGGCGGTAGATTGGTCAGTGCTTGATGGTCACTGTGAGCAGGCGGTGCGTGCGGCGAGTGCCCGCGAGCATCGGGATGCGATCAAATCCTATGGGCTGGCTATTCACGCAATGATTACAGAGTTGCACCGCCTGGGCGTTCAATAACGGGAAATAAATCCTGTTGCGGCTTTTCTGCAGCGTTTCTCTGGCCCAGCGTCCGGTTTGGCAACACTGCCTTAATTGCGAGGGCTGTGGGAGGTTGTTCCCAGACTTTCCAATGGGATACCTCATCCAAGTCGTTTCAAGCTGCTTTGTGAAAGGCCGTTTGTTGTGGTTTTTGGCAGCGCTGAAGAATGCGACTCAGCCGGTAGTTTGTAGCCAGACGGGCAGAGTGTTGTCGATAGAGCGTTCGACATCGGTCTTTGACGTATTCCCAGCGTACGTGGTACGTCAGATTGTTGTAGCGGTTAATTGCTGTTCGGACGCACTGATAGCTGCTTTGGTCGAGTGTCAATGTTTCGTGGTCGGTACGTTCCAGCAGGATCATTAGGTTCTTGTCTGATGACCGAGAGAGCGCATGTTTAACACGAAAGCCACATTTTCGCGCCAGCATGGCCAGGGTTGATCCGGTGAAATTGTAGATGTGTGCGAAATGGAAGAGCCGGCCCGGTCGCGAATGAGGTGCTTCCAGATTTGGGACTTCGATATAAGCGAGCCCTCCAGGATTGAGAAGCTTCCGTATCGTTTGGAGTGCTTTGACGGGTTCATTGAGATGTTCCAGGACATGTACCATTAACACGATGTCATATTGCCGATCGAGGCTCAGGTCCTGGAAGAATTGGTCGGAAATGTTGGCTTGTAGCTGACTTTGTGCGTATTGCTGGAACCCACATCCTGGTTCGATTCCCGATGCTTCTAGCCCTGCTAATTCAAAGTGCTTGACGTTGCATCCTATGCCCGCACCAATTTCAAAGAGGGTATGGTAGCCATGGGTGTGTGTGGAGAGCCGGGTTGCCAGTTCTCCCCCACGTTTCCACTCTCGCAATACGCGACGGCCCGATGGTTGGAATTCTCCGTGGTAATCTTGTCGGTATTCTTTCGAGTAGTATTCGGCGAGTTCATCATCACTAGGAATTGACTCGTGGGAGACCAGTCCGCAATGCATGCAAATGACCGTTGGCAGTGGTTGGGCATTGCGATCGTGCTGGGAGAGAATTTCGTAGTTGGTTTGCTCGCATAAGACGCATGGGGCTCGTCGTTCGGACCTGGGCAAGGGAGTCAAGTGTTGGCATTTCATTGGCAGCTCGTGAAGTGCTTGATTGACTGCAAGCGAAATTGCAGAGCATCAGGTCGTTGAGGGCCGGGCATCGGCGGCAGGTCACTACTTGTGGCCTTGCATCGAGTGCTTCGTGTTTGGGCGGTGTTTTAATGAGATTGTGGCGAGCGGAGGGTATCGATTTGCCGGTCGACCGTCAATTGGTGTTGCGGCTTGGCTGGGAGCCAGAAAAGTCTCGTTCCCAGATCCGTGCAAAAGTGCTAGATTTCACCGCGGACGCATCGCGCTGCGGCCGATACGGATTAGAACACCGCTACAATCGAGTGATTGTCCTGTGTATTGATTAACGGGGCGACTGGTGATCATGGTATTCACATTTGACGCCATTTCCACAGGGACAGGTTGCCTGTCTGGTTTGTTGGTTCTGCCAACACGCATCTTGCGATATGGGATTTACTGTGAGAACGAATCCTGGCGTGGATGGAAACCAGCAAGTGTGCCGAAGTCTGATATAGTGAGCTGATCGATGCAGCGGCTCACACGTTACATTGTCTTTGAACTTCTACGAGTGTTTTTGGTCGCGCTCGTAGCGCTGACTCTGTTGCTTTTGCTGGGTGTGCTAGGCCAAGAGGCCATTCGCCAGGGGCTGGGTCCCGTGCCTCTGTTGCGCATGATTCCCTACGTTGTTCCTATTGCGCTGCGATTTGCCGTTCCGGCGACGGTTCTGTTTGCAGTTTGTAGTGTC
>JAKVCB010000036.1 GCA_022448345.1 Pirellulales bacterium
CCGTTCATGCCAGGCAAAAGCTTCTTCGGGGGTGACCGGAAGTGTCAACGATTGTTTAAATTTTGCGGATGGCATGAGCGTTGTGTGCCGTTGGTTCAGGAACCAGTTTGCAGAAAAAAGCGGACAGAGGCTAGTCGTGGGTAATAAGCCCCTTTCTCCCAACGTTGTCTGGTTACCAATAAAGAATCCGTACGGAAAGTCGATGGCAGCAAAGATCCTCCAAAGGCACCGGCAGCATTGGCGTTTCGATATCGAGGTACTATAGATCGTTATCCAAGCTCGGCAACGAGTGCATTGGAAACAACAACCTGCTTGCTAACGAGCGCTGGAGGTGGGCCGTTCGAACGTTTATTTCGGGTACTTTCTAATAGGTCTTGAACCTTTCCCAAAGTCGCACCTTTTTACGTTGTTTTTTCGATGCCAACGTCTGCTGACTCCGGGTAAGGTTCTAGAGAGGTCAACAAATACTGTAACGGCCAGTTCGGAAAAGTTGGAATAAGGAGCAGAGTGGGGATGGAGGATCAGCAGGCACAAAAATACGGTGCAACTTGTGAAGCGGTAATACTGTTACACGGTTTGGCATCCAATCCCTTTGTCATGTGGCCAATCCAACGACATTTGGAACGTTTCGGGTTTGAAACGGTGAATTGGAGTTATCCGAGTATGCGGCATTCGATCGAGTGGCATGCCTGCCGTTTGAGAGAACAAATCCAGAACATCGGTGAAGACTCTCGTTTTAGCCGTGTCCACCTGGTGGCGCACAGTATGGGGGGCATTGTAGCACGTGCTGCGTTGGCAACTGGGCCCCTTCAGCAGCTGGGACGAATTGTCACCCTGGCTTCACCACACCATGGTTCCCATGCTGCCACAAAACTGTCCCAGTTTCTTGGGTTTTGCAAACCGCTTTGTGAAATGTGTGACTTCCAAGACAGTTACGTGCGCCAAGTTCCCGGTTTTGGAAGGCATGAGGTTGGGGGAATTGCCGCTACCCATGATCGGGTGGTTCGTTTAGCCAGTACGTATTTGGCCGGGATGAGCGATTTCGTCAAGGTCGACGCGGGACACACTTCATTGTTATTTCGCAAAGAGGTCGCAACCAGGGTCAGGAATTTTCTGAGGACAGGAAGATTCAGAAACGATCGTGGTTCGGTAATTGCAGCAAAAAACAATGAGGGTCGAGAACATCAGACGGTTGTGATTTCCGAGCGAACGCACTACAGGTAACGTCCGAGTGGACCGGAATGGCTACCCAGATGGCCGAAGCAAAGAAGGCTGTACGGTAAGGAAAACGTTTGTCTGAAAAACCTGGTTGCAGACCAGGTTCTTGACAGGGAGATTCTCAGGGAGGTTGCCAGGGAAAAAAATTTGCAGGTCTTCCTATTCGAAAAGAATGAAATTCTTGACGTTTTTTACAGCTAATGTTAGAATGGCAGGGCGAAGCGGCATACCAGGTCGGTAGACCGAGTCGGTTCCATTGTCTTGACATGTAGTTTAAGTGAAATCGGTGGGGCTGGTCGTGACCTGAGTCGATTGGGCAACTTCGGCCTGAAAATTGACACCTTATTCGATGCTGCTGATTCCTGCGATATTTTTGAGCTTACGAGTCTAAAAAATTCTCTTTTGTCTGAATGCCAATATTTATATTCGGGAATATGGTCAATGATCTTTCGGATTGTAATTCTTTCTGTAATTGTTCTTTCAGCGATGGTCGTCAGTCCAGTCGTGGCCGATACTTTGACCGTCGATTTGGAATACAGAACCGATACACTCACGTGGGAACTTTACGCCCTTATCAACGATACGGGTAGCGGGAACAATGGAGAGAACGGGCTGGCCGCATTGCGAGCTTTAATTGACAACATTGATTTCGGTACCGATGGTGAAGCAGTCAACATTCCAACTGGGATCGGCGCCATTGACCCAATCGATCTGGGTGGGCCTAACGAGCGGCCCCCCGTCCTTCAGACTTCAGGCGGCACTCTCGACATTATTTATGGACAGAATATTTCGGTACCGGGATCTGTCGTGGGTGGTGTAGGAGTCAGCCGAACACTAATCATCGATGGGACTTTTTCCGATGTTGACATACCTCCGGCTTTTGGCGACGACGACCACGGGTTCACGACGGACGGTAACTTCCTCGATGTCCCAGCACCGGGCCCCTTTGGGGGTGCTCTTCCGTGGGATATGGCATTTTTGAATGTTTTGGATGTCACTCCAGGTGGACTGGCAGGCGACTACAACGGCAACGGTGTCTTGGATGCTGCTGACTACACCATATGGCAGGAAGCACTGGGCGGTACGACACTATTGAACGACCCCACGCCCGGTACAGTCGACACGAGTGACTACGCCTACTGGAAGGCGAATTTCGGCGTGACCTCCGGAAGTGGAACCTCGGCCAGCACAAATATTCCCGAACCGAGTTCGTTGTTGTTAACAGCGTTTTGGTTATTGGGACTGCTGTTGTGGCAACACGACAAACCCAAACCATAGGACTCAGCAGTGCGGTGGTCGCATCAGGTGGGCACCTAGAGCAGCGGTTTCGATCTCTCGAGCAGGGATGACGTACCTCGTTCACCGCATGACCCGGTCGCTTGGGGTTTACCAGTTTCCCCTGGCAACCTCCCTGAGAATCTCCCTGGCAGGAACCTGGTCTGCAACCAGGTTTTTCAGGCAAACGTTTTCCTTACCGCACAGCCTTCTTTGCTTCGGCCATCTGGGTAGCCATTCCGGTCCACTTGGATGTCACCTATAGTGCGTGTGTCCGAAAAGAACTCCGGACACACTTCACGGATTTCTCACATGGAGTTTGCAACCATCGTCAGCAATTTTTTGCGAGCAGGAGGTCTTAGAAGTGGTCTTACTTCGACAGTCGCAAGAAAAAACAATGAGGGTTGAGAACATCAGACGGTTGGTGATTTCTGTCCAAGTTCGCTGGGACGTTTGTTCTGAAAATGTGTTACGCTAGAAAAAAGAAATTCAGAATAGTTTTGGGAATCACAGCAACCGTTGGTATTTTCTTAATGTGGGTACGGCTTCCTGATATGCGAACAAGACCACCTCTCAACCTTGGCGTGCAAGAGGGCCAACTATCCGTTTGTCCCGATTCGCCAAATTGCGTATCCAGCCAGGCAACCGATCAACGACACGCGATTGCCCCGCTTTTATTCTCAGGAGATGGGCAAGCTGCTTTAGCAAAGATTCAGAAGATTCTACAGGGGTGGCCTGGCGTGAAAATTACCAGCCAGGCCTCAGGTTACTTGCGGGCCGAATTCACAAGTACTCTATTTCGCTTTGTCGACGATGTCGAATTTGTGGTGGTTCCAAACGAGGGTGTGATCCACTTCCGCTCTTGTTCTCGGGTTGGCTACTCAGATCTCGGTGCCAACCGACGTCGCATGGAATCGCTGCGAAAAAAACTGAATGCTTTATAACGCAGAGTTTGTTGCCACTCTCGGATTGACTTTGTGGTCGGAGGGCATGGAATTTGTTGGTGCAGAACCGCGGCGCAACCTCTTAAGCGATTCAGATTTCTGGAGCATTTGACAAGCCATGCAGGGCCATGCAATGCAGCGGGCACCACATTGAGGGCAACGTTGCGGTTGGTTCAGACGATGAGAAACGATGGCGGTCGGGCGGGAGATGGTACCATCCCAGACTTTGACCACAGTCTTCAGCGAAACCTTGGCACGTTGGGCAATTTCTACGTGTGATTCGTTTGGATTTGCGATCAGAAGTTTCGCAACTCGATCGTAAGTCATCACGTTGATAGGCGAGTTCTTGTCTTTCATGCGGTACCAGCGTCAAAAGGTATTTGATCGACTCGATTATACGGCATCAACCCGTTTTGGTCCCCCCCCCGCTTTGGCAAGGAACCGTGATTTTGAGCGATTGCCGATAGTTTAGGCAGGTTGATCGTCCCTTCTCGGGCACTTCTTTTTGCCTCACCCGTTTTTTCAACACGGTCAAGACGTTTAGGAAATTGCCGAAAAATAACAAGACAATATTCGTCTTGGACCGAACCGTCGGGCATGACGACCAAAACCGGCTTCCAGCGACTCCTAGGACAGCACCAACCCGGTATCCATTCGCGCCTAGGTAAATAGCTATAAAATTTTATTGTTGGAAAAATCGACGATACAAACTGTGGGGAAAAAGAATCAGGCAAATCCACCGTGGTTTTCGAGGTTGGACGACGTTTTACGTAGATTTTTTCTGCGAGGATATTCCAAGTAACGGCTTTTTGCGGTCGGATCGAGTTTACGGATGTTACTGGAGGTGGGCTTGAGGTGGAGCAATGTGCCAACAGGTTCAAAAACCATTTGCGAGGTCGATCGCCTGGCTCTCGAGTCACCAGATTTTAGGGTCGGTTTTCGTCGGACATGAACAGCAGAGTGCGAAAATCCTGCCGCTTGAGATTGCGACTCGATACAGGAAAAAGTATGCCGCCAGCAAAAGCAAACGGAGTTCTGGCGGAACAGTCACTTTGAAAAGAGGTGGCCGTGGGTGAAACGATGGACGAATTCTGGAAGATGAACGAGGTGTCCAGAGGGTCCATTGTTTACGGTCATTCAAGTTCTGCCCACGCGGTCGCAGCACCATTCTCGCTGACTTCCAGGTGAATCACGTTAGCTCGACAACAGACGGGGCAGTCTTCCACAAATTGCTGGTGGGAACCTTGAGAAAGGTCGATTGAAATTATGATTTCTTCGCCACAGGAATCGCAAATGTAAACAGTATCATCCATATCGTTAGGTTATAGCAAATCAACAGTCAGTGCTGCCATACAACGGAGGACGAATCGGAATGATTCAAGGGAGGTGGGTGGATAAAAACAGCAGTTCACAGGAGGTGGACAAACGGTACAAGTGACTTGCAGAATAGGTGCTGTCAGATTTTTTGTGAAAACAGTTGCAAGTAGTATCTTGGCAATTTGAAGGGTGGCAACTATTATCTTGACGGGCAATTTCTCACAAGAGGGCATTCCATTACAAGTTCCCAATGGATAAGCCCCCAGACGATTGCAAATAGTTGGGCGATGTCGAGTATGGTGAGAGACTGTTTTTCAGTGTTAGGTTAGAGGCAACGGTCGAATTGTTGAAGCGAGGGATTATCGGATTGCCCGTGGTCAAAGTTGCAGCACTCGGGGCTGTACCGGCGTATTGTGTTTTGCACGACAACGGGTAAGAGTTACGTGCCGTGACGGTTTTACAACGGCGACACCGGTAGACATTTGGATTTCCATGTCGATGGTAGGAACATGCCCGGTTTGAACTGATTCGACTTCAAATTCGTTTTACTCAAGCAGATCCCCGGATCGGTGTAATTTCCAATCACATCTGTCCAGCACAGATCACTTATCAAACTTTGGAAGCGACCCTGGTGCCTGAATACGACACAGTCATAGTTGGTGGGGGACTGTCAGGTTTAAGCTGCGCTCGGCGTCTCTATGAAGCCGGGGTTTCTTGTGTCGTTTTGGAAAAACAGCCGGTCGTGGGAGGACGTGTGCAGACCGACGTGGTAAACGGGTTTTTGCTCGACCGTGGCTTTCAAGTATTCCTGACATCTTATCCGGAAGCACGCCGGCAGTTGGACTACGATCGTTTGCAGCTTTGCAAATTCGAGCCAGGTGCGTTGATCCGTTACCAGGGCCGCTTCCGCAGGTTTTCAGATCCCTGGCGGCGGCCAGGCCATTTGTTGGGGACCGTGGCCGCCCCGGTTGCGTCGCTAGCCGATAAAATCCGGATGGTTCTGTTGCGCAACGACGTGTGCCGGAAATCGATTGACCAGTTGCAGCAACGCCCCGAGGTGTCGACTGCTATGGCGCTTCGCTTGAGAGGATTCTCGCCACGAGTCATTGAGGCTTTCTTCCGGCCTTTTCTGGGGGGTGTTTTTCTGGACAATTCGCTCGAGACGTCAAGCCGCATGTTTGAGTTTGTGTTTCGGATGTTTAGCCTCGGCGCAGCCGCTTTGCCGGCTCAAGGGATGGGATCGATTGCTGCACAGATGGCAGCTGCGCTGCCCGACGCTATGGTGCAGTGTGGAGTTTGCGTTGAAACGGTGAAATCAGACCATATTGTCTGTGACAACGGCCGGGTCATTACTGCACGCAATGTTGTCATGGCTGTCGATGAAGCTTCTGTGGCAGGGTTGGTTTGCAGTAAGCCAGTCAATGGATGGCGCGGTACTACTTGCGTCTACTACGCTGCGAGTGCACCACCTGTGGAGGAACCAACCCTGGTCATCAACGGTGAGTCGGATGGCCTTGTCAATAACCTGTGTGTACCCAGCCAGGTATCGGGTACGTATGCACCTGAGGGGAAATCGCTGATTTCCGTAACGGTACTTGGTATCCCTGCTGCCGAGGACGCAATACTCGATCAGCAGATTCGCAGCCAGTTAGTGGGATGGTTTGGCAAGCAGGTTCAAGAATGGGAACCTCTGAGGACTTACCGAATTCCTGCTGCTTTGCCATTTCAAAAGGCTGGTTCCCTCACCCCGGTCGAAAAGTCAGTTGTGAATGAGCAGGGTCTGTTTTGTTGTGGCGATTATCTCGATACGGCATCGATTCAAGGCGCCTTGGCATCGGGGCAGAGAGCCGGCCAGGCGGTGTTGGACCGGCTTGGTCATTAACGGTTGGGATCGTCGAGGGGGGAAATCAACAATGGAAAAAATAAAGGTCGTTCCACCGGGTTTCATAAAATGCTGACCGTATTTTACAGTGATCATATTCCCATCCCCTTGCCTGATGGGCATCACTTTCCGGCGGACAAATATGCTTCCCTGCGCGCACGGGTTGCTGAGTTTGGACCAGATGAACCAGTCCGTTTACTGCCGGGGACACCCGTAACGCGTGAGGAATTAAGCCGAGTTCACGACACCGATTATTTGCGGAGAGTGTTTAGTGGGGAACTTGAGACCAAAGAGCAACGGGCGATTGGGTTTCCGTGGTCCGAAGGCCTGGTGGAGCGTTGTTTGATGTCCACTGGATCAACTCTGGCTGCTGCCCGGGTTGCCGCACAGAACCAATGGTCCGCACACCTGGCAGGAGGAACCCACCATGCATTTTCAGACCATGGGGGAGGCTACTGCGTATTCAACGATGTTGCCGTGGCCATTCGAACTTTGCAGGCCGAGCATTCGATTGAGAAATCTTTAATCATCGATTGTGATGTTCACCAGGGTGATGGGACGGCCGCTATTTTTTCAGACGACAATTCGGTGTTCACACTTTCTTTACACGGCAAGAAAAACTATCCGTTGCGAAAAACAGTCAGCGATTTGGACGTGCCACTTCCTGATCGAACGGATGATTTTGCCTACCAGGACGCCTTGCGATCTGCCCTCGGGGAAGCCTGGGCCTGTTTTTCACCAGATTGTGTATTTTACATTGCTGGAGCCGACGCTTTTGAAGGCGACCGACATGGTCGCTTAAGCCTCACCAAGGCTGGATTGGAAACTCGTGATCAGATGGTTTTGAAAGCGTGTTTAGATCGTGGGATTGGACTTGTGACGGTCATGGGCGGAGGATACGCCCCTGACCAGACCGATGTCGTCGATATTCATGCAAAAACAATCCAGCTTATGGCGCGCACCGTTCACGGGCGGCAAGGTGCCACTTCTTCCTGAGGCTGCTACCAAATGCGGCTGACCTGCGATTTGCGCGGCGCTGCTTACTGGTCGCTGATGACGACCGTTACCATTTGGTCGCCTTGCTGGATTGCGTTAACGACTTCCTGTCCGTCGTCAAGCACTTTTCCAAACACGGAGTGCTTGCCATCAAGCCACGGTGTGGCGACATGGGTAATGAAGAACTGTGACCCGTTGGTGTTCGGTCCGGAATTGGCCATGGAGAGAACGCCGGGACCATCGTGGGTCAAATCGGGGTGAAATTCGTCCTCAAAGGTGTAGCCAGGACCGCCAGTCCCCGTACCCTGGGGGCACCCCCCTTGGATCATGAAGTCTTCAATCACGCGGTGAAACAGGAGGGTGTTGTAATAACCCTCGCTGGCCAGTTTTTCAAAATTGGCCACGGTTTTGGGGGCTTTGTCGTCAAACAACTCAATGCGTATGTCACCTTTGTTGGTGGTGATCGTGGCTACTTTCATCGTAGGGAGCCTTTCAAAACTTACCGGGAACACGAGACAAACGAATGCATCATCCCGGGATTGTCTTGTGTTTTGGGCTCTTTGTCTATGGTGCCATGCTTCCGGTTGAGAAAGAATCGTTCAGGTTCGTAAAGGCGCTCAGGTTCGCAAAGGATCGAAGAGACTTATGGCCACGGGGCCGAAGATCATCAATGGCAACCAGGCAGCCAGAGCGGGCTGCATCCATCCACTCGACCCGAGCGATTGGCAGCCAATCACAACGACCATAAAGATGGTAACCACCGCCAGACAAAGGCCAATTGCCACGAAGGGATTGCGGTTTGTACGTGACACGATCAGCGGCAGTCCCAGAAAAAGGAGTGTGGCGTCGAGGAGCGGGCGGATCAGGCGATTGTGCACAGCAACGCGAACGCCGGCCCCGAGGTCGGTGCTGGGGCTACGTAGTTCCCGTACCAGCTCGCCAGTGGAAGCAAAATTGCGCCAGGTCGAACCCGCTGCCAGAAACTCAAAGGAAACCCCACTTACGATGAATACCTGGTCATGTTCCAGTTCGGGATCGTCTTGCGGTGTAATAACTACCGGTTGGCCATTGAGTTCAAGTGATGGCGCTGTCAGTAAGATTTTTGGCGATTTCACACCGCTGAATAGATAACCACTGGGGCGGTCTGGTTGGGCGGAAAAATACTGTGCTTGTTCGGCCGAGATTTGTTTCCCATAAGTAGTCAGTTTGTTTGGCATCACAAAGTTGGGGTGCTGAATAATCTTGCCTTTATGCACAACCTTCTCACCGGCGAGCAGAATGCTGGTTTCCCTGTCAAAACTGGGTTGTAAATCAGCACTCTTGTCGCCACCCAGATTTTTCGAATCGAGTGCCAATTTGTGCCGAACATTTGGCATCACGAGTTCGCGGTTGGCTGCTGCCAGAAGACTGATACCAATGGCCGCAATGAGTATTGGCAGGAGGATTCTGAAGCGGGGGATTCCTGCGGCCAGCAGGGCAACCATTTCCTGGTGACGTTCAATCCATGTGACCGTAAACATGGCCCCGATCAGTGCCAGAAGTCCACTGGTGCGATCGAAAAATTCAAGGGTGCGATAGCCATAGTATTCAGCCAGGATGATGAGCAGGTTGCCATTCTCGTTGGCGAAATCGACAAAATGGTCAAGGTGGCCAAACGCGTCAATGACCACGTACAACCCAGCCATGCTGCAGAAGCAAATCACCAGGACCTGCATAAATTGCTTGAGAAGATAGCGGTCAATGATGCGCGGCATAGGATGTGGCTACGAGGGGATGGCGGTGGGAGTCCGGGAGAATACCCAAGCAGATGAAAGCAGGTCAACATGACGTTACAATAGATGGCAGTGCTAGCTAAGCGGAGTGGGCCGCTTCGGAGTTGGCCTGATGGTGGCAACGCTGAGGGAATTTACGAACCCGACGGACGAAACAGCAGCCATGCAAGAGAGAATTCATACTTTTTGCGATGCGGCTCTCAATCTGGTATTTCCTCCATCCTGTTTTGCATGTGGCCGGGAGTTGACTCCCAATTCGAGCTGCGGGCGGATTCTATTTTGTGCCGATTGCCTTGATCAACTACAGATTTACGAACCCCCGTTTTGTTCGCGCTGCGGTTGTGGTCAGCTGGGCAGCTCAGAGTTCTGTCCCCACTGCCTGAATGACAAACTCGATTTTGACAGAGCAATTGCGTTGGGGGACTACGGGGGCCATTTTCGGGAAATGGTGTTGAGGATGAAAAAAAGCTCCGGAGAATCACTCGCATTGGCAGTCGGTGAACTGATGTGGGTGTACTGTCGCGACCGGCTGCGGGAGGTAGAGGCCGATTTCATTGTGCCGGTGCCCATGCACTGGCTGCGACGGACCCGGCGCGGCACGAATTCAGCCGCGATTTTGGCTGAAGTTCTGGGGCGACGGCTCCGCGTGCCCGTTCGACCGGGGATTTTGCGTCGACATCGTAACACATTGCCACAGTCCGGTTTATCGCGCCGGCAGCGGGTTCGGAATTTGAGTGGTGCGCTGGCTCTAGGGGTGAGCTATGGTTTACAGGGTACTCGGGTGCTTTTGGTCGATGATATTATGACGACTGGCTCGACATGTAATGCAGCAACGGGGCTGTTGAAAACAGCTGGAGTGGTGCACGTGACCGTGGCGACCGCCGTCCGCAGCCCCGCAGTGTAGTTTCTGAAAGGGGAAATCCTCATTCAGTATTTTGCCCAGTGGGTCGTTGACAGGCGGCTGTTTTGGCGAGTTTTCTCCAGAAAAGGTTCCTAGTACCGTGACTCAGGTTTTCGGCCCCACTTGTCTGCACTCGGTTGGTTGCAAGAATTTATAGATACAGCCAAGGTCAAACGGATGGTTCTTTCCCAAAAAAAATCAGGCAAGCGGAAAAAGAAGATCAATCCCTTCCGCCGTGCTGTGCTTCGAGGGTTGGGGATACTTCTTCCGCCCCTGCTCACCATTGCCATTTTTTTGTGGATTGGCAACACGATTGCAGATCGTCTGCTCGAGCCGTTGGAAGATTTTGCCCGCTGGGCTTTTGTTGAAACGGCTGACATCCAGCCGGTAGGCAACACTCATCTCGATCCGCTCGGGCTGGCGCAGATCGATGGTGCCAACTATCACGTCGCCGCGGACAATCGGCTCGTTCCGCTAAAGGTCTACGACAAGGTTGCATCCCATATTGGCCAACAGGTAATTGCGAAGGCAACGGCCGAGGAGATCTACCTTAACTACATCAATACAGAATGGTTGCGACGCGAGTATGTGGTTCCGGTCTTTTTGAGTTTTTTCGTGTTGGTTCTTTATCTGCTCGGAAAATTCATGGCCGCAGGTGCAGGGCGATTTTTTTGGAGTCGGTTCGAGGGATTGATCCATCACCTTCCGCTGGTACGCAATGTTTACACCTCCGTTAAACAAGTCACAGACTTTCTGTTTACCGATTCTGAGCTGGAATACACACGCGTTGTAGCTGTCGAATATCCTCGTAAGGGTATTTGGTCACTTGGCCTGGTTACCGGCGAAAGCATGCTTGATATACGTTCTGCTGCCAATGAACCGGTTCTCTCGATTCTTGTGCCAACTTCACCAATGCCTTTTACGGGCTACACGATGACCGTCAAAAAAAGTGAAACCGTTGATTTGAATATCACGGTGGAGCAGGCGTTCCAGTTTATCATCAGCTGCGGTGTTGTGGTTCCTCCTCAACAGTTAGCCGAGCTTTTCGATGCCAGACAGGAGGCCCCGATGCCTGCTCCCCTCGGACAGGCACCAGTTTCCAACACCCCCAACGTGCCAACCACTCCGTGACTTTTGCGTGAGGGATTGTCGCGCCGGGAGCTGGCACCTAAAGATAAGGGACCGATCCTGCGTTTCTAGGGCCGATACGATTTGCCAGACGGGTTCCCGTCAAACGGCCGTTGGGGTTGCCTGAAACAAGATTTTGCAGGTCTTTAGCGTTGGTTGGGAATAAATCGCATCGGTCACCGGTGGGTGGGTCCCAGGAAAAATTTTGTTGTTGCGCCGGGAGTCACATCGACAGAATTGGCAAAAATCGAGTTTAATACCCCAATGGCATCCTCCCCGCTTCGTCTAGGTACTCGCAGCAGCAAACTGGCCCGTGCGCAATCGGAGTGGGTTGCCAGGGAGTTGCGGTACCTTGGTCATGCTGTTGAACTGGTCGAAATCACGACCCAAGGAGATCAACAAACAGGAGCTCTTAACGCCTTGGGTGGGGAGGGGCTTTTTACCAAAGAGCTTGAACGTGCCCTCTTGGCCCAAGACGTTGATTTTGCCGTTCATAGCCTCAAAGATTTGCCGACCGAACCGGTGGAAGGCCTCAAACTGGCGGCTGTTCCCCTGAGGGCCAGTGCGGCCGATGTTCTTGTCTCAAATGTTGCCAAGTCACTCAAGCAGCTTACCGCCGGAGCCCGCGTAGGAACCGGCAGTATTCGAAGGATCTCGCAGTTGTTGAATTTTCGGCCTGATTTACAACTGGCCGGGATTCGCGGCAACATCGATACCCGATTGGCAAAACTCGATGCCGGCCAGTACGACGCGATTGTCCTGGCTGAGGCGGGGCTTCAAAGGCTCGGTCTGGAGCGTCGGATCACCGAATCATTTTCAACAGAAAGGATGTTGCCAGCGGTAGGGCAGGGGGCACTTGGACTTGAGTGCCGTGTGGACGACCAGCGCACCACCATGGCACTTGCCGAGTTAGACAACCCTGATTCGCATGCCGAGGTTTCAGCGGAAAGATCACTCCTGGCCCATCTGCGGGCAGGCTGCTCGGCACCAGTTGGTGGCCTGGCAACCATTCAGCCTGACGGAGAGTTAAAGCTGGTGGCAGTGGTTTTGAGTGGTGACGGACAGCAACGCACGTTTTCATTCGGAGTGGGGTCACCTCGGTACGCCTGCGAACTTGGCCAGCAAGTGGCCGAGCAATTGCTGGCTGAGGGAGCCGCCGAGTTAATTGCGACGGCTCGTCCTCCCCAGTAAGCCAGCGATTGTTTCTGTTCTTTCTTTCATAGATTTCTGCTGACCGGTGGTCGTTAACTGGGGAAAGATTCTGGCGGCCCTCCGATTGCTTTTGACAGCAGAGGTTAAGCCGGTATCGGACCATTCAGCCAGATTCGGGTTTTTAGCTGGGAATCTTACTCTCGGTAAAATGAGGGTTCTAGAGGGGGAATCAACCAGCCGTATCGCCCTCCAGGGAGGCTGCTGAAATCGCAACAGCCCGCTTTGGGGTGTTGGCTGGCACGATAGCCGGTTCACTCGCGGCTTTTTCTTGCGTCGCGATTGCTGACTGGCCGATCTTAAAGAGGGTAGCTTGGTGCGGGGTGCTAGCATGTTCTTGCCAGAGACTTCAAGAAGTTTCTGCCCCGGCCAGACTGTTCCGATTGTTTGAGGAGATGTTCCAGTACGATTCTTCCAGAAGCGGAAATCGACACAGCCACCCGCCGGAAGGTGAGTGAGGGTAGAACTGATGCAGATTGAAACAACCCGGTTTGGACAAGTCCAATTCGAAAAAACGGACGTGCTCACCTTCGAGAGCGGCCTGATCGGCATGGAATCGTGTTGCCGTTGGGTGCTTTTGGCAGACGCGAATAATCTTCTGCTGGGCTGGTTGCAAAGTCTCGATCGTGCCGACGTGGCACTGGCGGTTGTGAGTCCGCGCCGCTTTGTAAGTGATTATCAGGTTCGTGTGCGGGCGGTTGACTTGGAGCCGCTCAAGCTTTCTGCGCCAGAGGCTGCACAAGTCCTGGTAGTCGTCAGTAAGTCGGGTGGTTCATTGGCTGTGAACCTCAAGGCTCCTGTGGTGATTAATCTTGAGCAACGCACCGGGCGGCAGATTATTGCCAAAGACGACCACGAAGTTCAGCACCTTGTCAAAGCAACATTACCGTTGCGAAGAACTGCTTAGCGGCGAGCAAGGTAGGCAGGAAGCAGTTTTTCGTAGTTGGGCTCGTGACAACTAAATCGACTGTACTGCCTTTGCTTTCAATTCTCAGCCGTAGGCCCTTATTATTTCCCTACAACCGGTACGTAGCGTGGTGATCTTGAGTTGCCGGCTTCTCTTGGCCGATGGTGCTTACATTGCGAAAACCCGGTTGAAGAGAGATCTGGCTGAAGTAGCCCGGATATTCGGCGCAACCCGAACAAAAGGTCATTTCGCATTTTTTGCACCCGGTCGGTCCGTGTGCGTCACGCAGTGTCCAATTTCTCAGTCAGTGACGGGGAGCGAAACATGCTTGTGTTGTCTCGTCAACGTGATGAGAGCATCATCATCGGCGATAATGTCGTGGTGACGGTTGTTGACGTTCGCGGAGATAAAGTGCGACTTGGAATTGAAGCTCCCCGAGAAATCCCGGTACACCGTCGCGAAGTGTATGAGGCGATTCAGCGTGAAAATCACCAGGCAGCGCAAATTGACCCTCACGACGCCCGCCAAATTGGCGATGGGCCGACGGCTGGTGAAACGGTTTGACACCGACCCCAGTCAGGCAAATTCTTGCCTGGCCAGTTGTTGCCGTTTGAGGGAGTCTTTTACCAGGCGTTGCCGGTAGGCATCGTCTGTCTGAGGTCTTTTCGCTTGGTGCTATCGATCCGGGTGGTCCGAACTCGCCATGTGGTGCGTTGGAGCGATTGAGGCCTCTTCCTCCGATGGTTGGAGGTTGTGCCATGCCATCAGCAAGGGGGTGATAATCATTGCCACCACACTGATCAGCTTGATCAGAATGTTGAGCGACGGCCCCGAAGTATCTTTGAACGGATCGCCCACGGTATCACCGACGACGGTTGCCTTGTGCATTTCGTCAAAATCATCGCCCCATTTATCAAGTCCTTCATCCTTGACCTGTTTCTTGGAATTGTCCCAGGCGCCGCCCGAGTTGGACTGGAAGATGGCCAGGCACACCCCCGAAATGGTCACGCCGATCAGCAGGCCTCCCAGCATGTTAACGTCGAAAAGGCCAATAATCACGGGGACAATGACCGCCATCAGGCCAGGGGCAATCATTTTTTGGATAGCCGCAGCCGTCGCAATTTCAACGCAATGCGAATACTGGGCTTTGCCATCGGCTGCTTCAATCACCTGGGCTTCCTCGGGCGAAGGATCACGTTCTTCACTCTCGGCCTTTTGGGCAGCCAGCAGGGCTGGCCGAAGTTCGGGGATTTCTGCGAATTGGCGGCGAACTTCCTGAATCATATTCTGGGCAGCCTGGCCAACGGCGACCATGGCCATGGCAGAGAAGCGAAACGGCAACATGCAGCCAATCAACAGTCCTACCAGCACATAGGGGTTGGCTGCATTAAGGTCAACATTCCCGCCCATTTTTGTCAGGAAGGCTGCAGTCAGGCTAAGTGCCGTCAGGGCAGCCGAGCCGATGGCAAACCCCTTGCCAATCGCCGCGGTTGTGTTACCCACCGAATCGAGTTTGTCAGTTCGGGCACGGACTTCCCGTCCGAGTTGGGCCATTTCGGCAACGCCACCGGCGTTATCGGCAATGGGGCCGTAGGCATCGGTAGCAAGCTGGATCCCGATTGTTGAGAGCATGCCGAGGGCCGCCATGGCAATCCCGTAAAGTCCTGCACTGTTGTAGGCGACAAGGATCGCGGCAGCAATGACCAGGATCGGAAACGTAGTCGAATTCATGCCAACCGCGATCCCCTGAATAATCGTGGTGGCCGATCCGGTACGCGATGAGTCAACAATTGTTTCAACAGGTTTGCGGTTTGTGGCCGTGTAATATTCAGTCAGCAGGCCCACCGCAATGCCGGCGATCAAGCCCGCCACCACGGCGGTTGCGATTCCAAACCAGCCATAAGTATGCATCTCTCCAGTCAGGATGTCTTCAACTTCCACGGTACCCGGAATCATGTACTTGATGGCAATAACCGTGGCAATGATCATCAAGATACCGGCCCCAAAGGTTCCCCGGTTAAGGCCTTTTTGGGGGTCTCCCCCCTCTTTGGTTCTTACAAAAAAGAAGCCGATGATCGACGCAATAATACCGATCGTGGCGATTACCAATGGCAGATAGACGGCGTTCATGCCGATTTCAGGATCGACTGCGGCGAGGCCCAAGTACCACGCGGCACCGAGGATCATCGAAGAAATGATTGCCCCCACATACGATTCGAACAGGTCGGCTCCCATTCCTGCTACGTCACCAACATTATCCCCCACGTTATCGGCAATCGTGGCCGGGTTGAGCGGATGGTCTTCGGGGATCCCTGCTTCGACCTTACCGACGAGATCGGCGCCCACATCAGCGGCCTTGGTATAAATTCCGCCACCAACACGGGCAAACAGGGCGATGGAAGAGGCACCCAGCGAGAAGCCAGAGAGAATGTTCAACACCAGCAGCAAGGGGCCACTTCCGCCCACCGCTTCAGGATACATTTTCAGGTAAACAAAAAGCAGCGAGCCGAGTCCCAAAAGTGCCAGACCAACGACCGAAAGTCCCATCACCGAGCCACCGGTGAAGGCGACTTGCAGGGCCGTATTGAGGCCTCCCCGGGCTGCTGCGGCGGTACGCGTATTGGCCAGCGTAGCCGTTTTCATGCCAAAGAACCCGGCCAGTGCCGAACAAAAAGCACCCAGCACAAAGGAGACAGCGATCAACCCATTGGTGTCCTCGCCGTCGCCCGCAATGAATTGGTTGGCCACCCCCAGCACGATAGCCAGTCCCACGACAAAAACAGCCAGCGTACGATACTCACGCGATAAGAATGCCATAGCGCCGTCGGCAATCCAGGTGCCGATGGTCTGCATCCGTTCGGTACCTGGGTCTTGAGCTCGAACCCAAGAGGCACGGATCATCGCGTAAATCAGAGCAAGCACAGCAACGATGGGAACAATATATATGATGGGATTCATAACGTACTTGCGTTTCTCCGTAGTGAAATTGATTGAGGTTGGCGAAATGAGAGAACGGGGTTAGCTGCCCACTTGATTGCAATTCAAGAGTACGAGGGGTCGTGGTGTCACCACAACTTCCCAACCGCGGAGTCAGGCTCTGCGTCTACGGACACGGCTCCCCCCACCCGTAAAAGCCCCGTAAAAGCTAGGAGTCTAAACACCGTCGGGAAACGTGTCAACAAGAGCGAGCGACAGTTCAGGAGGGATGAGCGGGAGCCAGTTTGCGGGGCCCTAATTGGGTGGTCCACCATTGAATAAGGGTGGCCTGGTTGGCATTGCGATCGACGTATTCAGCCGCTTTCAGGCAATGGTCGAGTTGGTCGAGGGTCTCGACCCGATGATCATTTCGCATCTTTTCCCGGTAAAAGTCGGCAGCAAATTGAAGGACCATTTTCAGGCGCGCGCGTCGGACCGAAGCCTGTTTGCCGGCCTCATCGACGAAATCGGATACGAGTTGGGCTGTTTTGACACTATCCACCTCGGATTGATCAAGGGAGCGGGACAAGATCGCACGGAATTCCCACAGTTCCGGGGCGGCTAGCAGCCTGGCCCGCTCCAGGCTGCCGTTGCTACTCTCGGCAAGCCGACCGGCAGCGTCCAGATCTTCGGCAATCCCGTTGGCGGTCACCAGGCGGAGGAACGTTTCCCGGGAGAGGGGGTTAAAACGGACCAATTGAGCCCTTGAGCGGATGGTGGGCAGTTGTCGGCTGGGGCTGGTCCCAATGAGAATCAGGAGTGAATCCGGGGGTGGCTCCTCCAGTGTCTTGAGCAAGCAGTTGGCGCTCTCTTGACTCAAGTGGTCTACATCATCAATGACCGCAATTCGGCGATTTCCCAGAAATGGCCTGAGCGAAAAATGGTGGCAGAGTCCCGCCTGGTGACGGTGTTCACGATCACCAATGAAAAGTTCGATCGGGAGCGTGCTTTTCCCCTCGGGCAGTTGAGCCACAAGCAGGTCGGGATGGGTGCCGGCCGCTGCGAGGTTGCACGATTCGCACTCACCACAATAGGTCAGCTCTTCATCGGGCACCTGGTTACACAGTAGCGATTGCGCCAAGCGAAGTGCAAACGTCCGTTTGCCGACCCCGGCGGTACCGACAAACAGGTAAGTGCTTGCCAGTCGGCCACGGCGCAACGTTTTACGGAACCGGTCAACGACTTCGTCATGTCCTTCAAGGCCTTGCCACATAATGTGCTAGTGTTGGTTGCCGGAAGGCGCGCTGGGGAAAATCGAGTTCCGGCTGATGGTGAGGAACTACAGGAAGTAACGAACGGCGTTTTGAAAGAGCTGCAGGCCGTCTCCCTCTGTGGGCATTTTCCGACGTGTCCAGTTGGGATGTTGGGTGGGATCAAGGAACCGTTCAGGATGGGGCATGAGGCCAAAAATCCGTCCCGTAGTGTCGCAAAGCCCGGCCAGGTTTGCCTCGGAACCGTTTGGGTTTTGGGGATACGGTACGTCGCTGGCTTGCGGGTCTGATTGGCTTGCATACCGTAATGCCAACTGTTGACCCGATGTGAGCGCTTCGAGGGCAGCTGAGTCACGCGTCACGAATTTACCCTCCGCGTGAGCGATAGGAAGCTCCATTTCGGTAATTCCGCTAAGGAAGACAGACTGGTTTCCAACCACTTTCAGTTGCACCCAGCGGTCTTCGAATTTTCCTGAATCATTCCATGCCAGGGTGGCGACCGGTCCGAGCGAGTCTTCGGGGGCAAGCAAACCGGTTTTTAAAAGCACCTGAAAACCGTTGCAAATTCCGAGAATGAGTTTGCCGTTCGCGTGGAATTCAGCGAGCATTTCTGCTACGTGGTGGCGCAGTTGGTTTGCGAAAATGCGGCCAGCGGCAATATCATCACCGTAACTGAACCCGCCTGGCACACAAAGAATTTGATACTCAGCCAATAAGTGTGGTGCTTCGACCAACTGATTGATATGAACCGATTCAGCCTGACCGCCAGCCTTTTCGAAGGCGTACGCAGTTTCATGGTCGCAGTTCGTCCCTGGCGCACGGAGAATAATCACGCGTGGCGAAGTCATAGGCTTGATTCAATTCGAGGTGATTTTGGACATGGGTGGTTCATGAGTTTGGCCACGTTTTCGCCGTTACGGGCAAGCTGGTTACCAGGCAAGGGGCTTTTGCCATGCTTCCTTGGCCGAATGGATATTCACGCGAATCCGCGGCGATTCTTCCTGATTGCAGTTCATCACGAGTTGCGGGTCATCGCGAACTTCGCCAATACGGCTAACGGGCAAGCCGGCAAGTAACTCTTCAAACTTCTCAGCGTTATGTGGGGAGACCTCACACAGGAAGCGGCTGTTAGACTCGGCAAACAACAAGACCGCGGTTGGTGGGGGCCCGTTGCCATCTGGAGCCGTGCCGAGCGGTACCTGGTCCAGATCGATCGAGGCTCCCAATCCTCCAGAAAATGCCATTTCTATAGCCGCTACGGCCAGCCCTCCCTCGCTGAGGTCATGGCAGGAAACGACAGTTCCGGCTTGGATCGAGTCATGCATTGCCTGGAAAGTTTGCCGCGCCACTTCAACATCGACCACCGGGACCTGGCCTCCGGTGAGGTTGTTCGCCAGGGCAAAATGCGAACCCCCCAGTTCATGCTTGGTTGCACCCACCTGATAAAGAAAATTGCCAGCCTGCTTGAGGTCCATCGTGACACATTTGGCCACGTCGTCGATCTGCCCCAGGGCACTGATCAATAGCGAGGGGGGGATGGCGATCGTTTGCCGCTTGTTGTTGGCATCCGTAAAACTGAATTCGTTGTTGAGGCTGTCTTTTCCGCTGATGAAGGGGGTACCCATGGCGATGGCACCGTCGTGACAGGCAAGAGCTGCCCGCACGAGCCCTCCGAGCGTTTCCGGTTTTTCGCAATCTCCCCAGCAAAAATTGTCGAGAACGGCAATTCGGCTTGGGTCAGCACCGACGGCAACACAGTTGCGGATTGCTTCGTCCAGCGCGCTGGCGGCCATGTGGTAGGTATCGAGGTCCCCGTAGTGCGGATTCATCCCGCAGGCAATGACAATCCCTCGCCGCGAATCGAGTACGGGTCGCACGACCGCTGCGTCACTTGGCCCGTCGCAGGTTACGCCCACGAGCGGCTTGATGACGCTACTTCCCTGGACTTCGTGGTCGTACTGGCGGATGACCCATTCCTTACTTGCCACATTCAGTGACCGAAGTACACCGAGCAGATCCTCGCTGTAGTCGAGTTTGCTAGGTGGCGCCAGCAGCTTGACTTCGGAGACCTGGTAGGTTGCTTCGCGCACTACTGGTGGCCGACCGTTGTGGAGCAACTGCATATCGAGATCGCCAACTTCATGGTCGTGATACTTGAGCTTGAGACGGCCGGTGGGGACATACCGCCCGATCACGGTCGCTTCAACTCCCTCGGATTGGCAGAGTTCTTCGAGTTTTTCCCAATCTTTTTCGGGGACCGCCAGGACCATTCGTTCCTGGGCTTCGGAGATCCAGATTTCGGTATAGGAGAGGCCCTGGTACTTGAGCGGGGCTCGATCGAGCCACACTTCTGCGCCAATTTTCTCACCCATCTCGCCGACGGCACTGCTGAATCCACCTGCCCCACAATCGGTGATTGCCGAATAGAGTTCTCTATCGCGGGCAGTCAGCAACACGTCGAGTACTTTCTTTTCCTCAATGGCATTGCCGATTTGGACGGCTCCTCCAGAGAGCTCTTCACTTTGGCTGGTCAACTCGGCACTGGAGAAGGTAGCGCCGTGAATTCCGTCGCGACCCGTCCGCCCACCAACAGTCACAATCAGGTCATTGGGTTGTGGTTGTTTGTGGGATTTGTCCTGCGGTATCAGGCCTACATTTCCACAATAAACGAGGGGATTCCCGAGGTAACGTTCATCAAAATAGATGGCTCCATTGACGGTTGGGATTCCCATCCGATTACCGTAGTCGCGAACTCCCTCGACTACCCCGCGCATGACTCGGCGTGGATGCAAGGCTCCGGGTGGGACGTTATCTTCAGGCGTATCGGGCGAGGCAAAGCAAAACACGTCTGTGCTACAAACAGGTTTCGCACCCATCCCGGTTCCCATGATATCCCGAATGACTCCACCGATGCCGGTGTTGGCACCGCCATAAGGTTCCAAGGCGGAAGGGTGATTGTGGGTTTCAACCTTGAATGCCACGTTATGGTGCTTGTCGAATCGTACGATTCCCGCATTATCTTCAAATACGCTAACGCACCAGTCATCCTTTCCAAGTTGGGTACGAATTTGCTCGGTGGCAGCAAAAATTGTTTCCTTGAGCATGTTTTCAAATCGTCGCGGACCATTTTCGTCGTGATAGGCAATGCGGCCGGCAAGCGTTTTGTGACTGCAGTGTTCACTCCAGGTTTGGGCAATGGTTTCCAGTTCGATGTCCGTTGGGGCTCGGCCGAGGTCCGCAAAATAGCGCTGGATGGTCTGCATTTCAGCCAATTGCAAGTAGAGTTGTCCCGTACGGCTGAGCTGCATCAAACCCTCATCGTCGAGATCGCTGAGAGGCACGTGCTGAAGCTGAAAATCAGGGTTCGTCCCAATTTCCAGCTGGTCCATGTTGAGGGGGCCAAACACGATTTGCTCGATGGCATCGTTCGCTAGAATGCGCGAAGCAAGCATTTCAACGGTTTCCCTGCTGGAATTGGCAAACCAGTACTTTCGGAGTGTGCGAACAGCAGTCGTTTCGATGCCTTGATCGGTGATGGCGTCCTGGGCACTTTGCGCAACCGGATCCATCACTCCCGGTTTGGGTAGCACCGAGATAAGCTGTGTGGGGAGATGGTCGTCGTCGGAAGTGATATGAGAAGGAGTGGCACTTAGGCACTCCTCGCCAACCTTACCAACCACCGTTTGTTCAACGACGCCGTCTGCGAGAAGTTCGCTCGCCACACGCTGTATCGCTCGGGCGTCGAGTCCGTTTCCCTGGATCAAAAATCCACGAGCTGTCGCCACAGCCATTCCAGCCAGCAGATTCATTTCTTCAGCAGCAGCGGCAGTCCGCTGACCGGCCAGATCGGGTTGGCCTTCAGCAGGATGAATATCAACTTCCCAAAGCATCGCGAATCCGTTTCGCCTCCTGTAGCAAATTTACTAAAGTCACCTTGTCGTTGTCGAGAATGGCACGTTTCAAAGAACTGACCATGGCCT
The DNA here is from genome assembly GCA_022448345.1 of Pirellulales bacterium. Lineage (GTDB taxonomy): Bacteria > Planctomycetota > Planctomycetia > Pirellulales > Lacipirellulaceae > JAKVCB01. The sequence goes on from JAKVCB010000036.1 coordinate 21,717, forward strand.
CAAAATTGTCTAGTGCGTTGAGCAACGCCTGATCGTTCGAGGCGAAGATCTGTTCCCACAATTCGGGATCGGCAGCGGCTATCCGGGTTGTATCGTACCACCCCCTCGCAGCCAAGGGGCCTGCTGATTCAGGGGTTGAGCCAGCCAAGGCAAAAGCGACCAGGTGAGGCAGATGGCTGGTAACCGCTACGACCCGGTCATGTTCGGCCGGGCTCATCTCCATTACGCTTGCGCCGAGATGCCGCCAGAATTGGCTGACCTTTTCAATCACCTCAGCAGGTGTCGTTGCCGTTGGAGTGACGACGGCCACACGTCCCTCAAAGAGGTCGCCACGGGCGTGCTGTGGACCGGTCCGATGGTCACCGGCCAAGGGATGGCTACCGACAAAATAAGGGCCATTCGACGCCGGTACGAGTCCTTGCTCAATTTGGGCAATAATGTTTGCCTTGGTGCTGGCCGCGTCAGTAATCAGGCAGTCTGCAGGACAAGATTCTGCCACCTTGCTCACCAGTTGGGCGATGGAGTGTACGGGTGCACATACGATGACAAGGTCAGCCTGACGGACTCCCGCAATCAGGTCGGTGGTGGTGCGGTCGACGGCGCCAACAGCTTGAGCGGTCTTTAAACTCGTTTCTCGCCGTCCAACCCCGACAATTTCGGTTGCCAGGCCGCGAGCCCGTAAGGCCATGCCGATAGACCCACCAATCAAACCTACACCGATAATTGTGACGTGATCGTAAGCAGCCATGTTTGGTTGAACCTTGAGAGAAATAACAGTGCGGTGTTTCGCATTCTAGCAAACAGTCCCTACATCCGGTCAGGGGTACGTTTTCTTGAGTTGTCTCGCCCCTGACGGACGATTAGCATATAATCCAGCTAACAGGAGGCTTTTCTGGTCAAGATGTCTCGTCGAAATGGGCGGTTCAACGCAATTTGTTCAGAAATAGTGACCCAGAGTAAGGATGGGGGCAACGGACCCATGCGCAAAAATCCCTTCTGCTATGTGGTTTTCTTGCTGATTCTGGCAGTGGCAGGAGTCACGCATGGCCAACAATGGACCAACAACATGTTCATTGACGGTCGGGAGCACGACTTTGGCACAGTGGCCCGAGGTGCTGATGCGGAGTATCGGTTTCCCGTCAAAAATCTCTATCGGCAGGACATTGAGCTTACCGGGGTGCGTTCCAGTTGTGGCTGCACGACGCCATCGATTGAAAACAAGCTCCTGAAAACGCACGAAACGGGCTACGTTGTCGCCAAATTCAATACGCGTACGTTTACAGGTGTCAAAGGAGCTACCCTGACAGTCAAAATGAAGTGGACTGACAACGAGGGGATCGAGCGGTCTGGCGAGGCACAATTACGGGTCAATGGAGAAATACGTGGCGATGTGGTTTTTAAGCCTGGGGCCGTACGATTTGAGTCGGTGGATCAGGGAACCCAGGCCGAGCAGCGGATAAATGTGAGCTATGCTGGGCGCAGTCATTGGAAAATCACCGATGTGCTTAGCCGAAGCGAAGACTTCCAAGTAGAGTTAGTACAACGTGATCGGAACTCGGGTCGCGTTTCTTACGATCTGTTGGTTCGCCTCAAAGATACGGCGCCAGCTGGAAACTTGCGGGATCAGTTGGTGATTGTTACCAACGACAGGAGTGAAGAGCGGATCCCGGTCCTTATTGAGGGCAAGGTTGTCCCGGTTATCTCTGTGGCGCCAAATTCGGTTGTTTTTGGCGAAGTTATTCAGGGAGAGGAGGTTTCGAAGAAAGTGCTTGTTCGCGGGAAGAAACCATTCCGAATCGTTGATATTTCGTGCGACGATGGCTCTCTCAAGTTTCAAACCCCTTCTAAATCTGCCACGCGGCATATTGTCGATTTTCAATTTGCCGCCGATGGAAAACCGGGTAAAGTTGAAGACAAGGTTAGCATTGTGACGGACCTTGGCAAAAACTACGGGGCCCACTGCAATGTCTATGCAACGATCTTACCGCCCACCACAGCCACGGACGTTGTTGAGAAACAAGCCGACGATACTGTTTCCGCTAGCAGTGCAAATCGTGTAATTGTCGGACAGTAGCCTTGCATCAGGCCCGGTTTGCATGGACAGGCCCTGGTTGCATGGAATAGGTAGGAGTGATCCTGCGACGCCCTGCTCTTAACGAATCCTGGCCTCGTTCTATGGTGATCCTGGCGAAATGGCCCGATTTAAAAGCGGTGTCGGATGGACCGATTTCGATTTTACCGCCGATAATGGAACCAGTTCGAGGCGAGGCTCTCCACTTTGTTCATGGGGCTTGGCGTGAATTGGCCTGTAAGCGGATGGTTGGCGGTTCGGGTGGATGGATAACCTTGTATTTGCGGCTGCCCCTTACGGAGTCGTTTACCAAAACCTGACACTTGTGTCAGGATTGGAGTAACATCTGGGTGTAACGCCAAAATCGTATTGGCCTCACAATCCAAGTTGGAATCTCAAATGACCCTCTGCACAGATCATAGATTGCGCGATAGGGATGCTGTGCCAGGATGGATTGGCCATGAGCGTGCTTGACCGAAAGCAGCAGCCATCAGCGGCCCAGCGAGTCGCGGTTGTCGGTGGCGGAATCACTGGCCTCGCAGCGGCACATCGACTTGCCGAATTGTTGCCACATGCCCAAACGGTACTCTTTGAAGCGACTGGCCGCTTGGGAGGTGTGTTGGATACGGTCAACACAGATGGTTTTCTTATCGAACGTAGCGCTGACAGTTTTATCACCAAGTTTCCATGGGCAGTCGATTTTTGTAGGCGCGTAGGGGTGGGCCCACAGTTACTCCCCACGCGTGAGGCGCGACGTCGGGCTGCGGTGGTTCGGAACGGTAAACTTCATCCTGTTCCCAAAGGATTTGTGATCATGGAGCCACAGCAACTCTGGCCCATGTTGACCTCCTCGGTGTTGAGTCCCTGGGGAAAACTGCGATTACTCGCCGAACCATGGGTTGCCCGAAAACCAATTGGAAAAGACAACACGGCTGTTGATGAAAGTGTTGCCTCGTTTGCCACCCGTCGACTCGGTCGCGAGGTATTTGAGCGACTTGTCCAGCCACTGCTCGCAGGTATCTACACAGCAGATCCGCAAAAACTTAGCATGGCAGCCACCATGCCTCAGTTTCTTGAATCGGAAGCTCAAGCAGGCAGTCTGCTTCGTACCCAATGGGGCCGGAGACGGAACGCTACGGAAGATTCACAAGGAACTACCGAAAGCGGTGCCCGTTACGGGATGTTTCTTGCACCAGAGGGAGGTATGGGGAGCCTGGTTGAAGCCATTGAAAAGAAGCTGAAGGTTGTTACGATCCGCCGGGAAGCAGCGGTTGAAAGTCTCCAAAGAGATCCTTCGGGTCAGTGGCGGCTTACATTCAATGTCCAGCCTGCTACCGAATCCTTTGATGCAGTCATTTTGGCCCTTCCTGGTCCCGCTGCCACCCGACTACTGCACAAAACGAATCCTGATTTAGCCAGGCCGATCGGCGAAATTCCGTACGCCAGTTCCGTCGTGGTAAGCACAGGTTTTCGCCGCGACCAATTCCGCCAACCTCTCGATGGGTTTGGATTTGTAGTCCCGAAAATTGAAACGCGTCGTATTATTGCTGCCAGTTACGCAAGCGAAAAATTCCCCGGGCGTGCTCCCCATGGATATGTGCTGGTACGCACTTTTGTAGGTGGTGCGTTGCAACCGGAACTGGTGATGCAGTCGGAGCAAGATTTAATCGAACTTGTCCTACAAGAGTTGTCCTCTTTACTCGGAATAAATGGTGATCCACAGGTCGTTGACGTTGCTCGGTGGGACGCAGCCATGCCGCAATACCATGTGGGACACCTTGACCGGATCAATGGCATTGAGCAACAAATCGAAAATCAATCCGGTTTGGAAATAGCAAGCAATGCCTTTCATGGAATTGGGATTCCTCAGTGCGTTTACAGTGGTGAGCAAGCAGCTGAGCGGGTTGCAACCTGGTTATGCCACCCATAAAAAAACCGCCACCCAAAAGGTGGCGGTTTGTGATTCCATCATCCATTGAGATCTAGACCGCACTACATCCCAACCGTGTATGTGAGTGACTGTTCGTGGACCGCACTCGCCTGACGGGTGACGAACCTGAGATCAGCCTGGCTGAGACGGTAAAAAGGAACGGTGGTTGTCTTGCCCGTTTCTTTGACAATTCGTACGTGACCGTTGGACATGCGAACCATTCGCCCGCGGCACGAGAACCGACCCGTGTTGTCGACCCAAAATCGCAATTCGTCACTTGCCAGACCACCCGGCTCGCCGAGAATCACGCCATATTCATCAAACAATGGGTCTTTATCAGATTGCGCTGACTTGTGACCGGTTGCCTCGTCATTCGCTGCCGATTCCGAGGAGTCATCTGGTTCGTCAGAAGCGGAGCTGTCGGTTGCCTTGTGCTCTTTTTCTAAAGCCTCGTTAGACGAGGCTTCGTGGCCTTTCTTTACTCCACCGGCCTTAGGCAAAGCCTGGTTCGTAGGGCTTGCCGACTGCGGTGGCTCGAAGAGATCACCTTCCATAGTGGCGACACTCTCCACTTCATCACCCAGGGGTGTTTCTTCCTTTGTAGTTTGCTTCTTTGGCGTGGCAGGTAATCCTTGGTGTGACCGAACGGCGGACTCAAGAGAATCCAAGTCGGGCGACGTTGGCCTGACGAGCTTTTTCTTCGAAGTTGGTTTAGCCGATGTGTCGCCAACTAAAGCATCTTCCCCTTTGCCTTCTTCGCCAGACTCCAGTAAATCACGGTTTGCGGGGCTCACGGACCGAGGAGTATTGAAAAGGTCACCCTCCAACGATGCATTGTTATCGAGGTTATCTAAAGAGGTTGCTTTGACTTCCTTCGGTTTCGTGGCTTCAGACGCGTTGGGCGAAGGTTTGTCCGTTGCTGACGACGCTTCTTCTTCCGGGTTGTCGGAGACGGTGGGTGTGGGTTCAGCAAACAGGTCGTTGGCCGCGGCAGTATCGTCAGCTTCTTCAGCTGGCTGATCGGCAAACAGGTCATCGGCTGCGGCAGTATCGTCGGCTTCAGTATCGTCAGCTTTTTCGGCTGGCTGATCCGCAAACAGGTCATCGGCTGTGGCAGCATCGTCGGCTTCAGTATCGTCAGCTTTTTCCGCTGGCTGATCGACAAACAGGTCATCGGCTGCGGCCGTATCGTCGGCTTCAGTATCGTCAGCTTTTTCCGCTGGGTTAAAAACAAAAAGGTCATAGGCGGGGGGCGGATGGGGGGGGTGGGGTTGGGGGGGGTT
>JAKVCB010000360.1 GCA_022448345.1 Pirellulales bacterium
GCGGTTTGCATCGCGGGCAGGTCTGAGGCCTGCGGCTTCAATCCGGGCAAGGACGAAGCGATCGATATCGTCCCGGGGCCAGTCTGCCTGCTCGACCTCTGGGGGGGCGACTGCCTTGGGCGGTTGAAATGCCCAGTGCGGTTCTTCCTGTCTGGAGGGTGAGGTGCCAGAGCTTGATTCGACTTGTTGGCGAGAATCAGGTGCGCCAAGGCGAATCCACTCTGCAAAAGCGGAGAGGACCTCTTCGGCAAGTTGATGATGGGGTGGTCCGCTCGAGTCGGTGGTGGCTTTGCGGAGGACTTCCAACAAAAGACTTTGGTTGACGTTGTGCGAAACGAGTATGGGGCCCGAGTTGCCGCCGCGGCGGATACCCATCGGTGAATCGAGTTCCAGCCCACCACCAATTTCTTCACTCTCGCTGGAGTGGCATTGGTAACAATGTTGCACCAGGGCCGGCTGGATCTGATCGTCAAACAAGACGATTCCCGCGGACGTGGGGGGGGCTTCCGGTGGCGGCTCGCTCAAGGCAAGCCTCCCAGCAAGCGAGACCAAAAGCATCGCAACCAGGGAGAATGCCCCCCGGAGTAGGGTCTGCCTCGTGTGATGGGAACCGCCAATTGTCATGATGGAGCGATCGTCCGAGGAAGTGCCAAAGGGGAAAATGTTTCTATCGAGCCAACGCCCAGGATAGAAAACTCTGCACTACAGGGCGGTCTGCACCACAGGGCGGTCTGCACCACACCGCTGCGGGGACCAGTTCTGTCATAACGTCATTTTAGCAGAAGGCTGAGAGATTGTCCCGCTGACTTAAGCGGGGGGAGTTGGGGCCGCTGTGGGAAGCCCGTTGGGGTCATAAAACCACAGCTACTCCGTCTGTAGAGCCTATTGTTGGATTGCGGGGCATGTCAAGAATAGAGTTGAGCTTAAAGAAAAAAGAACCGTTCCCTCTGGCTGGAAAGGAGAGGCCGCAGGTTTACTCTTCGATCATCGTGCAGGTGAAGTCATCGATCCAAACCACCCCCTCGGAGTAATCGTCGTAGAAGAGTGCCTCGACCATGAGGAATGCAGTGTCGTCGCCAATGTGGGTGTCGGCGTGGAGAGGCTGCCACTTGCCATCTGTATTTTTCGCACCGCGGTTGTCGGTGTAATGGCGTAAAAACTTCCCTTCCTCATCGAGTGCGCTAAAGACAATATAGAATCCGCCTGTTTTGACATCGGCCCGGTAGCGAAGGCTCATGCGATAACGTCTGCCCGGCTTGGCGGGGAATCGCTGCCGCAAGCATACCGTTTCCCCTGGCGAGGGATGTTTGACCATCCGCACACTCGACTTGCCTGTATGCGCTCGGCTGGTATCGACGATCACACCACTCGGGTCGAGTTGGTATTCTTCAGTCTGGTAAACACCTTCAGCCGACCATTCATCCGGGACTCCGTATGCGAAGATCGATCTTTCAAAGCTGGAATTTTTCAACAGATTGTCGCCGACCTTTTCCTGGCCAGGAATCACAATGGTTTCCGGGTTGCTGACCAGAGCTTTGAACTTCTCAGGAGTATCGCCGCCCGCCAGGGGTGTGTTTTGAAAACTTTTGATACCGAGTTCTTCCACCAGCGGAAAAAAAGAGGTAAACGCTTTTTGGCGAAGCGGGTGGTCGGCCGGTGCGTAGCAAAGGATATTCAGCTGGTGGGTCAGCCGGAGCATCTCGACGCGACGAAGCAAAACGGGATCGGCAGCAACTTTCTTTGTGGCGTGGTCAAACAATCGATCCATCTGTTCGACAACTGTCCATTTCAATAGCGGCGTGCTGCTGAGCGGTTGGTGTACGTCGGGATAAGCGGAAAAAGTTGTTCCCGTGGTCCGTTCGTAGGAAGTGATCGATTGCAGCAAGACGACGATTTGTTCGGTCTCGGCCGAGGCGGCTCCGTAGTAGGTCTCGCAAAACTCACCGATCCCAGCGCGGACATCGAAGGCTGTGTCCCAAAGCAGTCGCGTACACAGATAAGAGATCAGGTGCCTGAGATTGTCCGTAACCGTCCAGTAATCGTTACGCGGCGGGTTGAATCCACCCATCAGTTTATCGCCGTCGGGAGCCGGGTTGGTCCTTTCCGCAACTTCGGGGGATTGGACAAATGCGCTCTGCACACCCCTGCGGTGGAATTCCCTCAGATTTCGGGAGGCCGCAAAGAGTTTCATGTGCGGC
>JAKVCB010000361.1 GCA_022448345.1 Pirellulales bacterium
GTGGCCGCCGACATACTTGATAACTGCAGTGATGGTAAACGTGGCGAGCCGCAGTTGTGCGGAGTCTCCGAGCAGCATGTAGGCGTTCTTCGCAAAGTGGATAGCCGGTCGATTATGAATCGCATTGGCAATGACCTGCGGTTTTCCCTGGAACTCGACGGCACGAGGATACGCGCTGTCCTTCCAGTGTGCTGTTCGTGCTTCAATACGAGCGTGGACGAGTTCAGAGTCAACGTTGTTTTCTGCCAACATGGCATCAACGACGAAATCGTATCCTGCTACCTGGGCTGCGGGTAAATTCAGTTCGATACGAGAAGGTGCAGCCGTTTCGAGATCGCATTGGTCTGCGCCCGTGTAGTTCAGTTCGGGGAGCACTTCGCGTAGCAAGATGGTCGGTTTGCCGGACTGCTCAAATCGTGGCTGCTGCCACCGCACCCGTGTGGTTGTCTGCTGCTGGCCAGGTGTGCAGATCAGGAACAGTGTCGTATCGCCTTTCTGGTTTCGCATTTTCCAACGGATCGTTTGACGTGATAGTAGAGTAGGTCTGGCAGTTTGCCAGCGACCATACCAGCTGATTGTCAGCGGATCGATCGACCACATCTGATCTCTCCAGCGATTAACCCAACTGAGTAGTTCTCCATAATCAGAACACGTTGCCTGCCGCCACTTGAGACGCAATTGATCCATCAGATAGACCGCGTTGGGACCTTTGTTTGCGTCAGGTCGTCGCGGTTTGTTTTCCGCCGGCAAGGATACCGCAGGAACATTCAGGGTCGTCCATAATCGCTGCAAGTAACGGGGACTTAAACCGAGCTGTTTGGCGAAATCGTGAAGTGAACTTTGCTGGTCATTGGCCTTCTCACGCCAGCGCAACGTTGCTGCGAGATACGGTTCCAGGGCCAGCAGGCCCCCCGGGCTCGTATAGCGTTTGTAAATCTGTTGGATTTTCTGGAAACGCTCTTGCTCCCAGTCACGGGCATGAGGCGACTGGGCAAAGTGAATGCGATCGGGTAGCAATACTGCGTGTGCGGAGATCTTTCGCATTGCCGCAGCATATTTATCGAACAAGGCCGGCGACATGACCATGGCTTCCCCAGCGTTCGTGAAACCTTCCCCGGCGGCATTGTCAGCAGGAAACTGGCGGGTTGGTTGCAGATCGAAACCCGTCAGGTCCCGTAATGTGTTTTCCAACTCGGCGCGACTCAAACGTCGCATTACTACTGGACCCGGGTCACCCGCATTGGCATGGGCTTCGGCATTGAGATAGTGTTGGATCCAGGATCGGAGCGACTTGGCTTCGTGCGACGAGAGCTGGTCACTTTTCGGTGGTGGCATCTGCTTGTTGTCGAGCATGAAAAGTACATCTTGCCAGAGTCGCGGATTGCGGCGCACATCGCTGATCCTTTTGATCTTCTCAATGTTGACATCTCCTTTCGGTTGGTCGCCTGCGTGACAGTCCACGCAATAACGCCGAAGTAATGGGAGGATTGATGTTTCAAGTTGCTGTTGTAACGCTGGGAAAGAATGTGGTTGTTGCCCGGCTGCTTCCTGGAATAGCGTGAGTAGGACAGCAAGCACAAAGACGGCAGGGAGTCGTAGCAACCTGGTCCGGCTCAACGGTGTGCCAAGCGGGTTGATATGAATGAAGGCTGGAAACAATGAGCACCTCGGTTTGGCGAGTAAATAAGGCAAGAGCTACACATGTCAACATACATTGAATGCTTGCGCGAAACGAACCCAGGAAGGTAGCAGGTTCGTTCGGGACGAGGTGACCGAGCAGTCGGTGGGCCGATGTCGCGGTCACTCGTTGCGACCGACAAATGTGTCTGGTGTTCTGGTTGGTACACCAGTTGAGCAGCGATTGCCGGTGTGCCAACACTGACATTGTGACGCGGTGTGTGTGACCATGAAATTGCGGTCCGAGTGATTGCCATCGTACTCTGTGGGTGTCTTCACCGGGGAGTGCTTCGCGTGTTGCTCGTCGTATCGGGTTATTGATTTGCCGCCAGGAACACGTGACATACCAAGGTTGGGTGGTCTCACACTCACGCTGTCGCAGAGTCGCAGACCTATGAAAGGATATGCGGTACAGAGCCGGCAGCTTGCGGCGTGCGTGTCGTGAAACATACAGGTACCTCGATTGCGTGGCACCGCAAAGCCCTTCTCTAAATTTCCTA
>JAKVCB010000362.1 GCA_022448345.1 Pirellulales bacterium
GCTAATCCTACTAATTTCTTCCTCCTGTCTCTCTTGCTTCAACCTCGATGCCGCCTAGCGGCATCGATAGAGATCACTAAAAACCTCAGCAACGAGTTTGCCCGGCCGAGACATGGGGGACTCAGGTGAGTAGGTTACCTCGGGCAGTTCTTTGGGTACTTCTGTCATTGGATCAGTGTCGGCAATTTCTTGCAATTAGCATCGTGGACTTCGTCCACTTGGGTGGCCGGCGGCTTCCCTAATCACTGATGGTTCTGGTCAAAATTGGCTTTGAAGAAATGGATTCAGACTCGATTATCGCTGGTACCGGCAAGAATTCAATCCAAACCTTGGCAACGAACCGACAAATTGAGTGTTTGGTCTGGCGGCGGCAATGCAACGTAAAAAACTATATTGTGCTTACAGCGTGTGATGATTCTTTTTAGGTCGGTTGCGAATGCGAGAGATAGGTGGTTCGGGCGCACACTGAGCTAAGTTTAATTCTGCTAGTGATGCCATCAGCTTGGAGTAGTATTTGACGCTGTGGGTAACTATCACCTTTGTTTGATGGGATTAATTATGGGCTTATTGAGGAGGGTCGATTGCTTGTGATTTCGACTTTCGGTGACGGATTGTTGACGCTGGGGTACCTGCAGCGATGACACGTGGTGGAATGGTTTTCGTCACCTTAGATGCTGCTGCGATCACACATTGCTGTTCGACATCGGCGAGTACGACAACGCTGGCACCAATCCATGTGTCATTGCCAATCTTTATGCGTTGTTTTTCACCAGCCTGTAATCGAATCGGGAGATCGAGTCGCTCTATACCGTGGGTCATGGGGCCACTGGGAATTTGTACAGCGGGCCCGAGTAGCACGTCATCTTCTAGCGTGACTAGCCCCAGCATGCAGCGGGGGCCGACATAGACATGCTTGCCGAGTCTCGCACCTGTCTTTGACAAGAGTGCGCCGAAGCAGATTGTGGCGGTCGGGTCACACTGCTCCAATGCAAAGCGATAGAAAGCGAGGCGAAGATAGTTGCCGGTGATGCCAGGGAAAAGAGAAAGTAGCTGGGAATGCGATTCCAGCGATCGATCCGCACCGCTGAATGTACTAGAGAGCCAGTGGCTCACTAGTAGTGGGGAGACAGCGAGAATGGCTAGACCACGCAACGTCGATTTGATGAGTTCTTTCAGCATGATTACGATCGACCGATAGCCGCTCTCAGTGGTCTGCCAATTTCTGGACATGAGCTGCATACAGTTCGATCACACCAGTGAGATCGAAGTCACGTTCCACTCGCTTGCGGGCAGCTGCTCCCATCGCCTTGCATTGGTCAGGGGAACTTAATAATTCCAGAAGCCGTTCGCCAATTGTTTGGCTATCAGATCGTGGTGCTAGGAATCCTTCGATGCCATGGGTTACATGCTCAGCGTTACCTCCCACATCGGTCAGGACGGCAGGGCATCCGCTTGCCATTGCTTCCAGTAGCGTCAGTGAGGCAGCTTCACTGACACTCGTTAATGCGAACACATCGATTGCTCGGAGAATCTCCGGAACGTCGTGCCTTATTCCCCAGAACTCGACCGAGTCTTTCAAGTCTAACTCTCGGCACAACGTTTCGCACTTCTCGCGGCACTCACCATCACCAACAAGTAGCAGTTTTGCATTGGGTAGTGATTGGTTGACCAACTGCCAGCCCTTAATCAGCGTTTCGTGGTCTTTCACCGGATGGAAGCGTGCAATGCAGGCTGCGTAAGGTATGCCCGTCTGCATGCCAAACTTTTCTCGCAGCTGATCGGTCTCGGCTTGGTCGCCTCGCTCCGGCAAGCCTCGCAGGTCGACGCCGTTGGGCAGTGTGATGGCTTTCGGGAAGCCCTCGATTTCACGCAGTGCCTTTGCGCTGAAATCACAACATGCGGTGCTGATGTCGGCATAACGTTGTAGGAGCAGCCGATTGGCCAGCCTCCGTTTGGTTGAAACAATGTCGGGGTAGTGTCGGCCGTGCTCAGTGAACAAGATTTTTGTCTTGCTGCGATGAAGCATACGACTGAGTGCCGAGTAGAAAAACGGCGTGTATTGGTGAGCGTGCAGCACTTCTATTCGCCGTGCCTTAACCTCTTTGGCCAGCAGTTTTGCAACATTGCGGTCAAGTCCCGGTTTGCGGTCAAGGACGATGACAGGGATGCCCGCGT
>JAKVCB010000363.1 GCA_022448345.1 Pirellulales bacterium
TCGCCCAGGACGACCATGCTCTGGAAGTACTCGATCACGCCACTGTGGGACACATCCAGGGCCGGCCACTGGGGCCAGTCGAACGTGTCGTTCATGAAGGGCTGCATCTGGTCCCAACCCAGGACGGTGAGGTGATTGACATCATGGGCAATCGCCACGCCTTCGATCGACCGCCATCCGTGGGTTCGCCCGTGCATCCAGCCGCCGTAGTGCGGTTCCATCTTGAGGGTGTTGATGAAGGTCTGGGTAAGTCCGTACTGCTGGAGGTAGTCGGCATATCCGTCGTGGCCAAACTGAACGACCATCTCCATCACGTCGTCCGGATCGCCAAGGCGAGCGGTCCGCTGGATATCGGCGAGGATCTGGGGATCGAACGCATCGTCGGCAATCCAACCGACCTTGGCCCCCTGCATGGCGTACCAAAGTCCCACGCCCTGAAGATCATTTCCCCAGGCCTGGGTGTTGTTGGTCAGTTCGTTGGCAAAGGCCCACTGGCCGACCTCTTCGATGGTTAAGGGCGATAGCCCAAAAAAGGCCCGCAAGTGGTTGTAGGCGTCGGCTGCTTCGGTGGTGATGGCCGTGCGGCCCCCCACCAGTTCATCATGGTGGGAGTTGTTGTTGGAGCCGTGGAACGTTCCCCAACTGGTGATATCGACATAATCACCAGAGGAGGCCGGAGGTGCCATGGAGTCGTGCGACGAGTGGTCGTGACCCTCATGTTCGTTACTCGGTGGCTCTGGCGGTTCCGAATTATTGTCGTCATTAAGAACAATCCCGGTGGCCGTCGCAGTGATTTCACCAGCGTGAATTTGGACGGGGTCAGTCGGTAGCGTGACCGCCTCGGCGACCAGGTCGAAAAGGCCATTGCCACCGTAGACGTTGTCGAAAGTGAGGTTCGAAGCGGAAACAATCTCCTGGAAACTCTTGCCTTCAAACCAACTGTCTGCGGCCGCCCCAATCAGACTTTCACTTCCGCTGGCGTCGTTGGAAAGATCCCAAAACATCATTCCGCCCAGGCCCATCGACTGGGCCCATTCGCTCTTGAGGGCGATTGTACCGGGCGTTTCGAAGGAGCTAAAAATCTCCTGAGTGGCACTGTAGAGGTAAGCGGCCTGGGCATCGTCATCCCAGTTCAGCTCCCACTCACCCGCGCCTGCCTCGATCTGAGAGACAAGGTCTTTGTAGTCGTAGTTGCCACTTTCGTAAGTACCGGGCGCAGCTCCGCTGGCACTCTCGGCGTAACCGTTGTCCCCACCGGCGGTCACTCCGTTCCAGGCGCGAGTGTAGAGCGGAGCCCCGAGGACGATATTTTCCCGCGGCACTCCCGCATCGAGATACAGGCCGATCGCCGTCTCGATGTCGTAGCCGGAGGGGTCATTTTGCAAAGCGGCCTGGTGTCCGGTGGTGTTTTCCCAGGTTCCATGGAAGTCGTAGGTCATCACGTTGAAGAAATCGACGTGTTGCTTCAGTCCCCCGAGGTTGAAGTTGGCGATCTTGTCGGATCCGCCAGGGGAGGCCACCGAAATTTCATAGTAACGCCCACGCTCCGTGCCGAGTTGGTTGAGCTTCTCGCGTACCATGCTGAGAAGAGTCGCGTAATTGTCTCCATCCTGGGGACTTTCACTATTGCCACCCAATCCGCCACCGCCTGGGTATTCCCAGTCGAAATCGATACCGTCGAACATCGTGTAGGTATCGAGGAAGTCATAAATCGAGTCCGCAAGCGTTTCCCGTCCGGATGCCGTCGAAAGCACACTGCTGAAATTGCCTGAGAGGGTCCATCCACCCAGGGCAATGCTCGTCCGCAGGTGCGGATTTTGATCCTTTAGTTGGGCTACCTGGTTAAAATTGCCCCAAATGGTTTGCTGGGACCGCGGGTCGCCAGCCGGATAGGACCATAGGTCCGCCTCGCCACTGACGGACTGATCGGCCGTAAACCGTTTTTCCACGGCGGCATAGCTGTCGAACAGGACCATCTCACCGCTGGCAGTCAGGTCAGCAAACGCGTAAATAAAGTGGGTCAACTTCTCGGCCGGAACCTCGGCTATCGGATAATTGCGCCCATAAATTCCCCACTCTGGGAAATAGGCGGCAACCTTTGGTGAGGCTACCTGGTTGGGGCCGCCATCGTCGGCCGGGAGGGCAGGGGAGTTGTGACTACCGCCGCTCAAAAC
>JAKVCB010000364.1 GCA_022448345.1 Pirellulales bacterium
CCGGGAACAACCGGGTTTCCGATGTCTATACAATTGAAGCTACCAGTACACTCAATCGTATTACAGCAATTCGTCTGGAAGTACTTCCCGACAAAAGCCTCCCAAAGAATGGTCCCGGTCGCGCAGAAAATGGAAACTTTGTCCTCACCACGTTCCGTGTAGACGCTACTTCAAAAGACGCAGCATCCGAATCCTCTGCCTACAAACTTCGTGACGCCCGCGCAGACTTTTCACAGAAGGAATGGGATGTCAGCCTGGCGATAAACGACGACGCCCAGGACGGGTGGGCAGTCAGTCCCCAAATCGGAAAACGACACGTCGCCGTATTCCGTTTTGCCGAACCTATTGAGGCAAAGAGTCCGGTCCATTTGAGAATCACCCTCGATCAGTCCTATACGCAAACTTCCTCTCATAACATTGGTCGCTTTCGCCTCTCCGTAACTGACCATACCGGGCCAGTACAACTTGAGGGACTGACCGGTGCGCTCGTTGCCGCATTGAAAGTCACCGACGAAAATCGAAATCCCCAACAACGTGACTTGCTCGCAAAATACTACCAATCGATCGATCCCACACTCGCCGCATTACAACGCAAGGTCGAGGCACATACGAAACAGGCACCACCAGCTCCTTCCACCAAAGCACAAAGTGTGCGAGAACGCTCCAAAGCAAGAGTCGTACGAGTCCATTTGCGTGGCAACTTCTTGACGCCAGGCGACACTGTACCGATCAACACGCCACAAGTATTGCCACCAATTGCTACCCGGTCGGACAAGCCTGACCGCCTCGACCTGGCACATTGGCTGTTCTCGCCAACCAACCCGCTGCCCGCGCGCGTTACCGTCAACCGAATCTGGCAACGCTATTTCGGCCGTGGCCTGGTAGAGACCACTGACGACTTCGGATTACAAGGTGAAAAACCATCGCACCCTGAACTACTTGACTGGCTGGCGAGTGAATTGCAATCCAGCCAATGGCAACTCAAACACATCCATCGTTTGATTGTGACTTCGGCCACGTATCGTCAATCCGCCGCAAATCGCCGGGATTTGTGGGAAAAAGATCCTGAAAACCGACTGTTAGCTCGTCAATCGCGGCGCCGTGTGGAAGCCGAAATTGTACGGGACCTGACGCTCGCCGCGAGCGGCCTCCTCGACACACGTATTGGAGGTGCCAGTGTCAAACCGTCACAACCTTCGAAACATGCCGGCCTGACTTACTCCAATAGCGCGAAATGGCAAACAAGCGCTGGTGGCAATCGTTACCGCAGAGGCTTGTACACCTTTTTCCAGCGTACCTCACCCTTTCCAATGTTGATGACCTTCGACGCTCCCGACTCGACCAGCTGCACCGCGCGGCGGTCAAACAGTAACACACCTCTGCAAGCATTAACCCTATGGAATGATGCGGTCTTTTTCGAATGCGCACAGCAGCTCGCTCGACGCATCGTTGATGAAGTTCCCCGCGTGCTTAACGAGACGCCGCTTAGAGATCGTATCCAATATGGTTTTCAACTTTGCCTCACTCGTTCCCCTACAGCGGCAGAACAATCCGCCGTCACCAAA
The DNA here is from genome assembly GCA_022448345.1 of Pirellulales bacterium. Classification (GTDB taxonomy): domain Bacteria; phylum Planctomycetota; class Planctomycetia; order Pirellulales; family Lacipirellulaceae; genus JAKVCB01. The sequence continues at coordinate 1,566 of JAKVCB010000364.1, forward strand.
CTGTTCAATCAACAGCAGGAACTCTGCCAGCAAGATCCGGTCGCCGCAAAAGCACTTCTTGGCTCTACCCCAGTTTCCCCAGGCACGACAACCGAAGAACTGGCAGCCTGGGTACTTGTGGCACGTACATTACTCAATCTTGATGAATTCATCACCAAGGAATAGTTGCCAGAACTTGATGCCAGCTGTGGTTATCTCCCGTTCAGAACCCTGCTGGTAATGGAGAACAACAAACATGCCATTACCCGCTGCAATCCGCGATGCGCGGCGTGAGTTTTTTACGACCTCAGCAGCCGGCTTGGGCGGACTTGCCTTGACATCGATGTTGGCTGAAGAACAGCTGCTTAGCGCCGAGTCCAGCACCATCGATAAGAGTCGTCTGGATGTAAGGCCACCGCACTTTGCGCCTCGTGCGAAGCGCTGCATCCTGATTTTTCTGGCGGGTGCTCCCAGTCATGTGGACCTCTACGATCCGAAACCCGTATTACAGCAACGCCATGGGCAACAACCACCTAAATCGCTGACTGACACCGTGCGATTTGCATTTATCAAGAAAGACAGCGCCATACTGATGGGGAGCCCCCGAAAGTTCCCAAAGCG
>JAKVCB010000365.1 GCA_022448345.1 Pirellulales bacterium
TTCTACAATTGCCATCGGTATCTGGTACTGTGTGGGTCCAGGTGGTGGCGCCACGGGGCACATCGATGGGTTTCCTCAGGGAAATAGTGTGATGGATCAATCAGTCAGCGATTGAGTGGAAAAAATTATGTCAAACACAACCGACTCGGATTTTGAGCTGGATCCTTTTTTCCTCCACGCTCGGCGTGAAGCGATCGTGATTTTCCTGGTCTGGTTTATCGCCATGCTGTGGGCGGTGCCCTACTGTTATTTCACGGGGTATGGCGTTGAGGACCCGGCCAATATTCCAACTCTTTTTGGCGTTCCTTCCTGGATCGTTTGGGGAATCGGCCTCCCTTGGCTGGTGGCAGACCTGTTTACCACCTGGTTTTGTTTCAGCTTTATGAAAGATGGTGACTTGGGAACCGCAGGTGACGAAGACGAGTCCCACCAGCAACACGTTGCTAACGGAGAGGAATCGCCGTAATGAAAATTCAGGCGCTGTTGATCGCAGAATCCAGTAATGCAGTACTGATCACTTTCTTGATCTATATCATTGGTGTGTTTCTGATCGCCGGTCTCTCCAACCGACTGCTCAAAAACCGTAACTTTCTCAGTGAGTATTTCCTGGGGAGTCGCGGTTTAGGGGTGTGGGCGTTTGCGCTCACCCTCGCGGCGACGAGTTCATCCGGCGGGAGCTTCATGGGCTTCCCTTCCAAGATTTACACCCATGGGTGGTCCTTGGGTTTGTGGATCGGAAGTTACATGGTGGTACCTATCTGTGTTATGGGGCTGTTGGGAAAACGAATCAATCAGGTGGCGCGTATTTCAGGCGCTATCACGATTCCCGATGTGCTGCGGGATCGATTTCGTAGTGCTCCTTTTGGACTGATTGCTGTCGCACTGATTGTCTTTTTCATGACTTTCAACCTGGTGGCTCAATTCAAGGCAGGAAGTGAGATTTTGCGCACCTTGCTCGGCCCGATTGACCTGTTTGGCCAGGCTGCCAATGCGCTTCCCGAGGGGCTTACGGCGTTATCGCCATTGGGTAGTGAATATGTACTTTGCTTACTGGTGTTTGGGATTTCCGTCATTCTCTACACAACTTACGGTGGTTTTCACGCGGTGGTCTGGACCGATGTGATGCAGGGCATCGTGATGGTGGTTGGCGTTATCATTATGTTGCCGCTGGCAATCAATCAGGCCGGCATCGCTGCCGCGGCACGTGCCGAAGTGGAAGAGGGAGCCGAGTCGAGCGGTGGGAATCTAGAACTGGTTACGCGTTCTCTGGCAAGGATGGTTCCGCCGCGGAAAGGAACCGCCACACTGGAAAGTGTGGCGCCCGCTAGTGATGTGGAGATACCGTCTGGCGCATGGGTGTTCATGGATTCCGGAAATGGCTCAACGCGACTGTTCAAGATCGTCAAAAGGCATGTCCTGACCGAGCAAACGCCGACTGTAGAAAAAGCAGATGTGTGGGAAATTGTCTCTGCCGGTGATGTCCAGCGCGTCCGTGACCGCATCGCAGGAAACCAAGAGGGGGACAGGGATCGTACGGGTGTCGTGGCGCTCAGTGCGGTGGACGTTGTTGACTATGTGTACGGCGCTAGCGAGGACCAACAGGGTGCGTACGTCACAGGGCCAGGTCCGCACCGAGAGAGTGCGAATGGCTTTTTGCCGCTGAGCCTGGCGATATCGTTCTTTTTCATGTGGGCGATTTCGGGAACGGGGCAACCGAGCAATATGGTGCGTTTGATGGCGTTCAAGGACACGCCGACATTGCGCCGTTCAATCTTCACGGTGGCGCTTTACTATTCTGCGATTTATTTTCCGTTGGTCGTGATTTTCTGCTGTGCCCGAGTGTTGATTCCGGGGATGGAGTCCGAACCAGATCGGATTATGCCTCAGATGGCAGTAGAACTGACCTCCAATATCGGCTGGCTGGCGGGGTTGCTGATCGCAGCCCCGTTTGCCGCCGTGATGTCGACGGTCGACAGTTTCCTGCTGATGATTTCCTCGGCGCTGGTGCGGGATATCTACCAGCGCAATATTGACCGTGATGCGACCGAGCAGGCGATCAAGAAGTTGAGTTATGCATTCACGATGATCATTGGTCTGGGAGCCTTGTTGGGGGCGTTACACCCTCCGGAGTTCTTGCAGGACATCATTGTTTATACCGG
>JAKVCB010000366.1 GCA_022448345.1 Pirellulales bacterium
CTTACTCAGCTGCAGCAGGTGCTGCGGTCGTAGTTGGTGGGGTGGCCGACGCAGCCCCGCAGGTCTTTATGTTGGACACGCCAGTGACGACCTCTAGAGGCCAAACAATGAGTGGGGATCGGTTTGATGACACCATTGCCAGCTATTTCGTCATCGATCCGACCGACACGTCCGCATCTGGTCTGCTCGGCTTAACGGACAACGTTTCATCAACAAACGCTATTCCAGATTCGGATTTGGCAGGCAAACTTGTCGGTCGCTACACCGTGTGGGAAGAAAATAGTAACTGGGCTGGTAAAGAAGGTGTCGCGTTCGGCATGATCACCGGTCCCGGAAATGGTGTCTATGCGACTCAAAGCGGCAATCTTTTTAGTGCTGCGGTTGGTGGCGACGGTGCAAAGGGTTTCCAGATCGGCGATACCATCGGCGACGACGATCCGTTGGTCAGCTCCGCAAGCTTGTCGGACGACATGTGGGCGTCTACTTACTATGACAATATGCCCGGCGGAATGGTTGGTGTTGGTCTGTCAGGATATGGAGCGGGTGCGAGCCTTTATGCTCACGATAATTTCACTAACAATGAGGATCGTGCACTTGGTTTCACCCTGGACAACAGGAATGGTTTTCTTTTGATCAACAATCGTGGATCGGGTGCCCGTGACCAGGTGACGATCTTGGGTTGGGGTCTTGAAAGTGATCCGTTTGCACCGATTACGGTAACCAATGTCTCCACTGGTGGTGGCGGCGGTGGCGGTGCGGTTCCTGAGCCTGCTACCCTAGCCATGCTGGCGATTGGCGGAGCTGGATTGGTTGCCCTGCGTCGCAGACGTGATAGGTAGAAACCTTCTTAATTTAAGGTTTTGATTCCAGACTGTTAAATGAGAACAGGTGTCGGGAAATTCTTCCCGGCACCTGTTTTTTCCGTTCATGGAATGAGTGAATAGTTGGGGTGAGCGGTTTACACCTTAGTTGAATCAACGACTTTCACGGCGCGGGAGCTGGCCGCCGGCGACTGCACCGCCCACAGATCCTGCCGGCCGCTACATCTATCGAACATCCCCTTTGAAAATGCGTGCTATAATTGTTCTTATGGTGCATTCTGTTCGCAGATTAATTTCGATCCTCTTTATCGCTGATGTAGCAGTGCCATCGGCGGACTTTTTTTTCGGCGATCAAAGTTGGCGATTTGATCCCGATAATCAGGTCAATCTGTCTGCAGTTCTCGTGGGCCTACAGCTGTTCTTTGCTGCTGTGGTCATGCTCGGAATATACACTCGAGAAAGACGAGAATCGACCGCATCGGTTCATGGAACGTGGTTGTGGCTTCTGCTTACGATTGCGTTTATGGTCCTCGCCGTTAATGCCATCTTTAGACTCCCGGAAATCCTGCCAACGCAGCAGTGGGCATCCCCCAATACGATATGGTTATTGCTGCTGCCGTATCCTGTAGTCTTAGCGCCCTTTGCGCTACTGGTCGGCCTCAGCGTGGTCTGGTTGACACTCTCTCGATTCGGCGATCACCCTTCCTGGTCGAGGGGCATAGCGGCAGCTATTATTTTTTGGTTTCTTGCAATGGTCCTCGGTTGCTCGTTGAAATTGGGCTTGATGCCACCAGGCGGTTATCCCGTGGGTTGGACCCTGCAGCAGTTCCTGACCTTGCTTGGTATCACACTTTATTTGTGGGGTGTTACGCAGTATGCCCGGCATTTAAGAGCCTCGTTAGCAGTCAGCAAAACCGCGCAACCAAGGGGCCGTCTCTTGTTGCGATCGATCGCTATTATCGCCAGCGTGACTCTATTGGGAAGCCTGGTGTCGATGCTACTGGCCACATCCAACCCTGCTTATTTATATCGGTACAACGGTAACTTTTTTGCAAAACATGACAACTACAATCGCGCCGCCACCGCCTTCAACAGATCACTTGATAAGGAGCCAAATAATCTAAAATCACTTTGCGGGCTCGCAAACGCTTATCTCAACGCAGACTCACCTCAAAAAGCAATAACTGTCTGCGACCAAATTCTGGGCATCGACAACGAGTCTCTTTTCGCGCTGAACCTGAAAGCTACACTACTCGCGAAATCGGGCCGATATGCGGCGGCAGAAAAATGCCTGCGTCGAGCGTCGACATTAGAGCCCCGCGATGCGAACCTC
>JAKVCB010000367.1 GCA_022448345.1 Pirellulales bacterium
GAACGCGTTCAAGACGACCTTCCCAAACTGGTTGAAGCACTCCGCACACATAACCTCGAAATTGGCCTGATGGCTTCCAGCGTCCATCACCTGAATCAACCCGAGACAGAAAAGGTTCTGCGCACCGCCAGCCAACTGGGAATCAAACGGTATCGCATGAAATACTTCCGTTACGATCTCGACCTCCCCGTGATTCCACAGATCAACCAGATTCGCGCTCAAATCACCGATTTGGTGGCGCTACATCGCGAATTGGGATTACAAGGTATTTACCAGAACCATGCCGGTGCAAATCTTTTTGGTTGTGCCATCTGGGACCTCCACCAGGTCGTGAAAGACTTTGCCGTGAAAGATCTGGCAATTGCTTTTGACATCCGCCACGCCACCGTGGAAGGAGGCCTGGCCTGGCCCCTTCACTTCAACCTCGCACGACGTCACCTGGGATCTGTTTTTTTGAAAGACTTTACCTGGGAAAAACAGATTTCAAAGTGGCGCATCAAGAACGTCCCGTTCGGATCGGGCCAGGTTGATCCGGCCTTCGGCCGCCAACTGCGCCAAAGTGGATTTAAAGGGCCTGTTTCCATCCATGTTGAATATCTCCCCGAAGAGAACCTTGCCGCCAATGTCGCCGCCTTGAAACGAGACCTGGCTACCGCTCGAAACTGGCTGACGACCTAGGCGTGTATGGCTGCCGGGGAATCTGGCAATGTGCGAAATTGGGCGGTTGCGGCGCCCCGGCAGCGTCGGATAGAATACGGGACTCCTAAGATATGTTTTCTGGATGCGGAGACCGCTGGTGGGAACCAAAAAATCGGGTAAAGGACGCCGCAAAGTAGGGCGCAAGAAACGTCGCATGCGGGCCAAGATTCGCCACCGCAAGAAATAGGTTCACACGGCTGCTACGCCAAAGTGCGAACGGGTGGTGAATGCGGTACGCATACCGCGATGTCTGGGTGCAATCCAATCGTCGTCGGGCCCTGTCATGTCAGCCGGGCTGCAGAGTGGCTTTTTCTCCACAACTCGTCCCCAGAGCAATGTGCGCCTGTCCCAGGTACGTCGTACAGGGGAAGTGTGCGAAACCCTAAATCGAGGTGTTGCCAGTACGCGGCCGGAGCGCCAGGCCCAACATAAACAGGGCCACGAGTACCAGCAGCAAAGGAATCGCAATCCAGGCCATTCCCGTGCGGGTAATCAAGGTTGGCAAGAGCAACGTCAAAATGCCTCCGCCGATGAACGGTGCCGAAAGGGGTGCGGCTAGCGCATAGTCTTCGGCGGCACCGCTGTCCAAATTCTTGTCGACAATACGAGCGAGCACAAAACCGGTTGCAGTCGTTCCAGTAGACATTCCGTAATTGATGATGCCCAATTCAAACCAATACTGAGAAGGCAGCAAGCGTCTGGCGACGACCAACAAACAAAAACCAGTCCACAAGAACGCCGCTACGATGAGCAAACCAAGTTCCTTCCACACATCAAAAACGGCGGTCAAATTGAGCGAAGCAATCGCAGCCACAACCAGAAGTTCCATCGCTGCGCCCGTCAGTCGTTGGACGCTCGCCCCATCGATCAAATCCGCCAGGCGCAGTAGCTCTGCCGCTCTCCTGACAAGCAGCCCACCCAGCAAGGTATAAATGAACAGTGGTAGCGTTTTCAACTGCGACACCAGCGCAAACCCAATACCCGGGTCATTAAACTCCTCCCGATTGATGGCACCGTCTCGATCCAAATCGGACATAAGAACTTGCCGAGCCGCCTCATCGTCTCGTACAGCTGCTCCGATCTCCGCACTATCGAGCTCTCCATCGTGGTTTGTGTCAGCCTGTTCAAAGCTCCGTTGCGTCATCGCTGTCAGTACCGGGTTCACTGCTTCCGCAACAGTTGCGCGCAACGCCCAACCTATTCCAAACGCGATGGTCAAGATCAACACCTGAAAGAGCAGAGGATCAATCACATCCCCGTGAACTCGACCGAGTGCGACAGGCTGGGGATGACTGCGGGCTTCCAAGCCGGTGACGCGCTGGAATGTGACTTCACCTGCGCGGGTCCACCCGCGCCGCATGGCGATGTTCACATAGACAATGCCACTCAGCACGCTGAACACCAGACCAACCGTCGCCATAAAGGTCCCCAGGTCTGTTCC
>JAKVCB010000368.1 GCA_022448345.1 Pirellulales bacterium
GAAACCCGACCCCGTGACGCCAATGCGAATTTTCGTTGTCATTTCTTCCTGCCTGTCCGTGCTGGTATCGATGAAATAAGAAAGCCGTTCTCTGGGGGAGATCAGCTGGAATGATTTAAGTGACCTTGATTTTAGCACAGTCTGTGTTGAAATGGGTGTCTACGACCATGCTGTGGATCTTTCGAAAGAGCTCCGCCGGCGGCGCCGTCACCAACAGGCTGGAGTACAAAAAGGGAAATGGAAGAACCACGTTTTTTATTTGCGACTTGCCAGGTTGGTGCCGAGGCAACGTTGAAGGCTGAAATTGAATCGAATTGGCCGGGGGTACGCGGCGCTTTTTCGAGACCAGGATTTGTGACCTTCAAGGTTGCTCCTGAAGTTCGGATGGCAGAAGGAGTTGAACTGCAAAGCGTGTTTGCGCGCACCTATGGCTGGTGCCAGGGGTCGCTCAAGGGAAATCAGGCCCAGGAGCTGGCAGACCAGTTTTGGCAGCAATTGGAGGGCCAGCAGGCGGCACATCTGCATGTTTGGCAGCGAGATGCGCGTATGCCTGGGCAAGACGGTTTTGAACCGTCCATTACACCGCTGGCAACGGAACTGGGGCACGTAATCCGAGCGGCCAGTCAGCAAGCTCCGTTACCGCTCAATCGTCGGGCCAAGTCAGGGCAAAAAGTGCTCGATTGTATCATCGTGGAACCGGACCAGTGGTGGATTGGATACCACCAGGCCAACTCAATCGCCGCCCGCTGGCCAGGGGGTATTTGTCCGGCAGTGCTGCCCGACTATGCAGTCAGCCGCGCTTATTTAAAGATGGAAGAAGCACTCCGCTGGTCACGGTTGCCAGTGAAGAAAGGGGATCGTTGCGTAGAGATTGGCAGCGCGCCAGGTGGATCCTGCCAGGCCTTACTGGATCATGGACTGCAAGTAGTTGGTATTGATCCGGCTGAGATGGATGAGAGCTTGCTGGAACAGCCCAATTTTACGCATCTGCGGATGCGTCCGGTCGATATGAAACGGCGGGAGTTCAAGGATTTTCAGTGGCTGGCGGTGGATATGAACGTGGCCCCACAATATACACTTGATTCCCTTGAGGCGATCGTGACGCATGACACCGTTCGTATTCGAGGAATGATTATCACCTTGAAGTTGATGCAATGGGAGCTGGCCGCCGAGATTGAGCAGTACGTGGAGCGGGTGCGTAGCTGGGGATATCAGCACGTACGCCTTCGCCAGCTCTCCTTTAACCGCCAGGAAATTTGCCTGGTGGCACTTAAGAGCCGTGCTTTCCGTCGCCGCTTGCCGGGCAAAAATCGCAAAACAAAACGGGGTCGCCGTAAGTCGACCACGCCTGCTGTGGACGCAACCGATTCCTAGTTGCCGATGCAGTACAGGAACTTGTCGGAACGAATCAGCAACTGGTTGTTGTGAACGATCGGACAGGCATTGGTGCGGCTGGACTCCTTGCTGAAGGTATTGTGCGACAGCAGCTTGAAGGCCGGTTTGGCATCCATGACATAAGTTCCATTGTGCTGTGAAACGCAGAACCATTTCCCATCTGCAATGATTGACGAGGAATAGACAATACCCGGTCTTGGTTCGAGTCGCTTCTGGAACTTGACTTCACCTGTCTTGGCATCCAAGCAATTGGCCGTCCCAGAGCGTTCATGGACCCAGTAGAGGTGTCCTTCATAGTAAACGGGTGAGCAGACATTTGATCCCTTGTTTGTTTTCCAGAGCAGGTGGGTGTCGGTGACGTTACCCTTACCACCAGCTCGCACGGCCAGAGCAGTATTGGAGCGACCACCGATGGCATAGACGATTCCTTCGTGTGCTACAACGGTTGGACAGACATAACCACGATCTGGAATGCCTTCACAGTCCCAAAGTTCTTTGCCGGTGGCGGGATCAAAACCGAGAATTTTTTGGGGAATCGAGAGGACTAGTTCTGATTTGCCGTCAGCGAGATTAGCGATTACAGGTGAGTTCCAACAACCGCGGATTCCAGTAACTCCCCAGGCTTCTTTGCCTGTCGTTTTATCAAAGGCTACCAGGGCCTGGCTTTCGATGCTGGCATTTACGATGACAAGGTTTTTGTGTAGCAGCAGGGAAGTGGCTGAACCCCAGCCACGTGTTCCT
>JAKVCB010000369.1 GCA_022448345.1 Pirellulales bacterium
CGCACTATCGCTCGGTATGAGCGGCGATCTAGAGGAGGCCATCCTTGAAGGTGCCACGATGATACGAATCGGTCGGGCGCTCTTTGAAGACCTATAGATTTTGAGTTACTCGTCGAATGCGATCTCTAATATTTCAAATTTCATGGTGCCTTGTGGCACGTCTATTTTGACGCGCTCGCCCAGTTTTTTTCCGAGGAGCCCCTGGGCCAGTGGGCTGGTCACCAAAATTTTACCTTGGTCGTAATCCTCCTCACCCGCCCCCACAAGCACGAAGGTTTCCTCATCGTCGAAATCGAGATCCTTCACCACAACGCGAGCACCGAACACAACTTCATCCTTCGGTAGCTTCGAGGTGTCAATAATATCCGCCATCGCTAACTTGCCCTTGAGCATATTAATTTTGGCTTGGAGCATTCCTTGGCTTTCCCGAGCGCCGTGATACTCTGCGTTTTCACTCAAATCTCCTTCTGCACGGGCGGAGGCAATGCGTTTTTCAATTTTAGGCATTTCCTCATTCTCGAACTGTTCGACTTCCGCGAGAATTTTGTTGTAGCCCACTTGGGTCATGGGAATACGGTCCGACATCACGTTCCTTTCGACCGACGGCACAGATGTGCATCTATGAGTTAAACGGTTTATCTATTAAAGTAGGGTCCAAAGTAGGGTCCAAAGTAGGGTCACGCTATTTTGCTCACTTTGGATTATACCGTAAAGGTGTCATCCAGGGCTTTTCTCCGACATTTCATGCAACTGATTTTATCTTCTATGCAATCCCGCTCAAGCATTCATGCCTTGGTGCTTTGCTTCCTTGTTGGCGGCACTTTTTTTCTATTATCCGGCGCTGTATCGGCTGACGATGAAGCACACGACCATCCCCACCCCCCCGAAAATATCTCAAGCCGCTGTATCAGCGACACTCAAACCTTTGCAAATAATCCTTCGCTGGCCGTCAACGCAGCTGGAGAACCGTTCGTTGCTTGGATCAGACACCACGCGGATGCGGGAGACGAAGTGGTGGTCAGAAATGTGGATGACGAACAAATCGAGGTCCTCACACCACAAAAGGGCCAGTATTTGAGGCCTGTAGTTGCCGCAGCCGCCGGCAAGGTCCACTGCGTGTGGACGCAAACCGACCACGATACACCGAGTACAATCTGGCACGCAGTGCGTGGCGCCGATGGATGGTCGCCTCCGACGCGACTATTGCCGGACGAGGACCGCGCACATCAAAATCCGGAAATTGCGTCCTCCACCGAAGGCAGGATTGCGGTCGCCTTCCAACTCCACACCGGAAAGAATTATGAGATCTTTGTCAAGGATCAGCGTGGATTGCATTGGGTGAGCCGCAAGACACAAACCACCAATGCGTGGGATCCCACAATCGCCTTCCAGGACGAATTATGGCACCTTGCCTGGAGCAATTTTTTCGAGGGCGACTACGACGTCTATTACCAATCGGAAAACAATACAGAACCACCGGTGCGGATTTCATCGCGCGGCCAGTATGATCTTCATCCGTGGATCACGTCGAATCGATTGGGACTCTGGATTGCCTGGGATGCAGTCGAACTACCCGGGCATGCGAATTCTGGCTCCACCACCATTACCGGCGCAAATCCGCAGCATAAGATCCCCTCCAACTATGGGGCCGGGCAAAAATCGTGGATTGAGGTTCGTGTTGTAAAACCAGGATCAGCGCTGTCAACGTTAGGCGATCCCCAAAAAGAAATTGTGCCACCAGCCGGGTATAAAACGGGCCACGCAGCACTTCCCAAGATCGCAGTCTCGGCAGACGGAACTCCCTGGGTCATCTATCGGGCCCTGCACGACCAACATGGAAGTTGGCTGCCCAAGGGCGGTACCTCCTATTACTGGGACCTCATCGCCCGACCCTACCTGTCAGATCATTGGGGTCCACCCAGACGATTTTCACAATCCGATGGATATCTTGAAGAGGCATCGATTGCTGCAAGTCCCAATGCGACCTGGGTGGCCTTCGGCGGGGAGGGGCGGATCGGCTCGAGGGAACGCTTGTTGCACGCGAAGGAGCATCAGAACAAAAAGCAACCCGATCCCCACAACCATCACAGCGATTATTTTGG
>JAKVCB010000037.1 GCA_022448345.1 Pirellulales bacterium
CAAATAACGCACCAGCCGGTTTGGAAACGTCTGGCGAAACATCTGACCGCGGAATCGCCGAAGGGGTTTTTGCTACCTATGCAACAACGCCGGTTGCTGAGGCCGATCCATCGGAAAAGGAAGATACTGGCAGCTTCGACCAGGCATTTTTGCTCCCTTCAGTCCTACCTTCCCTGACCAGACCTGCCAGTAGGAGGCTGGCCGATCGTAGTGGCACAGCCGAGAGGAAAGTGGCCCGACGTGGTCCAAGTGCCGCCGGCAGCCATCTGCGAAACCGGCTTGGCGACCTGGACGGACCAAAAGCCCTCAAGAAAGGCTTCTTCGCCAAAGATCTTTTGCACCGGCCAACCGACTCTGAAGGAACCGACCCAAGTGACCCTGAAGACCGCCGCGACGAACCTTTTCGCAAACCGAGAGCGATGAAAAGATTGTTTGCCCTGCTCAACACTTTTTTTAGTCTTGGTTTTTGACGTCGCAGCAATGCAGATTGATTTTTGCTGGTAACCAGCGGCCCCTCCTTCTGCTCCCAAAGAAGGTGCCCTACCCCACCATCGGCCCGTTATTCGGCCGACGCTTCCGTGCGTAGCTTCATATAGAGCTTTTGCACCTCGGTCATACAGCACTGCCCATCTACAGCCAGTCTCTGGCATGACGCTTCTGCGGACTGCGATTTGGCCAGCAGACCTCGAATACGGGTTGGACTGCTGTCATGCACATCTGCCTCCACATCGTCGTAACAGAGACCAAAACAGGCACACATTGGGGCAGCCAAATCATAGGGGTAAATGGGCGTCTTGAGTTCCTCTACCAGAACCACCGATTCGAATAGATTGAAGTAGGCCACCTCACAGCGCGCAAATCCGCAATACCAGGCGGCCTCGTGCATCCTGGCACGTGATTCCACCTGAATATGTGTATTTAAAGGACCGGCGTTGACTGGGGTTCCCAGGGTTCCACAGCGCGGGCAATAGGCTCGGCCATCCGGTTCTGGCTCACGCACAAAAGCCTTGTTCATCGTCGTGGTCCTACCCAATCACAGAAACCCATTAGCCACACTTCGGTCCGGTCCCTATTATCTTAACAATCAGGCGGTGTCACGAGGAACCGCGTTTCCGGTGAGAAGGCGCCCCTGGCCCAAAGTCTGTCAGACCGGCACCGGGCGAAAGCCACCCAGCGCGGCTCTACAGATCTTTTTCTTCCTGGTAAACTGAAGAACACAACCACAGCTTTACCACCAGACACAGCTTTACCACCAGACATTGTGTCGCGGCAGAAAAGGGAAACCGCCGATGAAATACCTGATTTTGTGCGCTGTTTTAATGGGTGTGGAACCCCTTCTTTCGGTCGCGGCTGAAACTTCCCCAACAAGTGTCAAGGCTGCCTCGAGCCAACGTGCACACTCCGTACTCATAGGCAATGATCACAACGGCCTGGTCACGGTTGCTATCGAAGTTGACACACCTGGAGTTCGCGTCACAGGTTTGACCTTCAGTCTTCGTGGGACGGACGACCTGAAAGACATCGCTTCGTTAGCCCTCTACTACTCCGACCGTCATCATCCCCGCCGCTTGGACGATTTTCGCAATGGCACTACGTATGTGGGTGACAAGCAAGCTGTAACCGACGAAATCACCGTTCCATTCGGAAAGATTTCACTACCGAGAAAACAGATTACCTTCCAGGGGAACCAGTTGCTCGCACCGGGTGTCAACCATTTTTGGCTCTCGTGCAAATTACATCCCACCGCAGAGTTGATGCACAAAGTCGATGCGGTTTGCACCAGGATCGAAACAACTTCTGGACCACTTATACCCAAGGACACAACTCCCGGCGTGCGAAAACGCATCGGCTATGCCCTCCGCAAACACGGTGATGACGATGTTCACACATCACGGATTCCGGCCCTGACGGTCACTCCCCAAGGCACCCTGTTGTGCGTTTACGACCTGCGGAGGTCACAACGGCGCGACTTGCAGGAAGACATTGATATTGGGTTAAGCCGCAGTACCGATGGGGGCCATTCCTGGGAGCCGGTTCGCGTGATTATGGACATGGGTGAGTACGGCGGCCTGCCCCAAAATCGCAACGGCTGCAGTGATCCGGGAATCGTGGTGGACCAGAACACCGGAAAAATCTTCTGTGCGGCGGTCTGGATGTGGGGCAAGGTGGGAAAACACCAGTGGGACCCGGGAGGGTCTGACCAGGGATTTGAAATCGGCAAGAGCGCCCAGTTCATGATGGTCTCCAGCGAAGATGACGGCGTTACCTGGTCCACTCCCGAGAACCTTACCCGAGAATTAAAACAACCGGAGTGGATACTCTTTGCGCCATCGCCTCAGGCCGGCATTACCTTGCGGGACGGGACCCTGGTCCTGCCGGTGGAAGGCCTTGCCGCAGGAGATCCCTTAAATTTTGACGTCAAGCAACTAGGTTTTTCAAGTCTTATGTGCAGCCAGGATCATGGCAAAACCTGGACTGTGGGATCGGATATGCCCCGAGGCAACGGCGAGTGTCAGGCTGTCGAGCTGAAGGATGGATCGGTTTTGCTGAACTGCCGCACTATGAAACCTGCTAACCATCGGTCCATTTATGTGACCAACGATCAGGGACAAACCTGGCGACCCCATGCAACCCATCGTAGTGCACTGATTGAATCGGGCTGTAACGGCACGCTCTACCAGGTTCATTTCACCCACCAGGGAGCCCTGCGGCAGGCGCTACTTTTCAGCAATTGCCACACGCAAAAGGGACGGGTGAATCAAATGATTCAGGTGAGCCTTGACGAGGGACAAACCTGGCCAGCAGAATACCACATGCTATTGGATGAAGGTCGAGGCAATGGGTATCCCAGCATCACGCAAATCGACCAGGACCATGTCGGTATTGTCTATGAGGGAAGCCAGGCAAACCTCGTATTCGAAAAGATTCCGCTCAATGAAATTTTTCACCGGTAAGTTGTAAACTTCCGACTTTTATGCCGCCACACTTCTAAGGAATGGGAGGCTCCTACCTGCCAACGGTAGTTGCACCCTTGGGGAAGATGCCAAAGCACTGGAAAGATCTCAGCGTTTTAATTGCCGGGTGCGGTAGCGCGGGGCGGCGGCATGCGCGAGTTCTCGCCGAACTTGGAGTTCGCGACATTCGAGCCTGTGACCCAACCGCGGCGCAGCGCAAATCCCTCCAGCAGACCGTCCCAGTCACGAAGATTTACGAAAGCTATGCAGTCGGCCTGGAAGACCGGCCCGACTGCACCCTTATCTGCACCCCTCCTGACATGCACATTCCCATGATTTCTGAGGCGCTAGAAGCCGACTGTCATGTTCTGTGCGAAAAACCGCTCTCAGATTCCTCGAATCGCATCGATGAGGTTGTCCAACTGGCAGACAGGAAAAAACGCAAGGTCATGGTTGCGCTTTGCTTCCGGTTTCACGAAGGCCTGCGCAAAGCGCATCAATATTTGCGTGAAGGCCGCATCGGCCGGCTTGTGTCGGTGCGTGCACTGATGGGAGAACACCTGCCTGAGGTGCGACCCGATTATCGCGAAATGTACATGAGCCGGTATGAAGGAGCCTATGACCTTTCCCACGATGTCGACCTGGCACTTTGGTATGCCGGTCAGCCAATTCGGAGCGTACGTGCCTACGCGGGTAGTTATAGCGATATCGGAATTGAAGCACCCGACGTGGTTGAGATTCTTGTCGACTTTCAGGACCGATGTCTCGCCAATGTACATCTCGATTTTTTCCAGCAACCACGCCGCAGACAAATGGATTTAATCGGGACCGAGGGCGTGATCTCCGTGGAATTTGCCAGTTGGGATCACTGTACGGTCTCTTGTTATGACCCGGCATCGACCAACTGGCACGTAGAAAATTTGGCCACACAGCGAGATGATATGTTTACCGCTGAAGATCGTGAATTCCTGGTCGCCGTCGCCGAGAACCGCGAGGTGAGCTGCACGATTGCCGAAGCCCGCAAGAGTGTCGAAGTCATCGAGTTGGCCAAGCACGATGTTGATAGCCAGGCTTCCAGGGCATCGAGTTGCTAAATTTTTTGTGGATCACGCCGCAAATCAAAACCCTAAAAACCCATTTTCATATACCGTCAAAGCGTGGTCAAACGGCAAGTCCTGAGCACGTTCATCCAAGGTCTTCTTTACAGATAAGGTTTTTTGCATGGCTGCCCCTACGACCCAGGAACTGTTCAATTTGACGGACAAAGTTGCCCTCATTACCGGGGGTGCCCGAAACCTCGGTTTCGACATGGCAACCGCCATGGCTGAAGTAGGCGCCGAAATTGCAATCACCAGCCGACATCTCGAGAACGCACAAGCATCGGCCCAAACCATCACCGATGACACGGGGAAACGAGTGGTTGGTTTTGCCTGTGACGTTGCCGATGAAAGCCAGGTGGAACGCCTCATCGACGATGTGATCGCCGAGTTCGGAAAAATCGATATTCTGGTAAACAACGCCGGCAACGTGGTGAGTTTACCAACCAACGCTCCGCTGGAAAAACGCCCAACCGAACTGTGGCACGATACGATCAATGTCAATCTCCACGGCACCTTTTACTGCACAAAACACACGGTCGCCAAGGCAATGAAGCCAGCCGGCAGCGGTGTCATCATTAACCTCGGTTCGACGGCGGGAATCGTCGGCAAGGACCGACGTGTTTACCAAGGAACCGATATGGGGGGAGCCACAATCGACTACCATGCTGCAAAAGGAGCCGTTATTAACATGACACGAGACATGGCGGTTCACCTGGCCCCCGACAACATTCGTGTCAATTGCATCAGCCCGGGTGGGTTTTTCCGCAACCAGCCTGAGCCTTTTGTTAAAGCATTCAGCGAGACCATTCCCATGGGACGCATGGGCCAGGACGGAAAAGAACTCAAAGGAGCTGCCGTTTTCCTTGCCTCCGAAGCTTCCAGCTACGTCACCGGACACAATCTGGTCGTGGATGGCGGGTTGACGATTTGGTAGCGGCTCAACCCGCTGGCTTACCAGCGGCGCGTATCGACGACGGAAACCCAGGGGTGTGAATACGGTGCCCGGTGTCCTGGACCGTTTCGCCATTCACACGAAATACCCAGATTTGCCGATCGCCGTAACATTCGATCAGCAGGAACTTGCCGTCCGCCGTAAAAGCGGCTCCCTGGACAATTCGTCCAACTGGAACCTGCTGCACCGTTTCATAGGTTTTTCCGCGACGAGCCAATATCATAAGCAAGCCACTTTCTGTGCGCGTTGGATCGTCGTCACCAACGTTTGAGTTGTTCATCACCATAGCAGCGATCAGGTTTCCGTCTGGACTTATCCCGAATGATTCCGGGCCACTTCCAATCGCAACAAAGTCGATGGTACGAATCGGGTCCGCGGTAAGATCGACAACCGTGAGTGCGTCGGCATCGGGAGCCCCCTGCCCTGAACCGGTGGTCAATCCCAACTCGCCGTCAGGGGTAATCACCGTCCGATAAGGTTTTCCGTAAACCGAGAGTTTTCGATCGGTCGCGGTCACTTTTCCATCGTGAATCTCCAGGAGCCTCAAGTAATACGCTTCGGTAACACTGGCCAGGGCGATTTTCCCATCCGGACTAATGGCGACATCCGACACCTCGCCTGCTGGCTCGGCAACTTTGACGGTTTGGACCGGCTTGACATCGGTTCCGTCAATCGACAAGACCGTGATGGTACCATCGGCCCGATTGGCAACCAGTGCCAGACGTCCATCCGGAGAGATCGAAATTCCCGAAGGCTGCTTTCCTGTTTCTGCCGTGCCCACCAGTTGCGGTGGCTGACGTGTGAGGTCGACAACCTGCACTAAGGTATCGGGCACATAACCGCCGGGAGAATCACGGTCCAACTTAAGCGAATTGGCTACCAGCGCAACTTTCCCGTCGGGAGTAATGGCCACGTTCGAAGGAGGCCCAATCACGCTGTTCGCGACCCCCGTTACATGTTGGACCGCTGGTGGAAATTTTGCGCAATCAATAATGGTCAGCGAGTCGGGTTCCGCGTCGAACTGTGGGACCCACTCTCCCGACCTTATGTCGAGTTTATTTTCATTTCCCGAAATCACAATCTGGGCCTGCACCCTGTTTGTTTGAACGACCAATACGGTCACTGCCGGCAACAGGAGAACAGCTGTTCGAAAAATCAAACCAAGACGGTTTGCGTGACTTAAAGTCAGAAATTGCAGTTGCATGGTTATCGGTCCTCCAGCTTGATGTGAATCATGCCGGCGTGGTGAAACTTGGACAAGGAAACCGGCTTGCAACGATTGTAGGCTAGCTGCCCTTCTTCACACAGTGGTGAAAACAGTCGAGGATAACCTGGGCCGCTTCCAGGGCAGCGTCCGGGTCGATGCAGAGTGGTGGAGCAATTTTCAGAAAACCGCGGCCAGTACCAAACATCAACACACCCCGTCGAACACTCTCGGCAACAATCAAGTTGGCCAGTTCAATATCAGGTTCACAACCACCCGGCTTACGAAGATGGACAGAAATAAGGAGTCCCCGCCCGTGGACTGATAATATCTGTTCAGGAAAATGAACCGCAATTTTTTGAAGTTCAGCCAGTAGCAACTCGCCTGTCTGAGCCGACGCCAGGACAAGTTCTTCTTCCTCGAGGACCTTCAAGCTGGCCAGGGCAACCTGGGCACCCAGGGGATTTCCTCCATGGGTACTCGACATCTCCCCTGGTGTCGGCTCGTCGAGAATATGCTTCCGCCCAAGGACTACCGAGACGGGGACACTCGAGGTCAGACCTTTACCGAGGGTTATCAAGTCGGGCACCACGCCCACGTGTTCTGTGGCGAACCACTTTCCACTCCGCCCGCACCCCGACTGGACTTCATCAAAACAGAGGAGAATATTGTGTTGCTCAGCCCACGACTTCAAGGCAGCAGCATAGGATGGGGTCATCGGCCAGGTGGCCCAACCCGGCATGGGCTCGCCGATAAATCCTGCAATCAGCTCCGGATCAATTTGGTGTTTTTCGAGTAGGGCCAGGCTCTTCTGAAAACATTGCTCGTCACAATGGTGACCGGGACCCTCTCCGGAACTGCAGGTCGGCCCAAACGGGAAGGGAATTTGATAGTGACGGACCGACTTGCGGGGAATCCAGTCACGGGATCCTGCCACACCCGATGCGAGTCCTGCAGCCAACGTTCTTCCGTGGTAACCATCGGCAAAGCTGAGAATTCCAACCTTTTCGGGATGGATTTTTTGCCCCTGGCGACGCATCAACATAATGGCTGCTTCCGTTGCCTCGGTACCCGCGCTAAACAGGATTGCCTTCGAATCAGGAACCGGGCTGATGGCAACCAGTTTTTCAAGCAGTTCCAAACGAATTTCGGTAGGAAACGCGTAAGTTGCCAGCAATTTTGTGTCGGCAGCGTGATGGAGGGCCTCCCGCACGCGAGGATGTCCGTGACCGACATTGGCCATCACGATGGCGCTGGTCAAATCAATCCACTGGTTGCCGTACGGATCACGGACCAGAAAGCCTTCGGCCTCATTCCATAAGATGGGAGGCATGCCAGAGTTCGAATAAGCTTCGACCTTGCGTAGTCGCCGGATAATCGGTATCGATTCAGGCGCGGGGATCGGGGTGACAATCCGTCGCCAACGGCTATCAGGTGGGGTTGTTTCGCAAGGTTGAAGATCGTCGACAGAAATCATCCTAGGGTCGTCCCTATTGGAGAAAGATGGCGCAACGATGTGTCTTTGCGCCAGAAAACAGTTCGGTGCCACTCCATGATGCGCACAGAATCGTCCAACACAAATTCACATCCGGGAGCACGACTGGTAACTATACAGGGCGTGAACGACTTGTTCACTACGGTTCTAAGGTGGGCATGATCGGAGGGGTCCATCATAACCAGCCATTGGGTGTACCTCCCGCAGTGTGGCTTCCGGGATTCCTGTAACCACGGCGACAAAAAAAATCGCAGTGCACCCAACTGGTTCATTGTCCAACACCAGTTTTTGAAGATGGCCCCCATTACATCCCTTTGGCCAGCCAGCCACCATCGATATAGAAATCCTGCCCGGTCACAAAACTGGATGCATCGGAGGCAAGGAAGATCGCCAGGCCAGCCATTTCCTGCGGCTCTCCCCAACGACTCAACATCGCGCATTGCGCCCGCAGTTTGCGCCGCTCGGGATCCTCCCAACTTGCTTTTCCCATATCGGTATGGAAATAACCAGGCCCAATGCTGTTGACGCGAATGTTGTGTTCGGCCAGGTCACTTGCCAAGGCCTTGGTCAGTTGGCGGAGTCCTCCTTTGGCAGCCTGGTAGGCAGGGTTACCTGGAAATCCCTGTTCAGCAGCTATCGAGGTGACATTAAGAATCACGCCCTGCTGTTGCTCCTTCATCATTCGCCCAAAATGCTTGGCCAGCTGAAAAGGGGCGGTGAGATTGACCTGCAACGTTTTCTCCCACGTTTCATCCGGGTATTCAAGTGAATGATGACCAACCGTCAAGCCGGCATTGTTGACCAACACATCGATACGGCCGTACGTTTTCTCGACATAATCGACCAGGTCGGCAATTTGCGCTTCAGCCGACATCTCACACGCAAACCCGTCGGCAGCCAGCCCTTGCGCCTTAAAGTCGGCAACCGTCGCCTGGAGGCGAGTTTCGTTCACACCTGTAATTACACACGTGGCACCAGCTCCCAAGAGACCTTCGGCAATCCCTTTGCCAATTCCACGACTTCCACCCGTCACAACCGCAATGCGCCCTTCCAGTGAAAACAGTTTGTCCAGATAAGATGGCATGAAATCCTCATTCCTTTAATGGTTCGCAATGAAGGTCCTGTCCTGCAGTGCATCGCGCAACGGGTCATCCTCTTTCTCACAAAATCCCAGATGCAGATGGCGGCGCCACCCTTCGGCATATTGAAACTTGCCGGACATGTCACCACACTGTCGATCAAGATCCTTTAACGTCTGCAAATAACAGTCGAGCCCCTGGCTGTCGTCAAGCCATTGTCTCTGGGAAGTGTGACGGCCCAGCATTTCGCATTTTTGCTCGAGCATATCGGTCACATCAATGTACATGTGAGGATAGACCAATTGCCCTAGCGGATCATGGTGCGAATAAGGCTGGGCGTGGTAAACCGTCACGTTGCCATCGACGGTTGAGCGGGGCGGGTCTGTCACATAATTCGGCATTCCCCGGACAAACGCAGCCGTCACGGCCAGGCGACTGGCATTCATGTGGTCTTCCATATAGTCATCCGGGGAATGGGTCAGCACGATTTCCGGCGCCACCTCGCGTACGACAGCCGCAACTCGAGCCAATGTCGGCTTGTCGTAAAAGATGGCCAGGTCGTCGCAAAAGCTCTCATGATACACAGCTCCTGCATAATCTGCCGCGGCCATGGCTTCTTCGCGGCGCATCCGGGAAATGGTTGCGGCATCATATTCGGTCGTGCCACAACATCCGCTGGTCATATTCATCAGGTGGATTTCATAGCCCGCATCTCGCAACAACATCAGCGTGCCTGCCATGGCAAACTCAACGTCGTCGGGGTGCGCGGCAATCGCAAAGGCAGTTTTCATAAGCTTGCGGCAAAGAATCTTGGTGAAAAGGGATAGACGATCGGCTTGAGATCAACCGCCTGAGCAATCGGACCTTGTTTTTTTCATCAGGTGGTGCAGTGACCAATATCTGTTTGTCATGGACTGGCTGTCATTCGCGAAGGTTACGTAAATCGTTGTTACCCTCGCGGCAACTGGGTAAAGGCCTTAGTGCATTTCAATGTCACAGGCACCAATACCGGGACGGTAATAGTTGAACTGTACATTGGGATGATCCGCCAGCAACGACATCGGTACGGCACTGTCGGCAATGCCCTTGGAAATCATGAAGGCTGTCAGTCGCTGGCCAAAAGGATTGTCATGGGTGCCGGCGTGCCAGATAGAGACTTTGTCGGACTTCCACGTTTCGGCCGGGCCTACAGTCACTGCCTGGGTCGGAACGTTCGAGACAACGCCACCGCCAGACGTCCGGGCATTTTGAATCAGTGTCATCGGGTGCAGGTCGACGACTCGGGTGGTCAGTTTGCGGTACTCTTCCGGGGGAGGAGGTTGTTGATCGTAAGGTGGCTGCCGCTTCGGAGGGTCATTGAAAGCCCAGTGTTTCACTTCACCCTGGCCTCCCTGCATGACGGCACACCGGGCGTGGTTCCACGATTCGATGTACTCGGTCGCATTGGCCTTCGGAAAGTGGATATTGCTTTCTGGCATCCGCAAATCGGGACGAATGCGGTCAAACAGCAATTCCCGGTCGGTCCGCGCAAAACTGAGGGCAAAATCCTCCGGGACCTCAACACCCTCCATCACCCATTCGTCCATGCCCCAAAAGTGGGCGTGTTGAAGATTCAGCTCCAATTCGTTGACCAACCGCGCCACCAGGGGCAACTGCTCGGTTGGTCCAATCGGTCCACAAATTCCAACCGGCTGGTCTGCCGTTGCCTGTTTCCAGGCGGTAATGTATTCAAATGCCTCTGCCAGGTAAAAGTCTTCAAGTGTGTCGTACAACTGAACAGTAAAACCTTCGCGAGACAAACCGGCCAGTTCACTGGCCGATAACCGTGCGGCGGCGTCGAGGATTTCACGGTCCAACGTTGTGTAATCCCACCATTCGGGGGCGACGATGCTAGTTGGTCTCATGGTGTTTCCTTCAAGTCCTGTTTCATTTGAGCGGTAAAGCATTCCTTGATGCCGCTTGAGATTCTAATCCGTTTTAACCGACGCGTCATGCGGGTGTTCCCAAAGAAATACCGGCCAGTTACTACTGGCGCACCCCACAAATGAGACTGCCGTACCCTAATGGAGTTCTTTGGGGTGGCCACTTTCTACCAGAAGACCAGACTTATAACGCGTTTTCGAACTGGAACCGTCAGGCTCCGGTACGAATTCGATAGTCGCTCGTCTCCCACCACCGACTTGAACGATTCTTCGAATTGCCGGATTGCGAAGGATCAACGGGGCTGATACTTGCTACAATTCTCCCCCACTTGACTGGCGAACCACGTCACTTCGGGTCTGGCAACGCGCTGGCACACTCTCCTTTTCCAGCTTTCGAAAGGGAGAGTGTCTTGTAATCTCAAACAGAAGTGGCCTGTCATTTTCAACCGCCACATCTAAAAAAGCATCACTCTCTATCGGGAGTTGCCCCAAGATCCGTGGTGCCCGGATTGGCTCCTCGGAGGAACTGGCTGAGTTGCTTTCCCAAAAGCAGACATCCTATGCGGGGTCCACGTCACCGGTACTGCCGGGTAGAATGGGACCGCACCCTAACAACAAAACACCCGCCTTCAATGAAACCGTTAAAAGTTGCACCCTTACTGGTGGTTCTCTGCGTTGGGTGATTCGGAGAACGAGCTTACTCATTCAGGAAAAACATAGAACCCCCTGAGACCGTGGCGGTCGATGTATTGCAGGCATCCATCGAATGCTTTGGCCTTCAGGTCTTTTTGTTTTGCTTCCACATCCTTGCTCGCTACCGGCGCCAGATGTTGCACGACGAATTTCCGCAATTCGCTGACTTCCCCAATCTGGGGAGAACTTTGCGCCTGGGCCTGGCTACTCGTGGTAACACGAGCCTGGAATGCGAGGACGTTTTGTTTGCCGTCGAGCGAGGCGTGAATTACCTCAACTGGTGTGGGCATCCAGACGGGATGCAAGAAGCCATTCGCCAACTCGGCCCACGTCGAAAGAATCTTTTTATCGCGATCCAGTTCTCTGCCAGGACCGCCACAGCCGCACGACAGGAATTAGCAGCAGTCCTGACCGCCTTGTCGACCGACTACATCGATGTGGCAACGTACTATTATGTCGAACACCAACAGGAGTGGGATGAAATCACAGCACCTGGTGGAGCCGCTGAAGTTTTGGAATCAGCCCGCGACGCCGGCACGGTACGCGCCATTGGCTTGACCAGCCATCAGCGGAAGCTGGCGGCTGCCTGTGCCGAAACGGGCAGGCTTAACATGCTTATGGTGCGTTATAATGCGGCCCACCGTGGTGCCGAGCAGGACATTTTTCCCACCACCACCAGCCTCCAACTACCAGTGGTCGTTTTTACATGTCTCCGCTGGGGGGCGTTGATGCAAAACACAGCCGACGATCCCGAGGGGTTCGTCGCACCGCCGGCGGCCGAATGGTACCGGTTTGCCTTGTGCCACCCCGCCGTAACGGTCGCCCTGATGGCCCCCGATGGGCGCGAGGAATTGGACCAAAATTTACAGCTCCTGGAAGACTGGAGAGGTTTTACTCCCGACCAGTACGCCCAGCTCAAGGAGCATGGCGCGCGGGTCCGCCAACATGGAGGCCAGTTCCCCTGAGCAGCGCCAGGCTTGCGACTTCCCAAACCCGCCCCGCCGCCACTCTTTTGGACGGGTTCCCCTGCTAGAAGGGCGTCCTGTCAGACCTCCCAGCCTGCACGGTACTCGCGCTGGATGAAAGGAGCCGCTTCGGGACAATTGGTGGCAATCAGTCGCTGAGCATCCCACTCGAGTTTTTTTTGCCCGGCGCGATACGAAACATTACCCAGCAGGACCGCTTCAGCCAGGTTTCCGCTGTAGTCAAAGTTGCAAGTCGTTCCGCCGCGGGTCTTGCAGGCCTGGATCCATTCCTGATGGTGCCCTGCCGAATTGGGAATCCAGCCAAGTGGCAGCTGTGGTTCAGTCCCATCATCCAAAAACACCTTGCGGGTCGTATAGTCCGCCAGCACCCGTCCCCGCTCTCCTTCAAACAACACGCCTGCACCATCTTTCTTGTATTCGCGGACCCAGTCAGGACACGTATCTCCGTGGTACCAGGTGAGGTGTACCGGTGGTTGGCCTCGCCGACCTGCAAAAGCATAGTCGACCCGCAGACGATCGGGGACTTCGTTCTCACCCTGATACGTTTTCTCTCCCTGACTCACAACCGTAGTGGGAGCTTTTAGCTCCAGCGCCCAGAAAGGAAGATCCATGTAGTGGCAACCAAAATCGGCCAGAGTGCCACCTCCAAAATCCCACCAGTAACGCCACTGAAAATGGAAATGCGACTCGTGGAAGGGCCGCATGGGGGCAGGCCCAGTCCACAGATCGTAATCAACGTGAGCCGGTGGAGTTCCCTGGGCAACGCGCTTTCCTGCAGGAATCGACCCTCCTCCTAGCCAGACGTGGACTCGGGTAACCGGTCCCAGCATGCCCGATTGGATGATTTCCACCACTCGGCGGTAGTTGTCGAGCGCGTGGATTTGAGTCCCCATTTGTGTGACCGTCCCATGCTGCTTGGCTGCATCACGAATTTTGCGCACTTCATAAACCGAGTGAGCCAGTGGCTTCTCACAGTAGACATCAAGTCCTTGTCCAATCGCACCAAGCACGGGCAAAGCGTGGGTGTGATCGGGTGTCGAGACAACCACCGCATCCAAATCTGTCCGCTCCAATAGGCGACGGAAGTCCAAGTATTTGTCAGCCTTGGGATACTTGGCGGCCGCCCCGTCAAGACGTTTGGCATCGATGTCACACAAAGCAACAATATTCTCGGTCGCCACTCCAGACACGTTGGAAGCCCCCCTTGCTGCCACACCGATACATCCGATGTTGAGTTTCTCGTTGGGGGACCGTTCCTCGGCAACCGCAAGCGGAGGAGTCCACAACTGAGCTACGGTTGTGGCGGTACCGGCAAGTGCGGCACGACGCAAAAAACTGCGCCGGCTTTGCTGAAATTCATCTTGTGAAGGTCGTGCAACATTACTCATGGCAGTTCCCGCAGATAGATATTTTTAAACCAAAGTACCGTGCCATGATTCTGTAACTCAATTGGGCCTGTCGCATAAATTGACTTGTCCCGTTCCCAATAGTTTTCCATGACAACCTTGTCCACCACCAACTGATCATTGAGCGTCACCGAAAGGTTCTCACCGACCATCTTAATGTGAAACGTGTTCCACTTTCCGGCGGTGCGATCTGCTTTCACCAGCGGAAACCGTGCATTTTTTTGGTTATTCCACAGGGCACCTGACCCCCGGTCCGCACCCATTTCCCAATACGGTTCGTGCTCGGGGTCCCAAATCTGCACTTGTGGCGCCCCTCGGAGGTAAATTCCGCTGTCACCACCTGGCAAGATTTTCCAGTCGATATGAAGTTCAAAATTGCGATAGTCTTTTACCGTGCAAAGGTTTCCACCATGCCTGTCTCCATCAAATCGCAGGGCGCCGTCCACCACGGTCCAGTGGTCTCGCATCTGCTGATCGGCTTTCTGCTGGGCCGTTTTGAGCTGAGCCGGGGACATCGCGGCCCGCTTGACAGGATCGGCAACCAGTCCCTGCCAGCCACTGAGGTTCTTTCCGTTGAAAAGGGCCACAAAGCCTTCCGGAGGCGCGTTGTCTTTAGCAAACCCCTCGGGTACGAGCAGACAAAAAACCCCAACCGCAAGGATCAGTTTGTTACGAATCGCGGGATGCATGGCCAAATTTTCCTGGATGATGAAAGGTTGGTTTTCCTCGTTCAAGAATTGGAGGAGGTTCCTCCATTATCGATTTAGAAACCTTGCAAAGCAAGCCTTACGGCCTGGTGCAAGCGGCTCTTTGGGAAGCCATCGATCGCAGAAGCCATCGATCACTATGAAGGACCGTTTGATTTCCGGTTCCCAAACCAGGCAATTACCCCACTCACGACCAACCCAACCACCAGGTCGACCAGCAGGCCAGCCGGCCCGATCCACTGGAAGCTGATAGGGTCGCCCGCCATCACCTGCTCTACACCCGTAGTGGGATTGATGGTGGTGTGCAACTCGACACCAAACGTCTCCACCGGAATTCCAAACTTCAGGTGAACAAAGGTGACCAGGGGCCCAGAAAATGCAATCATTCCCGACACAAGGGTTCCACAAATGGCGCCTGCCCAAACTCCCGCGGGTCGCGCAAAGGAAACAAACAGGGCAAAGAAAAACAGTCCAAAGATGGGTGCGGTCAACAGGTTTACCGTTTTATTGGTGACAGCCGTGATGTTTCCGGGAATCAACCCCATAAAAGAACTTCCAAAGACGACCACCGCCCCGATGGACAACGCCAGGATCCTGGCAAACAGGAGGTGTCCGCGTTCAGTTTTTGCGCGCCACCCAAACCGATCGAGGTAGTCGGTTGAAACAACCGCCGTGATCGAATTGACCCCGGAATCAATGCTGGACATGGCTGCAGCAAACATGGCCGAGACGACCAGCCCCGACACACCTACCGGGAGGTGGTAGGCGATAAAGCGGGGAAAGACGTCGTCCGCATTGTTGGCAATGGTCATATCTGATGGTAAAGCGTCCGGGTGGGCCTTGAAATATCCCAAAAGGGCCATCCCCACAAATCCGAGAGTGATACCGACGATCGAACCCACCATCAGTTGGACCGCGCTGGCCCAACGGGCTGCCTTCAGATCGCGTGTTGCCATAAAACGTTGGACCGATGTCTGGTCACCCCCTGCGGTGCAAACATACCAGACCATCGTCGAGAGAATACCGCCCAGAACCGTGACCCGAATTCCCGGATCAAACCAGGAACGTTCACTGACCGGTAAAATGGATTGCACATCCCAGTTCGATTGCCACTGGTCGGGAAACCAACCAAAGCCCCCAAACTCGTATGTCACTGTAATGATGACCAGCACTGCACCGCCAAAAAGCAAGGCGGTCTGCATGGCATCGGTCACCACAACGGCACGAAGCCCACCAATTGAGGTATAAATCACTGCCACAGAACCGGTAAACAAGACGATCACGGGAACCCATTTTTCGTCGATCCCCATCATGACCGACATCGCCTTCGCTGCCAGATACACGAGCAGCGACATCCAGACAAGCCGTAGCAAAAGAAACATCGTGGCACCAAGCAACCGGACACTCAGGCCCAGTTTTAATTCCAGCAGTTCATATGCACTGGTTACCCTGTGTTTCATGTAGGCCGGCAACAGGCCAAAGGCGATGATGAGGAAAATCATCGGGTAAGAGAGGTAGTTAGCCAGGATCGCCGGGCCCTTGCCAATCATTTCCCCTGGCAACGACAAATAGGAAATCGTGCTCAGAAGAGTGGCAAAAAGTGAAATTCCAATCAGGGCGGGATTCATATTCCCGCTACCAATGAAATAATCTTTCGTACTGGTCTGTTTACGGCCAAAGTACCAGCCGATGAGAATGGTGGTGACAGCATACAGTCCGATCAACACCCAATCGAATATTTGAAGACCATTCCGCGGGGCCGCCGTAGTAGGGGCATCCGCCCAAGGATTTCGATCTTGTCCCCATGCACAAGACGTGCATACCAGGGTCGCAAGACAAGCAATTGTTGCCAGCAGGTGAAACAACCGCACAACCGTTTTCAGTCGCAGTCGGCTGGATTTTGCAAGTTGGTCATCCATCCAAAAAACTCGCTAGCTATGGGAAGCATCTGCGCTCCTTGCGCCGATCGCTGCTGATACACATCGGAAGTGATTGCCGGACATCCCCACGGTTTGTTGTATTTGGAACATGCGGCCGCCACAATTTCAACGGCCTCGTCCAAAGACATTTCCAAGCTTTGACGCAGGCGAAGCCCCAGGTCACCCGGCCCCACAAAAATTGCATCGACCCCCTCCACCGCGGCGATCGATTCGGCATTGTGAACCGCCTCGGAGGTTTCAATCTGGACGACAAGGAAAGTCTCCCGATTCGCCCAGGCTACGTACTCATCTGGACCGTGGGTACTGAAATCGGAATCGAGACCGGCATTATCAATACCGCGGTCACCCAACGGGGGAAACTTAGCAACCATGACCAACTCTTTGGCTTCTTCGGCGTTTGCAACCTGGGGAATCATTATCCCCGCAGCTCCATCCTCAAGATACCGTGCGATAGGTGTTTTTTCTTTGGTTGGCGGACGCACCATGATGTCGATGTCAAAAAGATGCGCAAAGGCAAGGAGGGCTTGCGTTTCCTTGGTCGACATCTCGCGGTGTTCCAGATCAAGCCAAACGCAGTCAAAATTATTTTTGGCCGCATGGCATATGTAAGCGGGAATGTAATGCCCGAGCGCGGCCATCCGAACTATTTGATTTTCGCGAATCCGCTGTAACGTTTTACTTTTCCTCATGAATTCAAGCACCTTTGCAAGTTGGCCTGTTAACGGCTCGGTCGATCGAAACCAAACAACCGCTTGGTTTTAAAGGGTCCCAGATAATCGCTGCGGATAAGACACAAATTGTAACGCGGTAAGACACAAATTGTAACTTTGACGTCGCCAACCGTCGACCGTACTCTTTCCGGAGAAGATCCTGGCGTCGGGAACAGCAGCTGAAGGAGAATATTCTCCTTCAACCTATCCGATCTCTGCCAGGCGGATTGGCTCCATGGTTCTATTGCCAAACCCACGCCGCAGGCGGTCCAGAGCGGCGATTACCGCCCGGTTGTCGCCATATCAATCGCTTTTGCCGCAGCAAGCAGACGTGCCCCCTGGCCCGAGCGTTTTTGAAATTCCTCAGCCTGGTATGCCGGACACCCCCAAGGTTTGTCATATTTCGTACAGGCTTCAATTACCCTCTCGAAAGCTTCTTCCAGCGGCATTTCTCCAGATTGTCGCAATCGAAGGCCCAGATCAGCGGGACCCACAAAAATTCCATCCACTCCCTCCACTGCTACGATCGACTCGATGTTGTGGACTGCTTCGGGAGTTTCAATTTGCAACACCAGGAACGTTTCACGATTCACCCAGGCTACATATTCGTCCGGATCGTGAGTGCTGAAGTCGGAATCAAGGCCCGCATTGTCGATACCGCGGTCTCCTACAGGAGGAAACTTGGTTGCCATGACAAGCTCCTTTGCTTCTTCCGCATTGGCAACCTGAGGGATCATCAACCCCGCAGCTCCGTCTTCCAGATACCGGCCCAGTGGAGTTTTTTCTTTCGACGGCGGGCGAATCATGAAATCAATGTCAAAAAGGTGTGAATACGCGAGCAGCGCCTGAACCTCTTTGGTCGACATTTCGCGATGCTCCAGGTCAAGCCAGATGCAATCTTGCCCCGCCCTTGCTGCATGAAATACAAAAGCGGGAATGAAATGACCAAGAATTGCGATCCGCGCGATTTCGTTATTGCGAACCCGCTTAAGGGTTTTACTTTTTCGCATAGGTTCTGCTGCCTTTTAGGTCTAACTTGTGAATGCTCGAAAACCAGGACAACCCACGAAGTGGTGTTTTCTAATTGTTTGTGAAACCGTTGATTGTAGCTCTGCCAGGCTTGACCGTCGACCTTGGGTGATTCGGGAGGAAGCTCTGCGGGGGGCAACAAGGGGGCCTTCATGAAAAACAAACTCTGTTTCTCATTGGCAGTTCACGGCCATCTGAAAATTGGCCTCCTTGAAGCACCCCACCCCATCGATCGGGACTGGCAATCGGGACTTGACGCAGGGGCTTGTACTCGGAGACAACAAAAGACTGCCAGGCTCTAAGAAAAGACTTTCAGGCCCTATACTGACGACTTGGAAACCACAAAAGGAGTTAACTTTGGACTATTCCGGGGTAAATGGGTTCCTGGGCACACGCGCATCGGTCATGGTCGATGTGGTGGTCGTTGCGATGATCGGTGTACTTGTTGTCATGGCCTGGAGTATTTTCCAGGTCAAGTACCGTCGACGTTTCCTGCTCCACAAAAGATTGCAGCTGACTCTGGGAGTGACGTTGGCATGTGTCCTGTTGTTCTTTGAAGTCGACCTGCGGCTTATGAGTCCCTGGCGCGAACGGGCCCTTGCGTCGCCCCACTACCACGAAGCCTGGTTTGTGGGGGCTGTTTCCTGGTCCCTGGCGATCCACCTGGTGTTTGCGGTGTCGACAGCCCTGCTTTGGGCCTTTGTGATTTTCATGGCCCTGCGCCGGTTCCCGGTACCACCTGAACCAACCGATTACAGCCAGCAACACATTTTTTGGGCCCGTCTGGCTGCGATCGACATGGTGCTTACCACTCTTTCAGGATGGATTTTTTACTGGTTTGCATTTGTGGCAAGCTGACCTTACCGTCCCCCCAGCTAAGGTTACTTCTGGATGGCTAGGGTACAGCTTCCCATTCTCCAGACTCGGCCGAGCGAAAAATTGCTTCGATCACGGCCATGTTTTTGACGGCGTCTTCCAGGGGAGTTGGAACCTCGGTTTGGTCGAGGATGGCCCTGGAAAACGAATCGCCCTGAATGCCATATTGGTCACAGGTTGCAAACTCAAGTACTTCAATTCCCTCGCCGAAAATATCTCCCTGAGCATCGACCAGGATGCGACAAGGCTGATCATTGGGCGCGTTAAACGGAATCACCACCTCGATTCTTCCCTCCGTCCCCAAAAAATGCATCCGCTGATAAGGAACCATTTGTGTACTGCAGGTGAAAATTACCTGGGCGGTGGAAAAATCGAGCATGGCTGAAGCCAAACGGTCGACCCCCAACTCCGGATCGCGCTCGACCAGACCAACCACGCGGGCTGGTTCTTCATTGAGGACAAACCGCGCGGTCGTAATGGGATAACATCCGATATCCATCAATCCGCCCCCGCCATAATCGACCCGACTGCGAACATTTTCCGGGTCGTTGTTGAAGTAGCTGAAGTGGCCCAAGACGGATCGAAGCTCACCGATCCTGCCAGAATCGATAAGTTCTTTGACGCCCATCCATTGCGGATGTGTACGGACCATAAAAGCTTCTTCGATCTTCACACCCGTACGGTCTCGTACTGCCACCAACTGCCTGGCCTCGGCCACGCTCAGAGCGATTGGTTTTTCACACAACACATGTTTACCTGCTTCAGCAGCCCGAATGCTCCAGGGAACGTGAAGATGGTTGGGCAATGGATTGTAAATCGCTTCGATTTCGGGATCTGCAAGCAACTCTTCGTACGACCCGTAGGCCTTGGCAATCCCAAGATCTTGAGCTGCCGCCTTCGCTCGGCCAAGATCGCGCGATGCGATGGCAACGATGTCGCAAAATTCCGACTTTTGCATCGAAGGAATAACTTTGGCGACCGCAATATTCGCAACCCCCAACACTCCCCATTTGACTTTCTTGGCCATGACGTATCTTGACTCCTTAATGGACAGCTTGGCAGCGATTCAAGAAATTTATGACGGTCAACAATGACGCAAACCAGTTTCGATTCGCGCGCCTGACCTTAACTCGGCCTGGCACAGCCAGTCGTGATCTCGCCACCACAAGCTTCAGCGCCCCCGAAAACAAACCACGGAAACAAACCACATCGGGCAACAATCTACCAAATCCCCCTCACCAAAACTATCGCCTGCTGCCCGACGCGCCTCTTAATTGACACCAAAGCGAACTGAAGACACCGAGTCGGTCCAGGTAACGGCCTAGCCCGTTTTCAGGATCGACCGCCTCGTATGAAATGCAAGAAAAGAGGTTGGCACACCGCCAGATTTTCATACCAGGTGAACGACGTCACGCCAGACATGCTTCTCAGTTCCGGCCCCGAACCAACGTCCAACAACCTGCTACGCAAAGTTATCCTGCAATTCCTGCATTGCTACTTCTAAACAGGCTAAACCTTTCAGCATCACAGATCCTCGCCAATCACCTCTCCATCACTAATCGCGGCCAACCTTCCCAGTGTCGCCTCGTTGATGCTGTGCTGAACGGGAACGACGTGACCGTCGAGAAAAACAAAATGACTTACCGTGTCATGCTCGCTGCCGAATTTTTCGCGAGACGGATCGTTCTCACCATCTGCCATTCCATTCCGCACCGTAGCAAATATCGTGAAAGGGCAGTCGCCGGCAAAAATGGCCGTGTCACCCTGGGTGTAATCAGCTTGCGAAGGCTTGGAACTATCGACCGGAGGGATATGCTTTTCACCAATCGCAATCGTCTTCGACAATCCGTCTTGTACTTGCCTGGCACTACATCGCGAATACGTATGAATCGGACCGGCAATCGCGCGAAAATCACTATCCACCTTGGCTGCGCTGGAGTTCTCGTCCGCCGTATGCCGGAGACCAAAAGTCAGGGAACCCCGCCCCACGTTGGCTGCATAGTCACCTCCTGCGGACACTCCCACTACGACCGGGGGACCATCGTCGTTGTCAAAGTCGCGGTCGGCAACCGGACTGCGGCGGCTCGGACAGAAAAAAGGCTCGACTGGCGTACGCATGGCAACCGCATTTGCCACGTCATCGACCCGCTCGATTCGATTGTGGCTTCTGTATTGATCATCCTGTTCAATGAATGGCAACAGCCTGAATGCCCATGAAACACCAAACTGGTCCGACCGTTCCCGCCCCATCGGAAACCGCCTGGAAAGATCGTGATAGTTATGTGTTGCAAGCCCTAGCTGCTTCAGGTTATTGACACACCCATTGCG
Source organism: Pirellulales bacterium (assembly GCA_022448345.1). Lineage (GTDB taxonomy): Bacteria > Planctomycetota > Planctomycetia > Pirellulales > Lacipirellulaceae > JAKVCB01. The sequence goes on from JAKVCB010000037.1 coordinate 21,382, forward strand.
CCGAGCCGACTCGCGGGCTGCCTGGACAGCAGGTAGCATGAGCCCAATAAGGATGCCGATGATCGCAATGACCACCAAAAGTTCAACTAGCGTAAAACCAGTCGACTGGGAAAATCTGGTGCGGCTCTGAGATGGACGACGTTGGATCGAAACATGGGAGCAGTAATTCATGTCTAAAAATTTTAGTCCGGGGGAAGCTACCTAGCCGGCCTGTCGGTTTAACCGGAACGGTTGGTTGTAGCGGTGGGGGGAGGAAATTTCTCGGCGGGAACTGGTGAATTTACCAGCGTACAGGTCTCTCCTGCGGGGATGAGGCCTCCCCGAGTTGAGCCGGTCAGTATAAGCCCAACTCGCGCTCAAGAGAAGAATACAAGAGAAGAACGGGGAATCCCGGGCCTGATGGTCACGGAAAGACCAAATTTCTGGCCCCGCCTGACAGGTTACCGAATCGGTGTGCGAACCATAAAGGACTCGAACGTCGCACTATTTTTGTTTTCAGGTCCACCTTTTCGCTTTGGATTGAACACGAACCTGATGTAGACCCAAAATCTACTCTCAACAGGCCGCAAACCGGTCGTGCACTTTTTTTGGTCAAAGCGGTGGTTCTGGCCGGTGCTGTTGGTCAGCGCGAAAACGTGGGCTTTGGGCACGGCTCTCCGCGATACCCAAAATGGATAACTGCGGGGCTCAAGCAATCGTGCGTGGGGTCGTCAGAGTGAACGACACTGATATAAAAAATCCCGTCACCGGCAAGAAAGTTGAACCGGTTTTGAAGTCGCATGAGAGGGTTAAAACACGACAACAAAACATAACTCACGAGGAGATGCTTCTAAAGCAATCTGGTCTTGTGGTTCTATTCACTCTCAATACCGGGACGGGAAGTTCGTTGAAAAAATCAGCATCAGTGAGGCTGTTACCGAGTGACGAGCGCGTCCTGCTACATCCTAACGCCATTTGCTAAATCGGCCAAAAAAATATTTTTTGCCGCGTCAGTCTCACCCTGTTGGTTCTGATACGAACCATGCCTCGATAAGGTTGTGCCTATCTCACCATGATAGTTAGAAAACGAAGAAAATGCACGAAAAATAAGTTGCGAGGCAGGTTTTCCCGGTTCCCCACTCCTACGGCAACGCGCATCAGGCCGGGATTTCCCAGGGAAGCCCCCTGAAATTTTCCCGTTTTATCGAAAATACATGGATCCAATGATCCCAAAGTGGCTCCCTCGGCCATTTTGCCATCCAGGCCAATTTGTGTCCGAAGAACCGCCAAGGGCCGCCGGAGACCGGCTACCGACTCTGCCACCTGTGGCAAACGGCAGTGTGAAACTCGCCAAACCAGTTCCTGCCTAAAAACAGGCCGCACACGCGTTGAAAAAGAAAGATAAAAGTCCACACCGCAGCTGCGAGAGAGAAAATTTTTCAGTTCTTTGGGGAAGAGAGGCCAATAACTGAACTTCGCCGGCGAATAACAGACAGAACCTCCCACCAGATTCGGTGCTGGGGGACCTTGCTAAAAGTCCCAGAGGGGACCATTTGTGCCACACTCGTTATGTGAAGGAGACCGATCCGATGTTGAAAAAAGGCCTGTTGTTGGGAATTGCCGCCGCTTTACTCTTGGGACTCGGCTTTGGCCGGAATGTGTCCAGTTATATGAAGACCACGCTCAACAAGGTGTCCGACACGGTCAAAAACAGTGTCTCGATCGGATACGAAATCGACCGGGCACGGCAAATGATTAAAGACCTCACACCAGAAATCCGGCGCAACATGCACTTGATCGCCAAGGAAGAAATCCAAGTTCACCAACTGGAAGAACGTGTCGCTCGCGCTGACGACAGGCTTGCTCTTGATCGGAAAGAAATTTTGAAAATCAAGGAAGTCCTGGACCAAAGTCAGGGAGAAGAGTTTTGCCAGCTCGCCAGTCGAACCTACCCGGTTGCCCGCGTGAACATTGACTTGACCAGCCGCTTCAAGCATTACAAAACGGCCGACGAAACCTCTTTTAACCTCCGCAAGGTTTTGGGGGCCCGCCAGCGAACTCTCGTCGCAGCCAGACAAAAACTAAACGGAATGCTGGCCGCCAAGCAACAATTAGAGATCGATGTGGAAAACCTCGAAGCGCGCCTGAAAATGGTTGAGGTCGCTCAAACAACCAGCGAATTCAACTTTGACGACAGTCACCTGGCACGTACTCGAGAGTTGGTTAGCGACATCCATACGCGCATCGAAGTCAGTGCAAAGTTGCTTGATGCCCAAACCGACTTCCATGCCCGGATCCCCTTGGACTTGCCGCAGGCCACTGAAGATATTTCAGACCAGATTGCCCAATATTTCACGGGCGGCGAACAGCTCGGCGAGGAGGTCAGCAAGGTGGCCGAAAGTGGCCATACCCCGAAAGTTGCCTCGTCCGTACTGTCCCAACTATCAGCCAACTAGGACTTTGGGTGCGACAACAGCCCGGCACCCTGGTACCGGGCTGTTTTTTCGATAAACCTAAAGTGCGTGATGCCTGGTGCCGGGAGTCGCCCACCCCGTCAAACAGAAAAACCAACTCAAAACGGCCCCTGAAAGTGGCACAGACGGAAACAGGAGACAACCCATGACGAATGTCGGGACCACTTTTTTGTTGGCCAATACGATACCCACCGTCAATCGCCAAACTGGCCGAAACGAGCTGACGAGGAATAGAACGTGATTGTTCAAAAATCCCATCCGCGTTTTTTACTCTGGGTTGATGCTGTCGGTGGATTTATCGTCTGCACCAACAACCAGGTCGCACTCGGCCAGGCGGTGCCCGGCACGACTGTCGACGTCCCCGTTTTTGGAGACCTCTCCCGCCATCATGCAAAGATCTGGCGGGAAGATGGCGAGTACGTGATAGAACCCGATGAAACGGTCTGGCTGAACGGAAAAAAGATTCGCAACCAGGCGCTACTCACCGACGGCGTAGAAATTGTGCTGGGATCCAATGTGGTCCTCCAGTTTCGCAAGCCTCATGCCTTCAGTGCAACCGCCCGGCTCGATTTCCAAAGTCCCCACCGTACCCAGCCCTCTGCAGACGGCATTCTTTTGATGGCCGAGTCATGCGTCCTGGGGCCACGCCAAGGAAACCACATCCTCTGCCGTGACTGGACCGAGAACGTGGTTTTGTACAGACATGCAGACGACTTGTACTGCCGGGCTTCGAAGTCGATTGAAATTGACGACCAAGTTCATGATGGACAAGGCAAACTGGGATGGGATTCACGCGTCTCCGGGGGCGATTTTGCACTCAGCTTGGAACCATTTTAAGGAAAACACACTCCCCAAGGATTTCCAGTGGCAACTTGTATTCGCGCCTTTGCAAAACACTGCTGGTGACAGGGAATACCTGCGCGTTGTCTTCGTACTGGTTTTGGGATAGGTATGGTTTAGAATAAGGGCGGTTGCCGGGGCAAGCTGGTTTTGCGTCTCCAATCGGCCAGTTCCTTGACCGGCCGTGTTGAAGGTAGACCTATGAATGACCAAACGGCGATATCCCCCTCAGAGCGTGACCTGACCGCCAGTAAAAAGGCTGTCGATTTGAATCAGCGCGAACACCTGCAGGTTGGAGCCATGAAATTTACACGCGCCAGTGGTTCACGCCCCCTGGAAGGGTACACGATCAAGCGCGGGATTGGAGCAGGTGGATTTGGCGCCGTCTATTTTGCAACCAGCGACGCAGGCAAAGAGGTTGCCCTGAAACATATTCAGCGCAATCTTGACGTCGAGTTACGCGGGGTCAGTCAATGCCTCAACTTGAAACATCCAAATCTTGTCTCGTTGTTCAATATTCAATACGACGAGCACGGCGACGGATGGGTCATCATGGAATACATCGGGGGAGAATCGCTGAAAGATGTCATTGACAGCCATCCCCAGGGCATGCCCGACGAACTGGTCCGCAGTTGGCTCTCGGGAATTGCTGCCGGGACTGCCTACTTGCACGACCACGGTATTGTGCACCGCGACCTGAAACCTGGCAATATTTTTCTGGACGAGGGCCTGGTCAAAATTGGCGACTATGGTCTTTCCAAGTTCATCTCGGTAAGCCGTCGTAGTGGTCAAACCGCAAGCGTGGGAACATTCCACTACATGGCCCCCGAAATTGGCAAGGGGATCTACGGGAAAGAAATTGACATCTATGCCCTGGGCATCGTGTTGCATGAAATGTTGACCGGTGGTGTGCCCTTCGAAGGTGAAACCAGCCAGGAAATCATCATGAAACACCTCACCGACGAACCCAACCTGAGTCGGTTACCAAAACCCTACAAACAGGTCATCACCAAGGCCCTCGCCAAAGATCCGGCCCACCGTTATTCGACCGTCAGCGAAATGGTCGCCCCCTTAGGAATCGAATTGGTGGGAACCAAGCTGCTGTCTTCGGCATCGCCGGCGAAACGGTTTCACAAGGATCCTGGTGCGGCCGGCCATTCCGTTTCCGTTCACGACAATGCGAATGATCTGCAACACGTACTCAAACCAGCCCCTGAGCTGGTGTCCACTCCGGTTAGGCCCGTGGTTTTGTCTGGGGAAGAACCTATCCCGGCTACCCTCGTAGCCCCACCAACTGAAACCGAAACTCCTCCATCTAATTCTGTACCCGGAGTCGGGGCAAGACGATCACGGTACGTGAGTTGGCAGGAACTTGGCCGCCAGTCTTTGCGCAAAAAACCCGCACGACAACGGGTCACTGAACTTATCGGTTCACTGCTGACCAGCGCAGTGGCCATCGCAATCATGGGACTGGTGTGGCTGATGGGAGATTACGACCTGACAGACCCACTCACCGCCTGGGCTTCCCGTTACGCCTGGCTCACGCTCTCGAGCATCGTGGGGGCGTGGACTGTACTGGTTGCTCAGAAATACTGGGAAGTTCACACTCCAGATCCGGCCCTGCGGCGCCTTGCCATGTTAGCGATGGGCCTGGGAGTGGGACTGGTTTCGTTTGGCCTTTCCAAGTGGCTGTTGGCCGAATCGATTTTCTTGCCTGAGGAAGTCTCAACCATCGGCGGCAATGATCAGCCAGACCTTCACGCACCGGAGAGATTTTTACCGCTCTTATCCTCCATGGGTTACTTTGCTGGCTTGTTCCTTGTGCTCCGTTTTTGGAAAGGCGCCGACCCCATACGGAACGCGAGATTAAGCCTTTGGAGAACTGCTGGGGCCGTTTTCTGGGCATGGCTCTTGTGCTTGTTTATTTCCTTTCCTGACGGACCTTGGATAACCGGCATGATTGCCATCGCGGTCCCGTTGTCTGCCACCTGGATCAATTCGAGCGAACAGGCACAAATTCGTCGGGAGTTTCAACAAGCCTACGTTTGAGCTCAAGGCTAAAACATGGACGGACCTCACCCGCGTCAATCCACCTGGTCTGCCGGACCACCTGAGCACCCATCGGAATAAAAACATGCTCTTTCCACAACGACAATTTCTGCCGACGACTATCGTGACATTGCCAGGGGTGGATTGGACATTCCCATCCCCCTCGCAAGGACTTTTTGAAGCACTTCCGGTACGCAGCAAAGGACCAATCTGCATGGCCGCCTGCTCCCTGACCGCGATGCT